>CAYTJV010000545.1:0-5377 GCA_964438165.1 uncultured Planctomycetaceae bacterium | reverse complement strand
CGACTCATCGACCAGAAGTCCGTGGAATTCCGGGTCATCGAGGGGCCATTTTAGAAGGGAGGACATCATGCGGCCAGTTTTTCTCAGTGTCGTGCTTCTCATGGGTGGTGCGGCCGTGCAATCGGCCTCGGCAAAGGCGATTCTCTTTGACATGGGAACCGACGAGTCCGAGCTCTGCCAGGGGTTCACGCGGATCACGCCCAAGTCGGCCTACACCAAGGAGGCGGGCTACGGATGGAAAACCATCGAGGGACTCAAGGCGCATTACCAGCACTACGGGCGCCAGTGGCAACGCAATGAAAGCCGAGGGAGCGATCAGCCGCCGCCGATCTACACCAACGAACTCACGTGCGACTCGATCTTCAGCGACCGGGCCAACGCGTTTCTCGTCGATCTGAAGCCCGGCGACTATACGATCTACGTCTTGTGCGGCCGTAGTGCCGGCTCGCCGCGGGAGTATCATTGTTTCGAGGTCGCCGCAGGCCAGGCTCGCACGACCGTGAAGATCCCGGGCCCGTACATCTTCGAGAAACGCATCCTCCGGGCGAGCGTCGCAAGCTCGCCGCTGGCGATTGAGCTCCTGCCAACTGCCGAATGGCTCGTGGCCTGCCTGATTGTCTTCCCGACCGCGGAGGAGCGGGCGGTGCGGTCCGAGATTCTTGATCGCTTGGAACAGGAGATCTTCTTCCTGCCTCCAGATGTCGCGGAGAAATGGAAGGAAACCAAGCACGTCGACGACCGCCCCATGCCCGAACCGAGTGCGGCGGACCGCAAGCGCGGGTACGCGGTCTTCGCCCGGCATTATTCCGAGGTGATCTACCCGAACACCGTGCCCCGCGCGAGCGAGCTCAATCCGGAGTTACGGGCGTTCGCCTCCTTGGGCGAGTACGAGCCGGTGACATTCACCATTCTTCCTCTGACGGACCTGCCCGGCGCCACGGTGAAGGCGGGCGAGCTGCGCTGCCGCGATGCCCTGTTGCCTGCCGGCAATGTCGACATCCGTGCGGTCCGGTACATGCGCGTGCGGCCGAACTATTCTTCGTTCTACTCCTACCACATCGCGCCGGACGTGCTGGAGCGCCGCGACAGCGTAGACCTTCGGCAGGGCTACAATCAAACCTACTGGATTACGATCAAGGTGCCGGAAGACGCCCAGCCCGGCGTCTACGAGGGGAAACTGACGTTCTCGCCCGGCGGCGGCCCATCGGCCGGCGTGCCCTTGAAGCTCCGCGTGCTCCCGATCCGGCTTCGCAAGAATCCCGAGCACATCTACGGCATGTACTACTACGATCCGCTCAGCATGGTGGATACGAAGAACACGGCAGTGGCGAACGATTACTTCCAGCGCAAGGCCGAGTTGCAGCGTCGCGATATGGTCGAGCATGGCATGAATTCGCACATCTCGGCGGTCACGGGCCTGAAGCGCGACGAGCAAGGCCGTTGGACGATGGACGGCGAAGAGACCGATCGCCGCATCGCCCTGGACCGCAAGTACGGCCTGGCCGGCAAGCCGCTGGTGGCCGGCTTCGGCGTCGAGCATTGGTACACCCGGCTCGTGGACAAGAGGGGCCTGGGAAGCCATTTGCGTCTGGTCCGCCCGGACGTGCCGCAGTCGTTCTTCGACGAGGTGACGAAGATGGTCGAGACGATCGAGAAGGAGCGCAAGCGGCGCGGCTGGCCCGAGCTGCTCTACTATCCCATCGACGAGCCCAGCACGCAGGAAAACTCCGTGCAGTTCATGGTGGGCGTGCTCAAGGCGATCAAACGGGTACCGGGGGTACGCACGTACATTACAGCCGATCCCAGCCACGACCAGTTCGCGCCCCTCTGGCCCTACGTCGACGTCTGGTGCTGTCAGCCGTTCGTGTTTGGGCACGAGAAGATCAAAGAACTGAGCCGCCAGAAGCACATCGAGTTCTGGTGCTACCCGAACCACATCAGCGGAGAAAACGACCACACCCCGGTGCGCGGCGCGCGCATGACCTGGGGCTTCGGATTCTGGAAATCGGGATTCAAGACGTTGATTCCGTGGATCTACCAGTCGAGCTCGGGCGACCCGTGGAACTACTTGGACGGGCCGTACATGGACTTCTTCAACCGCTCCACGCCCGACGGGGAGCCGATCCCGGTCGCGATGTGGGAGGCCTATCGCGAGGGGATTGACGACGGCCGGTACATCTACACCCTGGAGCAGCTCGTCGCCGAGGGAAAGAAGAAAGGTGGCAAGGCCGCGGAGGCGGCCCGAGAGGGCGAGAAGGAGCTGAAGTTCCTCTGGGACGCGATCGAGGTCCAAGAAAAGTACAAGCACGATCGTTTGTGGAGCGGCGCCGACGTCGACGCCTACCGCTGGCTTTTGGCCACGCAGATCCTGAAATTGCAGGAGGCATTGAAATGAGCACGATGGCAAAGACTCTCTTACCCTCGTTCCCACGCTCTGCGTGGGAACGCACGTCCAGCCGCTCTGCGGCGCGTGCTCCAGACGCCGCAGAGCGGCGAGGCTTGCGTTCCCACGCGGAGCGTGGGAACGAGAATTGCAGGATGCTCTTGGCACTCATGCTTTGCCTCACCACAAGAGCAGCCCTGGCTGAGGAAACGCGATTGGCGGTCGAGGAGCCGGCCGGCGTGGACCGGCAGCAGTGGCCGGTGACATCTGGGATTCCGTTGGCCCAGGGCGTGCTCCGCGACGATCAGGCCGCGGCCCTATTTGACGAGGGCGGCAAGCAGTTCCCCCTGCAAACCGAGCCGCTCGCCCGTTGGCCCGACGGCTCAATCCGCTGGCTGCTCCTGGATTTCCAGATCGACCTGACAGCCAAGCAGAAGAAGACGCTCACCCTCCGCTATGGCCCGGGGATTCTCCGGGCGGCCGCGGAGAAGCCCGTGGGAGTCACGAAGAAGGCTGACGGCGCCGTCATGATCGAGACCGGGCCGGTGCGGCTGTTGTACAATCCCAAATGGTTCAGGCCGCAGGGTGAGGCATGGCTGATTGGCGGGCGGGATGGGCCGAAATCGGAGCAGCGCGTCACACTCAATTGCATCGCCGACGGCGTTTTCCTCGGCAACGATAAGGGGGACGCCTTCTCGCCGCTGGGAGGAATGGCAGAAATCACCATCGAGCAGGCCGGTCCGGTGCGGGCCTGCATCCGCGTGAGCGGTTGGCACGAAGCCGACGGCAAGCGGATGTTCCGCTACATAGCACGCGTCCACGCATGGCGCGGTCAGCCCTGGATTCGGGTGTTCTACACCTTCATCAACGATCATCAGGAGGCGTTGATGGCCAAGATTCCCCGCCTCGCGATCAGCGTCTGGTCCTACGCAGGCTCTGACGAGTCCGTCTTCCTCTTGGACGGCAAGCCGCCGACCAAAGACGAAGACGGGTTGGCCAATGCCCGTCTGTTTCAGGTCGATGAGAATCACTATTTGCTCAACAACAAGCCGGCGGGCGCCCGCGGCTGCGGCTGGGCCGCGGTCGGTGCCGATCGGGCCGATTCGGGTGGCTTAGCCATCGGCCTGCGGGAGTTCTGGCAGAACTGGCCCAAGGCGATCGGATGCGGGCAGGCTTTCGGGCAATCTGGCGTATTCCTGGAGCTTTGTCCCCGCTTGCCCAAGGGCCTCTACGATGGCAAGCCGCTCGAAGAGGAGAATAAGCTCTACTATGCCCTCCGCGGCGGCAAGTACACGTTCAAAGTCGGCGTAGCCAAGCCCCACGAGTTCTGGGTGAACTACTTCTCCGGCAAGCCCGACGCCAAGCGGCTGGGGGCGTTTTTCCAGGCCACCGAGGAGCCGCTGTTGGCCGTGGCCGATCCGGCGTTCATCAGTCAGACCAAGGCCCTCGGCGAGTTCCCGCCCGCTGATCCGCAGAAGTACGCCGGCTATGATGCGTGGCTCGATCGAGCGCTCGATGTCCACCTCAAACGGCGGGAAAAGGACCGCGAGTACGGGATGCTCAACTACGGCGACTGGTTCGGCGAACGGAAGGTGAACTGGGGCAATCTGGAATACGATCTGGCCCACGGAATGTTCCTCCAGTACTTGCGGACCGGCCAGCGCCGCTACTTTCTCCGCGGCGAGCAGGCGGCCCGGCACCATATCGACGTCGACGTGATCCACGCCACCAATCCGCACCTGAAGAACCCGTGGGGAAAACCGCCGCAGGTGGGCGAGATCTGGCTCCATTGCCTCAACCACACGGGCGGGTACTACGAAAACGCCCCGCTGCCGGTCGATCGGACCTATCAGATGGGCCATAGCACGAACTTCGGCCACGTCTGGGTGGCCGGGGACTTCGAGTATTACTATCTCACCGGCGACCGCCGGGCGCGGGAGGTGGCCATCGAGGAGGCCGACGCCATGGTCCGCCATTGCCCCACGGCCTATAGCGACCATATCCGCGGGCTGGGCTGGCCGATCATTCTCGTGCTCAATGCCTACGACGCCACCGGCGACAAGAAATACCTCGACGCCGCCACCGCCTGCTGGCAGGTCCTCAAGAAAAACATCGACTGGCAGCGGGGCTGGGTCGTGCGCCTGGCCAAGGGACACTGCATGCACCCACCCCTGTAAAGGTGCTAAACCCAATGCTGCCAACCAGTTATTGCGGGATTCTCGGGAGAACGTCGCGGGCCGCGAGCAGCGGGGCGGCGCGTCGTTTCGCGAGAATGCTGGGCATTTCGGCGAAAATGTGACCTTTACAGGGGTGACTGCATGCACCCCGAGCGGACCTGCTACGGCAACGTGCCCTTCATGGAAGGGTTGCTCGTCAGCGCGTTGGCCCGATACCACCGAGCCACGCAGGACCCCGACGTTCTGCACGCGATCACCGTGGGCACCGACCAGATGATCCGCGAGTGCTGGGTGGAGGAAGACAAGGCGTTCCGCTATACGGCCTGCCCCTTGAGCACGCCGCGAACGTACATCAGCGTCTGCCTCGCCGCCGAAGGCATGGCCTACGAAGCCAGACTCACCGGCAACCAGGAGCACCTGCGGGTCCTGCGCGACGGCCTGCGCGAGATGTTGCGGAAAACCGGGTCCGGCGACGGCAAGAGCCTCGCGCAATTGATTCACTTCACGCCGCACGCGCTGTGGGCGCTCCAGACAGAGTAACACGTGCGCCGAATCGAGCTGCAAACGGGCAGCCTGGAAAAGGGTACTGGCTCCGCCGCGGAACCTAAGAAAAGGCATGAGGATCGGCCGAAAGATAACTTCCGTGTTCCGCGTCCCGGAGGGACGATTGACAATAACCCAGCACTTCAGTGCTGGGGACCGAAGACGCCTCCTTGTACACAGTCCCGGAGGGACGGCTGAGGCGTGATGCCGGGCTTTCAGTCGTCCCTCCGGGACTACGCACCCTGATCTGCCTTCCAACCCAGCGATGAATCGC
>CAYTJV010000544.1:0-5391 GCA_964438165.1 uncultured Planctomycetaceae bacterium | reverse complement strand
GCGGTCAGGTCCGGCAAGACCTCGGGCCGCAGGGGCACCAGCAGGATGAACCCCATGACCAGGGCGGCGATGAAGAAAAACAGCGTCAGCGACGTGGTGCGCGGGAAGTCGAACGCCAGGATCACCAGGTTCACGGCCAACAGCCCCAAGAACAGGGTCGAGATAATCACCGCCGCGACGTTCTCCGCGGCGAGCGGTTGGTCGGAAAGACTCATCCAAATCGCCGCCAAGAGCGAAAAGACGAACACCGGATACAAGAACAGGATCTTGGGGTACGAGATGAGATAGATCTTCTCGGGCGCCCCGTCGGTAATCTTCTCCTGGGGAACCGCAAGCGATGGCCCCGGGGTGGGCTGACTGGCGGGTTGGGTTGCGTCCGACATGGCTTCTCCTTTTTGTCTTGTTTTGGCTGTCCTGGGCTGTGCGGCACCTACCCTTTGGAGTGCGGCGACTTGTCGCCGCTTTCTTTTGCCTCTCGCGACGTGCGTTGCCAAGGGAAAGCGGCGACAAGTCGCCGCACTCCAAAAAGGTCGCACGGCCGTCCTAGTTTACCGCGTCCATGCCCCGGGGGCCATAAGGGGCCTTAGGGGCAAGCGTCGGGATTTTCTTTGTGCGGGTTTTGTGCGGTAGGACGGCCTTTCCAGGCCGTCGAGAAATCGCCAAGAAATGACGGCCTGGAAAGGCCGTCCTACGCCCGAGAACGGAAGAATCGGAATTCTCTGACACCCCCCAAAATCGCTGGACGGGTTGACCAGGGCCCGTACCGGCCGTATTCTGGCAGCAACCTTAGCGGAGCTTTCCGGTCCCCCTGCGTCGATCCCTGGAGAAGGAGCACGGTTGTGAAAGGCGATGATAGAATCCTCAAGGCGCTCGATGATTTGCTGGTTGAGGAACTGACGGCGATCAACCAGTACATGGTCCACTCGGAAATGTGCGCCAATTGGGGCTATGAGCGGCTCCACGAGAAAGTGGAGAAACGAGCGGTCCAAGAGATGAAGCACGCCGAGAAGCTCATCGCTCGAATCCTCTTTTTGGAGGGGACGCCGACGGTTAGCCGCCTCAACGCCATCCGCATCGGCGCCGACGTGCCCAAGCAGTACGAATCGGATCTCGACGCGGAAATGACGGCCATCCGCACCTATAACGACGCCATCCGTCTGGCCGGCGAGGTGGGCGACGCCGTTACCCGCGAAATGCTCGAACACATCCTCAAAGACGAAGACGAGCACGTCGATTGGCTGGAAGCCCAGCGTGACCAGATCAGCCAGATGGGTCTGGCCGTGTATCTTTCGACGCAAACCTGTGATTGCGAATGAAGATCCTCGTGTTGGGACTTGGAAACCCGCTGGTCACCGACGACAGCGTGGGCCTGCGCGTGGCGGCCGAGCTCAAGCCGCTCTTGGAAAACCGGCCCGACGTTGAGGTCTCCGAGGACTACTGGGGTGGACTCCGGCTCATGGAGCGGATGGTGGGCTTTGATCGGGCGATCGTGATTGACGCGATTTGCACCGGCGCTTCACCCGGCACGATCCACCGCCTCACCCCCGCCTCCATCCCCACGCAGCGGAGCGCCTCCAGCCACGACGTCAACCTCCCTACGGCGTTGGCCCTGGGCAGGACCGCCGGGCTGGCATTGCCCCGCGACGAGGACATCCTGCTGGTGGGCATCGAGGCGGAAGACGTCCTATCGTTCGGAGAGCAATGTACCCCCGCCGTCGAAGCCGCAATCGGCCCAGCGGTGGAGGAAGTCCTCCGGACCGTGACGGGGTGAAGAGCTAGTTCGATCCGTAGCAGGCACACTCCGTGTGCTGTCCGCCGGTTACGGCACACGGAGTGTGCCTACTACTTTGATCGGCCCTTGAGAATGCTGTCGACAATGCTGCCCGGAAACGGGGTCCCCGGTGGAACCGGCGGGGAGGGACGCCGGATTTCCTCAGGCGCATCGGGCGCATCGATACGGATGTCGAGAGGCAGGCCGTAGCTCGGGTGAGGCGTCTCCGATTCCGGTTTCTGAGCACCCGGCGCCAACGGCTGCCCCGGCCCGATGCTCGCTTCCGTGTTTCCGCCACGGGCGCCGCACCCGTCAACGAGGATCAGTACCACGGCGACGATAATCAAAGGAAGTTCCAGTCTCATACCCAATATTATGCGCTATGCCAAGCGTTTGGTTAGTCTTTGTCAGCCTGCCAGGCGCCGATTCGCCACGATGGCCCCCCTTTGGAGTGTGGCGACTTGTCGCCGCTTTCGCTCGGCGGCGCATGTTGCTACGGGCAAAAAGAAAGCGGCGACAAGTCGCCACACTCCAAAGGGGGGGCGGCTTTCGCACCTGAGCGCGCGTAGTCATTTGCAGTTTGCTCTCAGCCGATTGTGAACGTATAATCACAATGGAGGCGCGCCATGAGCGATGAAAAGCTGGATACCGAGATCCGCCGCGAGCAGATTGCCGAGGCCGTGCTGAGCTTTGTGGCCGCGCACGGGGTGAACCGGCTGAGCATGGCCCAGGTGGCGAGGCGCGTCGGGCTGGTGCCATCGGGAATCTATCGCCACTTCAAGAACAAAGACGAGATGATCCTGGCCGCCCTGGACCGGATCGAAGCTCGCCTGCAAGCGAATATCCGCGCGGCGGCCGAAGAGAATCCCAATCCCCTGGAGCAGTTGCGAGGACTGCTGATGCGGCACGTGCGCGTCATTCGCGAGGGCCGCGCGGTCCCCAGGATCATTTTCTCCGATGATGCCCACAGCGGTCACCCCGCGCGCAAACAGCGCGTTCAGCAAATCCTCGGCGCGTACCTAGGCCGTATCGCGGAACTAGTCCGCCAGGGACAACAGGAGGGCAAGATCCGTCCGGAGCTGGATCCCGCCACGGCCGCGCTGATGCTGATTGGCATTGTGGTGCCGGCAGGGATCCTCTGGCACGTCACGGATGGAGGATTCGATGTCACCAAGCACGCCGAGCGGGCGTGGCTGATCTTCCGCCGGGCGATCACCACGGGGGAGCATTCGTCGACCGAGTCGATGTGAATCTGTGGTCACAAAAGGGCGCACTCATGACGCGTCGCAAAATTCTGATCGTCTCGGCAGTGCTCGCCGCCTCTCTATTCGCGCTTGCCTATGTGTTTAGTCTGGGGAATCTCGGTAAGTCAGGGAATAATACTAATAGCCTTATCGCCCGAGTTGGGAGTGTTTTCTCAGCCCGCAACGAGAACGCAATCCGCGTTTCAGGCAATATCGAGCTCACCGACGTCGAAGTGAGTTTCAAAATCGGCGGCCGGGTGGTTGAGCGCAGGGTTGATGAGGGCGAGCTCGTTGAGGCCGGAAAGAAGATCGCCGTGCTCGAAAGCGAAGATTTGAAAAAGGACGTTGCCGTCAAAGACGCGGCATTCCGGGCAGCCCAGGCAGCGTGGAAAGAAGTGGACAACGGGTCGCGAGAGGAGGAAAAGAAGGCGTCCCGGGCTGCCGTGGAAAAGGCGGACCAGCTCCACAAGGAACTCGAAAACGGCTCACGGCCGCAGGAAATCGAGGCAGCCGAGGCCGCGCTCCAAAGCGTTCAGGTGGAAAGGGCCCGGCTTTCCGACGAGTTGGACCGCGCCAAGAAGCTCTACTTCGAGAACCGAATCCTCTCCGAGGAGGACTACGCCCGCCAGGAGACGGCTTACCGCATCGTGGATGCCAAGTGGCGGGAGGCCCAGGAGCGTGCGGCGCTGGTGAAGCTCGGCCCGCGCGACGAACAGAAACAGCAGGCCAAGGCCGCTCTCGACCAGGCCACCTGGCAATATCGACTGGTGGAGGCCGGTGCGAGACGGGAAGTGAGGGAGCAGACGCAGGCCCGGCTCGACGAAGCCAAAGCCGCCCTGGAACTGGCCAAGACCCGGCTGAGCTACAGCGAGGCGTTCGCCCCGCCGTGGCCGGGCGTGGTCCTTTCCAAGAACGTGGAACCGGGCGAATACGTGGCCCCCGGAACGCCGGTGGTGACCATCGGCGATCTGGCACACCCCTGGCTGCGGGCCTACGTCGATGCCGAGAACGCCCAGAACGTCAAGTACGGCCAGCGGGCCCGCGTGATCAGCAACCTGATGCCCGGAAAGACCTTCGAGGGCCGAGTGGGCTTCATCGCCTCGGAGGCCGAGTTCACGCCGAAGAGCGTGCAGACCGAGAAGGAACGCACGAAGCTCGTGTACCGGATCAAGATCTACGTCGAGAACCCCAAACTGGAGCTCAAGCGGGGAATGCCCGCCGACGCCGACATCCTCCTCGATTCGGCGCCCACGGAGGCCCCACAACCGTGATGGATGCCATTCGCACCGAGCGCCTCACGAAATCGTTCGGCACGGTGACGGCGGTCGACGATCTCTCGATCGCGGTCGCCGAAGGGGAGATCTTCGGCCTGGTGGGGCCCGACGGGGCCGGGAAAACCACCACCATGCGGGTGCTCACGGCTATCATGGAGCCGACCTCGGGCGATGCCTGGGTCGCCGGGCACCACGTCGTCCGCGACGCCGAGGCGATCAAGGAGAACATCGGCTACATGAGCCAGCGGTTCGGGCTCTACCCCGATCTCACCGTGATCGAGAACATCCACTTCTATGCCGACATCTACGACGTGCCGCGCCGCGGCCGGCAAGAAAAGATCGACCAGCTCCTGGCGTTCAGCAATCTGGCGCCGTTCAAGCGGCGTTTGGCGGGCAACCTTTCGGGCGGGATGAAACAGAAGCTGGGCCTGGCGTGCGCGCTGGTACACACGCCCAAGGTCCTCTTTCTCGACGAGCCGACCAACGGCGTGGATCCCGTCTCGCGGCGCGACTTTTGGCGGATCCTCTATCAGCTCTTGCGCGAGGGGGTGACGATCTTCGTCTCCACGGCGTACCTCGATGAAGCCGAGCGGTGCAATCGCCTGGCCCTGATCCATCAAGGCAAGCTGCTCGCCTTGGGCACGCCCCGCGACGTGAAGGGGCTCATGCGGGGGAAAATCCTGGAGATTCGCTCGTCGCAGCCGCGCCGGGCAACGTCCCTGCTGCGCCAAGAACTCGTGGGAGAGCCGGTGGGCCTGTTCGGCGACCGCGTCCACGTGGTCACCAACGAGCCCGAGGCCAGTACACGCCGCGTGGAGTCGATCCTGGCCGCCGCCGGTCTGCCGCCCTCGGACATCCGGCCGATCGAGCCCTCGCTGGAAGATGTCTTTGTGTCGGTGCTGGGGCAACGTGGCACATGACCGACTCACCCGACAACGCCGTCGTGGTTCACGACCTGGAAAAGCGGTTCGGCGGCTTCGTGGCCGTCAACCGGGTGAGTTTCTCCGTGAAGCGGGGAGAGATTTTCGGTTTCCTGGGCCCGAACGGGGCCGGCAAGTCGACCACCATCCGGATGCTCTGCGGCATCCTGCTGCCGACCAGC
>CAYTJV010000543.1:0-5398 GCA_964438165.1 uncultured Planctomycetaceae bacterium | reverse complement strand
CACCGGCGTCCGTTTCTTGCGGCGGGTCAGCTGTTGGAGGGGATGGCCCTGCGCGGGCGCGGCCTGCCGGGTCGGGCCGCGGCGCGGCTCCAGGACGCGCTGACTACCTTGCGGGACTTGGCGGCAGGGGGAGGAGGAGAGCCCGGCTCCTCGCTGCAGCTGCCGGCCCTGCCGGCCCCGGCGCTGCTGGTGCTGGCCCGGGTGCGGACCGACCAGGGGCGCCGGGGGGGGGTCGCCGGCGGCCGGGGCCGGGTGCTCCAGCAGCGCTTCCGCGCGGCGATGGACGTTGCTCTCGGCCAAGAGGGCCTGCTTGTGGGCCAGAGGGATGTCGAGCATGTAGCCGACAATGTCGGTCAAGACCCCCAAGGGGACGCCGCTTTCGGTGAGCGGGGCGACCTGGCCGTGCGCCTTGACCAGGGCGGGGAGGATCTTCATGAGGGCCTCTTGGAACCTGTGGCGGAGCTCCTGCGCGGCCTCGGCGGGCACGGCGGGATAGAAGTCCTCGCGAAGCCTGACTTCCGCCTCGCGAAACGTCCTCACCGCGGGCAATTCGCGGACGATTTCCACCCGCTTCAAGCCGGTCAGGAGTAGATTGTACGACCCGTCGGGCAGACGGTGGTGGGCGGCGATGCGGCCCAGGCAAGCGGTCGAGCACAACGGCGGGCACCCCTCGTAGTCCACTTCCCATCCCGGCGCCAACAGGGCCATGGCGATCAACCGGTCTGCGGCGAGAGCCTCACGAAACAGGTCGCGATAACGCGGCTCGAAGATGTGCAGGGGCTGCATCACGTGAGGGAACAATACCAGGTTCGGCAGCGGAAACAGCCGCGCGATCCCGGAGAATTCCTCCACCGAGAACGAGGTATCTTCAGTTGCCGACATGGCCTGGCGTTTTCCATCCCGGGCCGACGTGCCGTCGGCCGCTAAACATCTTCAAACTTCCGAAGTCTCGGAGACTTCGGAAGTTTTCTCGGACTCGTTTACATCGGGCGCCGGCCGGAGCTCGATTTTCGGCACTGGCGCGCAGGTGCGCCTTGCACGGTTTGCCAAGGCATCGTCGAAACAGCATCTCATGGCGGCCAGAAAACCGTCCACGTCCAGACCCAAGTACCAGGGTCGGTACGGCTCGAGATACCGCTGCGATCCTCGCAATAGCTTATTCGCCCCGTGGAGATTGCCGCGGGCCAGGTGATGCAGGGCCACGGCCGCCTGAATCAGACCCTTGTAAAACAACCGCGCCGGACCGGTCTCGCCGATCCACAAATCCTCCCAGATTTCGTGACTGTCAAAGTAGCGCTCTCGATTGAACTCTTCGATCCCCCTCAGATAGAGTGGATGGTACTCAGTCTCGTTCATGCCAACCATCCTCCGTTGGCAAGCGGTGATCGTAGGACAAGCTGCCAGCTTGTCCCGGAGTCGCCAACGGACAAGCTGGCAGCTTGCCCTACGTTGGCGCCGATAACACGGGCAATTATAGGATTCGGCGGCTTGAGAGGCCAATTTCGGGGGAGGAGGGGTGAGGGCACAGCCTTGACACGCGCGGATCGACCCCGGACAATCGTTTTTCTTGGCTTGAAGCATTCCTCCTCCGTGGGGTCGTTCCGCCCGTGGCCGTTTCTGCCGATGCCAAACGACAAGCCGCGAAGGTCGCAAAAATCCTCCGCCGCGAGTACGCTGACGCCACCTGTGCCCTCCACTTCCGCACGCCGTTGGAACTGTTTGTGGCGACGGTCCTTTCGGCGCAGTGTACCGACGAGCGGGTCAACCGGGTCACCAAGGACCTGTTCCGCAAGTACCGCACGGCGGCCGATTACGCCCGGACGACGCTGGAGGAGCTCGAGCGCGATGTCCAGAGCACCGGTTTCTTCCGCAACAAGGCCAAGTGCATCGTCCGGTGCTGCACGGTCTTCCAGGAACGATTCGGCGGAGAGGTGCCCCAGGAGATCGACACCTTGGTGGAGCTTCCCGGCATCGGGCGCAAGACGGCCAACGTGGTGCTGGGCACGGCATTCGGGCTCGCCACCGGCGTGGTGGTCGATACCCACGTGACCCGGGTCAGCCGGCGACTCGGACTCACAACCCAGAAGGACGCAGTCAAGATCGAACAGGACCTGATGCAACTCGTCCCCAAGGCCGAATGGGTGGCGTTCAGCCATCGGATGATCCATCACGGGCGGCGGATCTGCGCGGCCCGCAAGCCCCGCTGCGACCAGTGCCCCATGCGGTCGTTTTGTCCGCGAATCGGGGTCGAGCCATGATGGGAGGATACGATGATTCTTTCCGGCCATGAGATCCAGGCCCAGTTGGGCACGAACATTGTTATCGATCCGTTCGATCCGGCCCGGCTCAATCCCAATAGCTACAACCTGACGCTCCACGACGAGCTGATGGTGTACGAGGAAATCGTCCTCGACATGCGCAAGCCGAACCGGCACCGGCGGATCAAGATCCCGCCCGAAGGGCTCGTGCTCAGCCCCAACCAGCTTTACCTCGGCCGGACCGCGGAACGGACCGAGACGCACAACCTTGTGCCGATGATCGAGGGCCGCTCGTCGATCGGGCGGCTGGGGCTGTTCGTCCACGTGACCGCCGGGTTCGGCGACGTCGGTTTCTGCGGCTATTGGACCCTGGAAATGTTCGCCGTGCAGCCGGTGCGGATCTATGCCGGCGTGGCCATCTGCCAGATCATCTACCACGACCTCCGCGGCTCGTTCACGGCCTACCAGAGCAACAAGTACCAGCACAACACCGACATCCAGCCCAGCATGTTGTTCAAAGAGCTCAACCCCGACTGGCAGCAGGACCCGCAAAAGAAGCTGCCGTTCGGCTGGGAGCAGGCGCGGGAGGAGTAGGGGTTAGGGGTCAGGAGCCGGTGGCCGCGGCCGCTCCTTGGCGTGCGTATTCCGTACTCAGCGCCCAGTACTCGGTACTCCGTACTCAGTGCTTTGTCGACCGTGCGGCGGGTCTCACTACGTTCGATCCGCCCTACTCGGCTGCCTCAACCACGAGGACTTTCGATCAAGACGAAATCGCTTTCGGGCGAGACGGCTGCAAGGAGCCGAGTGAAGCGATCGATGGTGGGAACGGAGCGCCCCTGCTCGTATCGAGCGTAAGCGTTGTGGGATTTCGCGCCCAGCCGCCGCGCGACCTCTTCCAATGTGAGTCCTCGCTTGACCCTTTGCCTTCGAAGCAACAGTGCGCCAAGCGCGGCTTGGTCGTTTGCCCCGACTTCAAAATAGCCCCCCTTGCCCGGATATACCTCCACGTGGAATCCTTCTCGATTGACCAGGCACTCGATCGCGTCGGCGATCATTGTGAAGGCATCATTCCTCGTGCGGCCCTGGGTAACTACCCCAAGAATCGGCACTTCGATGGCCCAGGACTTGCCGACCTTCAAAACGCGTCCCGTGAATCGCATTACGCCACTCCTCTTGCCGCCTTGAGAATCGCCTTGGCGGTATATTCGTTGATCTCGCGGTGACGGGGAACCACGATCTCGTGGTCCCCTCTTGCCCACACGTCGTGCCGCCCTCCATGGCGTGCCAACTTCCATCCCAGTTCGCGCAGCCGCCGTTCAAGTTCCGGCCGTTTCATGGGATTATACTACACGTATCCGTGTAATCTGTCAAGTTTGCCCGCTACTTGTTGCCGCCGCTCGATTGGCCCCTTTGGTGGTCCCGCCGGGCGATTCCCGCGGCGCCGAGGTAGCCGGCGTCGCCGCCCAGCGCGGCGAAGTCGATCACCGTGCGCTCTGCGAGGAACTTGTAGGCGCGACGGTGGACTTCTTCCTGGACGCGGGCAAGGAACTTCCGGCCCAGCGGCGATGCCTTGCCGCCGAACGTCATGGCGCCGCCCAGCAGAATCACCTCCGGATCGATCGTGTGCATCAGGGTCACGATGCCGACGCCCAGGTACCCAGCCGTGTCGAGGATGATTTCCAGCGAAAGGGCGTCGCCGGAGGCGGCCTCTTCCTCGACGACCAACGGCGTCAGTTTGTCCCCTGCCACAAGGCGCCCGGAAAGCGAGCTGGCGCGGCCGGCGTCGAGGGCCTCTTGGGTCCGCAAAGTCACTGCCGTGGCGCTGGCGTAGGCCTCGAAATGCCCCCGCTTCTTGCAGCCGCACACGCGGGCATTGTCGTGGTAGTCGACGATCGAGTGGCCGAACTCGCCGCCGTGGCTGTGAGCGCCGTCGAGGATCAAGTCGCCGATGATGATCCCGCAGCCGATGCCCGTGCCGAGGGTCAGGAGGATAAGGCTCTTGTAGCCCCGGCCCGAGCCAAGCCATAGCTCTCCATAGGCGGCGGCCCGGGCGTCGTTGGCGAAACTCACCGGCAGGCCGCAGGCGTCGCGCACGCGGTCGCGGATCGGGTAATCGATCCAGCCCGGCAGGTTCGCCGGATCGACCAGCTTTCCCGCGGGGATGTCCATCGTGCCGGGCGAGCCGAGCCCCACGCGAACCACGTCGGCCGGCGATAGCTCCGCCTCGCGGATTGCCGCGTGGATGGCCTCGCCCATACGACGGGCGCCGTCGTCCGGCCCGCGCTCCACCTCGGTGGGGATCGTCAGGTAGGAAAGCGTCTGCCCGAGGTCATCGACCACGCCGACCTTGAGGTTCGTGCCGCCCAGGTCCAGCCCTACATATAGCGGCCGCTTGGCTTTATCCTTCGATACGATCTTGCGAGCTTGAGTCATTCATTGCTCCTCGTAGGGCGGACGGAGCGAAGCGACGCCCGCCGAGCCATTTCGCGTATCCTTCGGCGGGCCTCACTGCGTTCGGTCCGCCCTACATAACTGCGATTCGCCAACGCTCTCACACCACTTCCATGCGGGTGCCCAATTCCGTGATCGCTTTGCCGGTCGCTTCGGCGTAAAGGACGTCCGGGCACAAGTCGACGCCGTTGGGCCAAACCAAGGTCCCCGCCTCCCGGTCCACGGCGACTTGTCTGAAGAAGTCGACGTCTTCCAACGGCTTGAAAACGCCACCACGTCCAACGATCCGCCTGTGGAAATCGAGTTTCGCTACCGTGCCATCCGAGAAGGTGATCTCAAGTACGTAGTCCTTGACGTGGCGAACTCCACTTACTCGCGGAAACATGACGATGGCTCCTATTCCAGAGGGACAATCTTGCGGGGCGCCTGTTCACTGTGCAGGAGTTCCCAGTTCTCGAGCAATTCCTGTTGGTGCACGGCCGCCGCCTTCTTTCGGCCACGAGCGGTTTTCACGCCAGGATGCCTTTGAGCCGCGCATACTCAGGCAGCGGGCCGACCAGGGGCTGGAGATACGCCAGGCAGGCCGGCGTCACGTCGTTGCCTTGCGGGCTGATGAACTCGTCGGGCATGGGCTTGGCATGGGCCGCGACTTCCGCAAGCGCGGCCGTGCCGAGCGACCAACGATAGGG
>CAYTJV010000542.1:0-5400 GCA_964438165.1 uncultured Planctomycetaceae bacterium | reverse complement strand
CATCTTTGCTCTACGGTTCGCGGAGTTCCTTCCGCACCGCACGTATGTCGGCGGACTGTTGAACCGCCAGGGCCTTACCGTGGCATCGATTTTTCGGTTGGGCATCGAGGCAGCCGTAGTCGTCGCCCGGCTGCTCAAGAAGAAGATCCTCCGCGGCGACGCGCCGCCGTTTCTGATGGAGTTGCCGACGTACAAGTGGCCTTCGGTGCGGACGGTGGTGCTGCGGGTGGTGGAGCGGGTTTACTCGTTCGTGCGGCTGGCCGGAACGGTGATTCTCGCCGTCTCGATCCTGGTTTGGGCCGCGCTCTACTATCCGCACGACCGGGAAACCGTCGAGGGCCCCTTTCAAGATCAGTGCGAGCAACTCCAGGACCGGCTCGACCTCCTCAGCCCCGGCGACCCGCAACGGGACCAGGCGGCCAGTGAGCTTGCCGCAGTGGAGCAGGAGATTGCCGGGGCGTACCAGCGACAAAGCTACTTGGGCCGGTTCGGGCACTGGATCGAGCCGGTCTTCCGGCCGTTGGGATGGGATTGGCGGATCGGCTCCGCGGTGATCGCGTCCTTCCCCGCTCGAGAGGTTGTGGTCGCAACCCTGGGGGTGATCTTCAGCGGCGGCAAGGCGGAGGCGGACGCGCCCGAGCAGACTTCCGAGTTCGCCGCCCGGCTCCGCGCGGCCCGCTGGGAAGGGACCGCGCGTCCGCTATTCAACGTCCCCGTGGCCCTCTCGATCATGGTCTTCTACGCGCTGTGTGCCCAGTGCGCCGCCACGCTGGCCGTGATTCGCCAGGAAACCAATAGTTGGCGCTGGCCGGCCTTCACCGTGGCCTATATGACCGCCCTGGCCTACTGCGGCGCCATGGCGACGTATCAAATCGGAACCTGGATCGGCGGGTGAACCAACGATGCACGACGCTTGGCAGGACTTGACGGCAGCGTGCCTGGTGATCGGAGCCGTGGCTTACTTGGCTCGTCGCTTTTGGCCGCGGCCGCGCACTCGTCAACCTACCTCCTGCCCATCCTGCAGCGCGTGTCCTGCCGCGACTCGACGGCAAGGCGTGTTCGACGTCGACACGCCGAAGAAAAGCGAGACGTGCGGGCCCGGACGGCCGACTGAGTGAGTCAGGCGGTAAATCTCGCGAATGAATTGCTGGGCTATTCTCGAACGTCCCTCCGGGACGATCGGGCCTTGTCATACGGATTGATTCGCGGCCCCAAGAACGCGAAAATCCCTTCTGGCTCGTTAACTCGCTCCGGATGCGAAAGGATCAATCATGACGCGCTTGCGCTGGAAGTACACTTGGATGCTATTGCTCGCCCGATTACTCTTCACGGCAGAGGCCGCGCTTGCGTGGCATCATCCGCTGTATCTTTCCGGCGGAGGCTGGTGGCGGATGCGGATGCGGATTGACGTGCGAAACGATGAGGCCCGTCCTGCAGTCGGCGAGCCGGTGGCGGTGCCCATCGGACGCGCGGCCGGGCAAGCCGATTTGGCCGGCCAGGCCGCCCAGTCGATCCGCGTGTGCAACGAACAAGGGACGGAGATGCTCTGGGCCCTGAGCGGTCCGGATGGCGAACCCGTTACGCGCGGTCCGATCGCCGCAGGAAGCAGTCTGATCCTTCCCGCGGAATGTGCTGCCGGGAAGTCGGCGGCGTACTACGTGTACTTCGACAATCCTGCGGCCGGCGCGGTGCCCGATTTCCTTCAAGCCCATCTCGGATTGGTCAACGGCGACTTGGAAAAGGGCGAGGGCGACGTGCCGGTCGGCTGGGTCCACGACGCGCCGGACGACAAGCACAAGGCCTCCTGGAGGACCGAGCAGCCGCAGTCGGGCAAACGATGCCTGAATACCGTGGTTGCCGCCGGCGCGGAGCCGACCTGGATCGCTACGCGGCAGTCGGGCATTCATATCAATGGTGGCGCCAAGTATCGCATGAAGGCCTGGGTGCGGGCGGAGAACGTCGAGGGGTTCGCCGGATGGTACATCCACGTCGGGAATCGAGCCAACACGATGATCATCTCCCCCATGCTCAACGCCGGCGCGGGCACGTACAGATGGAAAGAGGTCGCCGCCGAATTCACCGCCCCGCCCGAGGCCAATCTGGCCGATCTCGGCACGGTGCTCCGCGGCACGGGCACGGCCTGGTTCGACAACGTGCGACTGGAGTGCCTGGAACCGGAGAGCAAGTTGCGGGCCGTGGCGGGACCGAGCGAGCGAGTCAAGCTACAAGAGTTAGGGGCAGAAGAGCCGTGGCCCAAGCCCTCAGCCGCCGGCGATGGGTCATGGGACCGGCGCGTGCGGGTGCGAGTTTTCAATTTCGCTCCCGAGGAGATTTCTCGATGCTTGGTGTGCATCGACGGGACCCTGTTCGAAGCCCGGCTGCGCGGCCAACTTCGGGAGGATGCCCTCCGGATTGTGGACCGGGGCAAGCCGATCCCGCATCGCGTTCTCGGCAGCCAGGTGTTGTTCGCGGCCAGCGCGCCGGCGGAGTCGATCCACACCTACCGCGTGTACTACCGCAACGAGGGCGCCGCTTCTCAGCCCGCCAAGTCGGCCGAGGCATTCTTGCTCCGCGGCTCGTACAATCTGGTGAAGAATCCCGGCTTTGAAGAGAGCGACGCCCGGCCCGCCGAGTGGACCGCCGACGATCAGGGGGCGGCCCACTCGGGCATCACCTTCGGGCTGGACGATCCGCGTCAGCCTGGGCTGAACCGGCGGTGCGCCAAGATGCACGTGCCCCCCACAGCCCCGCAAAGCTGGCGCGGATGGCGTCAGAGCGTGCCGGTCAAGCCCGGCCGCAGCTACTTGCTAAACGCTTGGGTCAAGTGCGAGGACGTGGTGGGCGGCGAGGTCCGAGTCCATGCTCACTGTCACACGGCGGAAGGCAAGCTGAGTCAGCACAACGCGATGATGGGCGTCGGGCCGGGCATCCGCGGCACGACCGACTGGACGCTGATGTCGGGCCTGCTCACCATGCCCAGCGACGCGGCCAGCCTGCAACTCCACCTGACCATGCAGGAGCGCGGAACGCTTTGGCACGACAACGTGGTGGTGGCCGAGGTGGTGCGCGGCGAGCTGGCGGGCATGGAGGGGCGGCCGGTCGCCCACTCGGACGGCGTGAAGCTATGGCCGGTGCCCGCCGTGGTCAAGGTCTTCGAGGATGATCCGGCCCCGGCAAGTGCCGGACCGGCGCGGGTTACCGCCGCGCGAAACGAGCAGGAGCCGTTTCAGTTGGCGGTGCGCAGCGGCCGGGCAGTTCGCGGCGTGCGCGTCGAAGTCCAGCCGCTGGAAGGTCCGGGCGGCGTGAAGCTGGAGGATGTCCAGATCAGCGTGGTCGGCTACGTGCCCATCGATTACCCGACCAATTATTACCAAACGGAGAGTCCCGCCTGGTGCCGCAAGTTCCCCACGCAGCCGGCGGCGTGCGACGGCTGGGCCGGGCGCTGGCCCGATCCGCTCATGCCGCGCGCGACGTTCGATCTGGCCGCCAACACGACCCAGCCGATTTGGATCACGGTGAGCGTGCCGAAGGACGGCGCGGCCGGAGATTACACCGGCAAAATGCGGCTGGTTGCGGAAGGGCACACCCTGGCGGAAATGCCGCTCGCTTTGCACGTGTGGAACTTCGCGCTCCCCGACGAAAGCCACGTGGGGGCGATCTACGACGTGGGGATCACCGACGGCGGCAAGGCCTGGCAAGAGCCGGTCGACGAGGTCCGCTGGGACATCATCCGCTTCATGGCCAAGCGGCGGCTCTGTCCCGATCGCGTTCCCGTGGCGCCCTCGATCCGCTACGAGAACGGCCGCGTGGTTGCCGATTTCGCCGCGTTCGATCGGGCGGCCGAGGTGTATTTCAACGAGTTGAAGCTGCCGTTTTCCTACACGCCGTGGGAGTTCTACTTGTTCGGCTGGGGATTTCCGCCGGCAGAGCGTTTCGGCGAACATCCTTATCCGGGCAAACCGCCCTACGAAGGGGCCGATCGCAGCAAACTCCGGCCGGAATTCAAAAAGGCGTACCAGGCCTGTTTGAAATCATTCTGGGATCACGTCGGCAAAAAGGGATGGCAGGACAAGTTCGTGCTCTACATCTCCGACGAGCCGTTCGACGGCCAGGCGCCGATCCGCGAGCAGATGAAGGCTCTTTGTGCCATGATCCACGAGGTCGATCCGAAGATCCCCATCTATTCCAGCACGTGGAAGCACGTACACGAGTGGGACGGATTCGTGAACCACTGGGGCTTCGGGCACTATGGGATCGTCCCGCCCGAGGTGATGGCCAAGCGACGCGCGGCCGGGGATCGGATCTGGTTCACAACCGACGGCCAGATGTGTACCGACACTCCCCTGTGCGCCGTCGAGCGGCTCCTGCCGCACTACTGCTTCAAGTACGACGTCCAGTCCTACGAGTTCTGGGGCGTGTCGTGGACCACGTACGATCCGTTCCGCTTTGGCTGGCACGCGTTCATCCACCAGAGCGACCAGCCGGGCAAGTCCTACTACGTGCGCTATCCCAACGGCGACGGGTACCTGCTTTATCCCGGCCCGTTGGCAGGCCATCCGGGCCCGGTCAGCTCCGTGCGCCTGGAACAGGCCCGCGAGGGCGCGGAAGACTACGAGTACCTGTACATGCTCAAGTCATTGATCGCCAAGGCCAAAGCGGCCGGCAAAGACACGGTCCAGGCCGACCAGGCGATGGAGCAGGCTAACCGCCTGGTAACGATTCCCAATGCCGGCGGACGCTATTCGAGCAAGATCCTGTCCGAGCCCGAAACTCTTTACAGAGCCAAGGAAGCGGTGGCCACGGCGATCGAGGGCCTAGGCTTGTTCCCCGCCAACGTCATGCGCATTAGAATGAAGTACATGAAAACGATCGAACTATCCGAGGTTTCCGCCTTGGCGCCGCATGTTCAGCCGGGCAGCCGTGAGCCGGTCATCTTGACTCAAGGCGGACAGGCCGTCGCGGCGGTGTTTCCCGCGGACGAACAGGACGTCGAGAATCTGCTCTTGAGCACAAACCCTCAGTTTCAGGCGATTCTCGAGCGATCTGAGCGACGTCTCGAATCGGAGGGGGGCATTTCCAGCGCCGAAGTGCGGCGTCGGCTAGGGCTTCCCGCGAGGGGCCCTCAAACCTGATCGGCGGTCGCCATGCACACCGCCTCAGGAGGTTATCACTCATGAAGACCAAGACATTTGATTGCGTCGAGATGAAACGGCGGGCCGCAGAGCGCATCTATCAGGAAACGAAGGATCTCACCCTCGAACAGAAAACCGAGTACTGGCAACGGCGAAGCGAAGAGTTCCGTCGGGAACAGCATCGCATCGTTGGAAGGCAGAAATAAAGAACTTGTAACACATCACTCGACTGAAGTGGATCTTGCGGGTAACGGCGGTAGTTTTCCGG
>CAYTJV010000541.1:0-5425 GCA_964438165.1 uncultured Planctomycetaceae bacterium | reverse complement strand
CGGCCTCTTCTCCCCCCCTCCCCCTCTCCCTCTCTCCCCCTCTTCTTTCTCCCCTCTCCCCTCTTCCTCCGCCCGGCGGAAGACCTCGCGGACCTCCTTCGCGCTTCCGCTCCGCTTGGGCAGGAGCGAGAGTTTTCCCTTGGCCAGCATGCCGGGTACCTTGCCCACGTCGGACAAGAGATCGAAGGTGCGGAGCTTGTAGGCGGCCATCATGCCCATCTCGAACACCCGGCCGTGCCGGCGCACGCTCCCCAGGAAGCTGCGGTTGAACTCACGGCCGTGGGCATCGGGCAGGGCCACCTGGCGGTCGATGGCCATCATGCGCAGGGCGTCCATCACGGCGGCGATGTCGATTTCCATGGGACAGCGCGTCGTACACGTCTCGCACGAGGCGCACAGCCAGATGGCCCGCGAGCCGAGCACCTCGGCTTCCGCGCCCAGGTGGACCAGCCGCATGATCTGGCTGGGCAGGAAATCCATGTCCGGCCCGATCGGGCAGCCCGTGGTGCATTTGTGGCATTGGAAGCACGCGCTGACCGGAGTGCCGGCGCGCTGCTGGACTTCGTCGTGGAAGTCGCCGCTGTTCCAGGGGAGAAGAGTGGTTGACATAGGTAAGAGATTGCAAATTGAGAATTGCAAATATCAAATATCAAATTGAAATACAAAGGCTGACGACATGATCCTGGTTCCCACGCTCTGCGTGGGAACCCACATTTCCCGACGCTCTGCGTCGGCTGCCGCGACGCAGAGCGTCGCGGAGGGTGCGTTCCCACGGAGACCGCGGGAACGAGGAGATATTTGCAATTTGATATTTGCAATTTGCAATTTGATATCTCCCATTCCCTATTCTCCCATTCCTTCCAGCGCCGCCTCGGTTTCGGCGTCTTTGCGGGGCATCACTTTGCGGTAGACCTGGAAAGGCGTGGCCGGGATTCCGTCGATCGAGAGGAGATCGCTCTCGATGCGGATGCCGAAAAGCCGCTCGTTTTCTTCCAGGTAAGGAAGGATGAGTCTCCAATCGGCGGGGGAAAGGGGCCGGTACGCCCCGCCGTTGAGCTGCTCGTCCAACAGCGTCTGGTGCGGATCGCGGACGTAAATCGCCCCGCCCGAGGCCAGCGAAAGCAGGTTGCCGCCGGGATAAGGCAGCTCCAGCGGGTGCAGCTTGCCGTACTGATCGTAGGCCAGGCCGTTGACGATGGCGAATCCGCCGCCGTTGTGCGGATCGCCGGCCATGAACGACTCGGCGAGGAAATCCAGCGCGGTGCCGTTGATCACGACCCGTGGCGAGCCGACGGCGTTGATCATCGGACGGCCGGCGGCGTTGCCCAAGACGTAGATCTCGCCGCCTTTGGCGCCGTAGAGGAACGTCTGTCCCACGTCGCCGTAGACGACCAGCTTGCCCTGCTTGCTGATCTGGCAGAGTTGGTCCTGGGCGTTGCCGTGGACGTAAACCTCCAATCCGTCCATGCCGGAGCCGAGGTAATCACCCGGGTTGTCGTAGCAGTCGATCCGCAGGCCCTCGGTCCTCGGTCCGAAGCCGGCGCCGTGGAATCGCGTGCCCCGCGTGTTGTAGTGGATCAGGCGCTTCCAGCCTAGCTTGTACGCCTGGACCGCCAGCGTGGCATCGCAGTCTTGGCCCTCGGGCGCGAAGCCGCGGGCGTCGATGAGGAGGGTCGTCTCCGCCGGTCGCGGACCTCGCAATTGCTGGCGCGACTGCCACGTGATCCGGGCGTGGGTGCGCAGAAAAGGTGACAGGCACCTTTTGTGCGAAGCACCCTCCGGGCCTTGCAGGCAAAAGGTGCCTGTCACCTTTTCTGCGTCGGTCGGCTCGTCGCTCACAAGCGGTTGCCGTTGGAAAATCGTCTCCAAGCCGCCGCGGAGGATGGTCAGCAGGGAGCTCCGCTTCTTGCCCCCCGTGGGATAGCGGCGATCGATCGCCAACGTCAGGGCCTCGATGCCCAAGGCTGGCACGTTTTCGGCAGTCCGGCCGGCCCATTGGGCGACGAACCAGCGGAGGCGATCGTAATCCATGTCCGGCAGGCGTTTGAGGAGATAGGCCAGCATCCCCTGGGCGTCCTCCTCTCGCACGCAACGCTCGATGGCTGCCGTGTCCTCGGCAGTCTCTTGCGGCACAACTGGCGGCACGGAGAAGTCGCAGCGGGCTTGCCAGGGCGCGGTAGCCACCGGCACCCCGAACTTGTTGGTCACGCGAAGCTGATAGTTGCCATTCTGTTGTGGTGCAGGCGTCTCGCCTGCATCCGGGCCGCGGTCGCCATTCCGTCGAGCTGTTTGAGAACCAGGTGCAGGCGAGACGCCTGCGCCACAAGATGGCGAGACCGTCAACAAGAATGCCCCGCCGTCGGTGCAACTGCCGCCGCGGGCATTCCAGTAGATGTCGGCCACGGGCGTGAAGCGTGGGTCTTCGCTGGCCAGGCTCGCCAAGGTGGCGTCGATGGCCTGCTTCTCCGAGCAGATCAGCCCGATGGAAACCTCGCCTTCCTGAAGCGCGAACACCTGCGGCCGCAGCATGGCGGTATCGGTGATCCCCAGCAATTGAAACTCGCCGGTCTCGGCCAGGCTGCGGGCGATGATGAAAAACCATGGCCCGTCGGGCGAGGCGTGGATGTGCGCGGCCTGGATCTGCCGGTAGATCTGCTGTTTTTCCGGCGGCAGGCGATCGAAATCGAGCTCCGTGGTCGGCGCCAGGGCTTCGATGATGTACTCGATCGGATACCGGTACACCCGGTTCCAGAGATCGAACAGGAGCACCGAAACCTCGGTGTCGGTGAGGAACTGCGGGAAGATGTTGCGCCCGGCCAGATACTCGGACACCGAGAGGTAGTTGGCGAAGTCGCCGTTGTGGACCAGGGCCTCGTTCAGCCCGATGAACGGATGCGCGCCGCCGGGGTGCCACACGCGACCCTTGGTCGGGTAGCGCTGGTGGGCGATCCACACGTGGGCCCGCATGTCGGGCATGCGGTAATACTGCACGGCCGCCTCGGCGTACCCCACGATCTTCACGATCAGCAGGTTCCGCGCGTGCGACATGACAAACGCCCGCTTGCCGCCCAGCGAGGCATAATACTGAGCGTTCAGGCGGATGGAATTCTGGTAGACGAACTCGTCTTCGATCTCGCGCTCGCTCATCCCCGTCTTGGCCAGGCCCTTCTCGTCGGCGAAGCGGGCCAGGACGTCGGGCTTGACGCGGACGAAGTAGCGGGCCACGTCGGGCGGGCGGACCTCCAAGAGCGGCACCTCGCGGTAGTCGTCCAACGTCGGAATCAGGCCGCCCTGATCCACGTAGAAAAAGGGCTCGATGAACGCCTTTTCCACCTCGGCCTTCGCGGTGGAATCCAACAACGCGACCTGAAGGATGTAGTCCTCATCGAGCACCTTGCGCGACACGCCCAACTCTTCCGGCACCAGGCCGCAGGCGGCAATGCCGCCCCCTTTGCCGTTGCCCCGGTTGCGCATCTGGATCGAGGGCTCGTAGATGTGCTTTCCGCCCACGGGAATGGTGCAGGCGAACCCGGTCACGCCGCAGCCGCCTTCGGCCTCGGGCGACCGCGGGAACCAGTCGCCCTCCGGGCGCAGGGCGGCGCGAGCGCGGAGAATCGCCTGCACCCGGTCGGCCATCAAGCCGCGACCTCCGGTCGCGCCTTCATCCCTTGCCATGATTCAGTTTCCCAGCTTCAGTTCTCGTAATCCAAATGGCACAACAGGTCGGTCCGCCCGCGCAGGGCCGCCACCGAGTCCAACCCCAGGCGATAGAGGATATCGACCAGCATCTCGCGCCACGCGGTGTACAGGTTCACCAGCCGTTGCGTACACCACTCGACGGTGACCATTTCCAAGAGTTCATCGTCGGTGGTGGCGATGCCGCGGGCACAGCCGCGTCCGCTTTCGCAGGCGCCGCAGCGGATGCAGCCCAGGGCCACCAGCTCCGCGGTGCCGACCACGCACCCGTCGGCCCCCAGGGCGATCGCCTTGGCGATGTCCCATGGGCCGCGGATGCCGCCGCTGGCGATGACCGTGACCTGGTCGCGGATGCCTTCGGCCACCAGGAACTGGTGTACGCGGCCGATCGCGTACTCGATCGGCATGGCGATGTTCTTCTTGGCGATGTTGGGGGCGGCGCCGGTGCCGCCGTAGCTGCCATCGAGGTGAACGATGTGCCCGCCCGCGTAGTAAATGCCGACCGCGACCATGTCGACGTCGACCGGCGTGGAGACCTTGGCCGACAACAGCGCCGACGGATTGACGTGCGCGATCCAGTCGAGGTGCTTCTTGTGGTCTTCCACCGAGTAGACGCTGTGGAACGGGAAAGGCGAAAAGAGCGAAACCCCCACGACCGTCTCGCGCATGGCGGCCACGGCGGGCGTGTTCTTGTCGCCCAACAGGTGGCCGCCCAGGCCGGGCTTGGCCCCCTGGGCGTACTTGAACGCAACGAACCGGGCCCGCTGGAACGTCTCTTCGCGAACGCCGAATAGGGCGGGGCCCACCTGCGTGATACCGTGGTCCTTGGAGGGGACGAACCGCTCGGGATACCCGCCCTCGCCCGTGCAGGTGAACGTGTTGAACGCCTTGGCGACCCGCGCTTTGCCCAGCAAGGCACGGATGTTGGTCGAGCCGAACGACATGCCGCCGCCGTACCAGGGGATGTCGATGGCGATCTTCGGCCGCGAGTCGTTGCGGCGGTTGAGCAGCAGTTTGGTGGAGATGTCCTCGCGGCGCAGGGCGGAAAAGGGGACAGTCCCCATTTGTGCGAAGCACCCTCCAGGCCGTTCCGGCAAATGGGGACTGTCCCCTTTTCCGCCGGCGGGGGACGTCTCTGGGAAGCGAAACCGCAAGCGATCGAAGCCGCCGCCCGAAGCTCCCGCTTGGCATTCGAGGTGTTTCGGGGGCAAACGGCCGGTCTCGGCCATGGCCCAGGTGCCGACCAGGAGGTCGGGCGTCCAGCGGTAGTCGCCCAACGTTTCGAAGGCGGGGTTGTCGTCCAACGACAGCGCCTTGCGCGGACAGGCCTCGATGCAGTAGTGGTCCGTCTTCGCGCAGTCCGGACCGATGCAGCGATAGTCGAACGGCCGGAGCACGTGGCGATAGCCCTCGGGCCGAAGATGGACCCCGTAGGGGCACACCTCGACGCACCGGCCGCAGGAAGCGCAGTTGGAGGCGCGGCGGATGCTGTACTTGCCGATCTCGTTGCGGTACCGCGGCGGGGCTGGCCGAACGAGGGATGAAGGATGAGAGATGAAAGATGAAGGATCGGAGACGCGGAGAGTGGGAGACGCGGAGACACGGAGACGCGGTGATTCCTCCGTGTACGGCTCTCGCCGCGTCTGGGCACCTTCTGTCTCATCTTTCATCTTTCATCCTTCATCCTTCATCTCTCATCCTTCATCCTTCATCTCTCATCCCTTGCGTT
>CAYTJV010000540.1:0-5426 GCA_964438165.1 uncultured Planctomycetaceae bacterium | reverse complement strand
AGATTGGCAATCTGCCCCACATTGGCATGCTGCAATATTATTGGAACGGGCCATACTTCTTGCCCTGCAACTCGGCCAAACGCTTCTTGGCCGCCGCGGCTTGCTCGCTCTTGGGAAACTTGTCGATGAGCTCCTGGTACGTGCCGGCGGCCTGGGGCTTCTGGTCAAGGGCTTCCTGGCATCGGGCAGCCTCGTAGGCCGCGTCGGCCTGCCACTTCGGATAGCTATAGCCGTAGACTACCTTGAGAAAGCTCTTCAGCGCCTCCTTGGCGTCGTTCTGGTCCAACTGGATCTTGCCGATGAGAAATTGGGCCCGGGCAGCCGGCTCGCGGTCGCTCTTGTCGATCGCTTGTTGGTAGGCGGCGATCGCTTCGGCCGGTTTGCCAAGATTCTGCCGGGCAATGCCCAATTCGCAGAAGGCGTCGGGCAGAGCGGGGGAGTCGGGCAGTTCCCGCACAAGTCTTTCGAGCCACTCGACGCTTTCGGACCATCTCGCGAGTTGACCGGCGGCCTGACCGGCGTGCAGCAGGATCGCGGCCTGGGTCTGGTGGCTCGAGGACGGCTTGAGTTTGGCGTACGCGGCGAGCGCCTCGGCGGCCATGCCTTGCTTGAACAGGCACTCAGCCTCCATGTAAGCGGCCTCGGCGGCCGCCGGCTGGTCCGGATACTTCCCGAGGTAGTAGGCAAAAGTCTTCCGGGCGTCGGCGAAATTGTCCTGGCGGTAATAGCACCAGGCCAACTGATAGGCGGCCTTTTCGGCAAACGGCGTGCCGCCGGCCGTCTGCACGATGGCGTAGTAAGCCTCGGCCGCCGCGGCGTAGTCTTTGCTTTGGAACCGGGAATCCGCAACGTTGAACTGAGCTTCCGGCGCCAAGAGGCTTTTCGGATATTCTGCCGCGAGTTTGGCGAAGACCTCCAACGCCTCCGCTTTTCGACCGGCAAGCTTGAGGGCCCACGCCCATTGGTGAAGCGATTCCTCCCGGGCAGCGTACTTGGGATCCTCGCTCAAGAGAGCGCGGAACGTGGCCGCGGCCTTGTCGTACTGCTTCAGCTCGGCCTGGCAGATTCCGAGGAGGAACCGGGCATCGGACTTCTCTTTGGCCTCGGGCCAGGCGGCCAGCACCGCTTCGAGATCGGCGACCGCCTCGGCCGATTTTCCTTGCTGCTGACGGGCCATGGCCCGGGCATATCGGGCCCTCCGCGCCAAGGCGGGTTGCGGACGCTTTTCCAACAGTTTGTTGAACGTCGCTTCGGCCCCGGCGGCATCTTTGGAGCTCAATTGGGCGCAGCCGAGCTCGTGTAGGGCGTACGGCGCCAAGGAGCTTTCGGGCCACTGGGCGACGACCTTCCGGTACGCTTCCGCCGCTGCACCTGCCTGTCCGGCCAAGGTCAAATACGTGCCAAGCCGGTAGTACGCCCGATCCAGGAGGCGACTTTGCGGAAAGGCGTCGATGGCGCGACGAGCAGCGGCCTGAGCGCTGACCAAGTCGCCCGTCTGGCGATGGGCCTCGGCCAGGGCGAGGCACGCTTCAAAAGCCTGACGCCATGCGGGCTGAGCCTCCAGCGACGCCGCCAGCGACTTGACCGCCGCGCCCGGCCGCTTCAGTTCCAACTGGCTCGCGCCGACGAGGTACTGGGCTTCTGCCACGTTATCGGGCGTGCGCAGCTCGGCCAGCAGCGGCTCGAGGGCGAGGATCGTCTGGTCATACTTCTTCTGGGCGTGGAGCGTCGCAGCGCGGCGGACCTTCCACGATTCAGCATTGGGATGATTGGGATACTTCTGGACGAGCTGCCGGTAAAGGGCCTCGGCCTCGGGGAATTTGCCTAACTGGAGCTGGCTTTCCGCGGCCACGTGGAGCGCGTCGGGAGCCATCGCATGATCGGGATAGACGGCCGGGAACCTGGTCGCATGGCCGAGGGCCGTCGAGAACTCGCCAACTTCCAGGGCCGCCAGGCCGGCCATATAAAGGGCCTGGGGAGCGGCCGGATCCTTGGGATGCTTCGCCGCGATCTCCGCATAAAGGGGAATCGACTGCTTGCGGCGATCGGCAGTCGCGTAGATCGCGTCGGCGCGATCCGCGAGGAGTCGGGCGGCCCACGGCGTGTCGCCGGCACGCGGCGCGAACCGATCGAGAACCGTCAAAGCTTCCTGGGGCTGCTTCTGCTTGACGAGCGATTGCGCCAGCCAGTGCGCCGCTTCGGCAGCCATGGCCCCGCCCGATTCAATGGCTTGATTCAACGGCTCCCGTGCCTCGTCATATCTACCCGCCAGAACCAGGCACCGTGCGGCCGCCAGCCGTGCTTCCGCGGCGAGTCGATGATTTTGGAACCGTGCGAGAAACTGTTCGTAACTCTTGGCGGCGGCCGCACGATCCCCCAGCTCCTCCTGGGCCACCGCGAGGGCGTACAGCGCGTCGGCAGCGAACCTGTGATTCGGGTGTTTCTCGACCAGACGGGCGTACCAAGCGACGGCATCCTGACGCTGGCCCAGTGCGTAGAGACATTCGCCCAGGTAGTAGTAGGCATCGGGCAGATGGTCGCCTTGGGGATGCTTATCCACCAGGTCGCGGAGGGTGGCGGCCGCATGGTCGTACATCGCCCGTTGGCCGGCCCGGGCCAGAGCAAACTGGGTGGCTCCGAGGTGCAATTGGGTCGCCGGGGCGACGTCCGACTGCGGATGGTCGGCCATCGCCTTCTGGAACACCACCAGGGCCTCCGGGTACTTGCCTTGCTGATAGTAGCAGACGCCGAGATTGTGAACCGCGCGGGCGATCCGCTCGTCGGACTTGTGCTCGGCGATGAATTTCTGCCATGCCGTGGCGGCAAGGGGATACTCCCCGCGGCTTTGGAGGTCCGCTGCGGCGGCATATTGCCGGGCTGCCACTGCGTCCTGAAAACCATGCGCCCGGTCGGTGAAGGCCCAGACCAGGATGGGCACGAGAGCCATCCACCAAGTGCCCGCCGCCGGGAAGACTCTCATGACCGCACCTCGTTCTTGCACGTCACCTGCTTTTCATCATAGCAGGCCCAGTCTGAGGCGGCGACTGGCGGCCCTCCTCAGCCCGAAGGGGCGAAATACGACAGCCCAGGGCAACGCCCTGGGGAGAGAGAGTCCGTTACAAGACCGGTAGCCCTGAAAGGGCGGGATAGTTGAGACGTAGGGCAGGTTGCCAACCTGCCCCACGTTTGGCATTCTGGCGGGTGGTTGAAAAAAAGAAAGCGGCGACAAGTCGCCGCACTCCAGAGGCGCGATCGGCAGGCGCCGATTAACGACAAGCGGGCGGTGTCGCTGCCGGGGATCGGCAGCGACACCGCCCGATAAGGGGGTCGGCCAGTCGTTACTTCGGGTGGTCGATTGTGTACGTGAAGTTCACCGGCGGGATTATCTCGGCCTTATCCTCCTAGCTGGATAGGTTGGCGTTGACATTGCCAAAGCCGTTGGCCCCCAGCCCGATGGTGGCGTCCAGATCGGTCAAACGGGCTTGACTCCCTTCCCGACCGAGCACGTCGATCAGGGCGGAATCGTACAGGTTGGCGACGTTGGCGCCGCCGGAGGCGGCGCTGGCCGTCACGTTGGCGGATCCGCTCGGTTGCACGGAGCCGACGAGGGGAGCAGGTCCGAAGACCAGTTCGGCCCGGCCGGCATTGCCGTTGAAGGCATCGTTGAGGGCGGAATCGGTCAGGCTGGCCCGGTCGCCTGGGGCGGAAGCGGCGGCCGCGACGTAGGGGAAGCCCTGGACGACGCTCTGACTGCCGCTCGACGTGCCGGCGACGGAGGCCTGGAATCTCAATGAGCTGCCTTGCGGGCCGACGGCCACGCTGCGGGCCCAAATGTCCAGGGCGGTGAGGGGTTTTGTGGGGTCGAAGGTGGGATCATTCGGGTTTTGCCCGACCCAAACGGCCGTCAGGTCGCCGTTGGAATCCATGGCCACGTAGGAATCGTTCTGGTAGCCGGCCACGTTGGCGTTGAGGCGGAAGTCGCCCAGCGGATTCCCGTTGACCTTGTATTCGCCCCATTTGCTCGTCGGGTCGCTGGGGTTCTGGTTATAGAACATGTGGGCATAAATGCCGTCGCTTTTCTGCGGGGGATCGGCATTGGCCTCGTCTTGGGCGTACGAAGTCCAGCTCACCACGAGGCTCTTGCCGTCGCTGGACATCGCCACCGAGGCCTGCTGCTTGAGATAGGCGGCCGAGTCGTCGACGGCCACCTCCTTGGGATCAATGGCCGTTGCGTTGGCGCGGAACTGGCGCTTGTAGACGCGGTCGCCGTAGCCCTCGGCGCGCATCCCGGACCAGATGACAACGCTGTTGCCGGCGTCGTCCATGGCCACCTGCGGATAGATCTTGGCGCCGTAGGCCTTCGTGTTGAGGCGGGTTTCGCGGCCGGCGCGGGCGCCGGTTTTCCCAAAACGCTGACCGTAGACCGACCACGAGCCGGGGCCCTGCCGCTCGCTCCTCCAGACCACGAAGTAATCGCCGTCCCCATCCAGGGCCACGTCGGGGCCCTCCTGGGTCCTGGTCTTGGTGGAGTTGACCGCGACCTGGTAGGTATCCAGGGCCAGTCCGAGATTGCTGTAGCGGCGGGCCCAAACGCCACGGCTATCGAACGCGCCGGTGCCGTTGGGTTTGCCGGCGCGGCCTTCGCCGGCCCAAACAATGAGGAAATCGCCCTGGGGATCCATGGACACGGCGGGCTGATTCTGGACGTTTTTCGTGTACGTATTGACGCGGTGTTCATAGGCGTCCAAGGCGGTTCCGTCGGCGTCGAAGCGGCGATAGAAGACCCCGCTGCGATCGACGCTGCCGCTGAGTCCCTCCTGACCCTCGCCCGACCAGGCCACCACGAAGTTCCCGCTGGCGTCGATCGCCACGTCGGGAGTGATCTGGCTGCCGGTCAGGCGGCTATTGACGACAATTTCGGTTCCGACCTTGCGGCCGCTCGCGTCGAACAATTGGGCCGCGATGTTCCCCTGGTTGAACCCGTCGACGAACTGCTGGGGCGTCCCGTTGACGATCCGCGTAACGGTCTGCCCGTACGTGACCCAAACCACCACGTAGCTGCCATCCGCGCCCTTGGCCACGGCGGGGCTGTCTTGACGGCCGGCGAGGGACGCCGAGTTCACCGGTGTACCAGGCTGCGTGGGATCGCCGCCTCCGCTGACGCCGACGTCGAATTGCGTGGAGACGAAGTCGTACCCGCTCTGGAACAAACCGGTGACTCCCATCGGGTTGCCCATCTTGTCCCGCACGTTCCCCATGACGCGCAGCTCATACTGCCCGTCGGGCAGCGGGTCTAAAGCCACCGTGCTCGGGTCGGCGTCCAAATCGAGCTTCGCCTCATACTTGTTGGTCGCCAGGTTCAACGCGAAGGTGACGCTCTTGATCAACCCGCTCACGTCCGCGCCGTCCTTCAGCCGCCGGTAATT
>CAYTJV010000539.1:0-5435 GCA_964438165.1 uncultured Planctomycetaceae bacterium | reverse complement strand
GCCTATCCCCAAGTACGAATGATCACCAAGCGCTTCGCCGACTTCCCCTCGACCGGACGGCAGGTGGTCTTTACCGACGCGGCCCGCATCCAACTCCCCTGGTTTGGCGACCCGGTGCTCAAGGCCACGGAGAACTACTTCATCGAAGGGCCGGAAGACTACTCCACCGAGCCGAGCACCCACTTCCGCCATGGCGGAAGGATCGCCTGCGCGTCGTTCCTCGACGGGCACGTGGAGACCTGGAAGCTGGCCAACGTGCCCGCCCCTTCCTCCTGGCCGCAGGATGCCAAGGATCTCCGCGACAAGGTGGGGATCGGCTATCTTTCCGAGAAGAGCGTCGACCTCTATCGGCCGTATTGAGCGAGGGGGTGTTGCAATCCGCCCCAGGCGCCGCCAAAATTGCGGGTTATTAGCGGCGCCCGACAGCGACCGGGTCAGTAGGGCATGTCGGGCTCCAGAGCATTGCGAGACCCGTGACTGTGTGTACCCCCCCTTCGGTGCAACCGATCTTGGTGTTGCTCGGCCAGCCTGTTGCCGGCAATCCGGCCCAATTCATGATGGAAAAGGCCTTTGCCCGCCACGAAATGGATTGGCGCTACCTCTCCCTGGATGTCTCGCCTGAGGACCTCGGCGATGCGGTTCGGGGACTTCGGGCGATGGGCTTTCGCGGCGGCAACTGCGCCGATCCGCACAGGCAGGCGATCCTCCCGCTGGTGGATCGTTGCGGCGAAGTGGCCCAGCGGACCGGCGTGGTCAACTGCATCCTCCGGGAGCATCGCGAGCTGGTGGGCGAGAACACCGAGGGCCGGGGGCTGGTGGAGGCCCTGCGGCGGCGGATCGATCCCGCCGGGAAGCGGATTGTGCTTCTCGGCGCCGGGCGCATGGCGCGAGCCGTCGGCGTCGAACTGGCCTTGGCCAAGGCGGCTGAGATCGTCGTCGTCAACCGCACGGAGCAGCGGGGACGGGAGTTGGTCGAGATGCTCAAGGGGCCGCTGGGTACGGCAGCGTCGCTGGTCGTCTGGGACGATGAGTACCCGGTGCCCGCCGATACCCACGTGCTCATTTGCGCTCTTGCGTCGTCCCCGGAAGATTCCGATGAGCCGCTCCGCTTGAACCTCGACCACCTGACTGCCCAGGCCACGGTGGCCGACGTGGCCTACAATCCGCCGCGCGCGTGGCTTCTGCACGAGGCGTCGGAGCGGGGCGCGGCCACGATCGAGGGGCTGGATGTCTTCATCGAACGCTCCTCGGTCGACTTTCGCCTCTGGACCGGCATCGATCCTGACCCAAACGTGATGCGCGATGCCGTCGAGGAATTCCTGGAACTCTGATCCCGCCTTATCGCGCAGGCGCGACCAGCGGTCGCGGCTTTATGATAACCTACCGTGTAAGTCTTCTAACGTTGGCCGCGTGGTTGTTCGCCGCGTCGGCGCTGCCCGCAGAGAAGAACGCTTCGCCGGGCGTCCACCTGATGCGGCCCGACTCGCTGGCCGGGTGGGACTACGGCCCGCGGCCGCCCAGCGGCTGGACGATCCAACACGGAACGCTCTGTGGCAACGGCTCCTCCACGCCGCTCTTGTCGGGCTTCACGTTCGGCGATTTCCGGTTGCGGTTCACCTGGAGTGCCGAAGAGAAAGCGGCGTGGGAAGTCTTACTGCCGGAGGCTCCCTCCGGCCCCGGATTGCGGCTTGTGCTTGGCGACGGAGAAGGCTGCGGGCAACTCGACGACGCGGGCAAAACCCCAACGCCCGGCGCGAAACTCGCCTCGCTGGCGGGCAGAATGCACACGGCGCAGCTCGACCGCGCGGGCAGCAAGCTCGCGCTGGCCGTTGACGACCGGCAGCTCTGGCAAGTGACGCTTGCTCCAAGCCGGCGTTTCGGGCTGGGGCTGGCCGTGACCGGAGGGCAAGCCCGGCTGGCCGACCTTGAGGTGGAGGAGCCGGCCGGAGAGTCGATCTTCAACGGCAAGGACCTGACCGGCTGGTGGACCCCCGGCGACAAGAGCGTCTGGGCTGTCGAGAACGGCCAGATCGTGCTCCGCAAGGAAGGCGGCAACTATCTCCGCACGGAGAAGGAGTACGCGAACTACACCTTGTCGCTGGAATACAAGATCCAGAAGGGTGGCAATTCCGGGGTGGGCATCCGCACGCCGCGGCCCGCATGGCCTTCCGGCGACGGCATGGAACTCCAGCTCTGGGACATCCCCTACGACAAGCCGCTCGACAAACATGCCGCAGGCGCGATCTACGGCAACGTCCCGCCCCTGGCCCGTGCCGACAAGACCGGCCAGTACAATCGCATGGTCGTCAAGGCCGACGGCCGTATGATCTCCGTGTGGATGAATGGGCAATTGGTCCAGCACTGCCACACCGGCGACCATCCCGAACTCAAGCACCGGCACCTCAAGGGCTGGATTGGCCTCCAGGATCACGGCGCCCGGACGGAATTTCGCAATATCTGTGTTCTCGAAGCCCCGCCGGGCCTGGGACTCGATGCCTGGCAGAAGCCGCGGATGCCCTGCGGTGCTTCTGTGGTGATCGACCGCCTCATGAATTCCGAGCAGCTCGCTGTGCCCGACGGCGTGCAGAGCGGCGTCGCGCGGACCCGCGTGGAAGACAAGAAGCCGGACGGCCACGTGCTGGCGGAGTTGACCGGGCCGGGGGCCGTGGTCCGCCTGGCCCGCACCCACGACGAGGGCCGGCTGGCCTTCTTTTTCGACGGCGAACACAAGCCTCGGCTGGAGTGCAAGCCGGCCGACTTGTGGCAGGCGGCGCCGCAACTCACCGAAGACGTCAACCCCGTGCTCACGTGCTTGACCTATCGCAGAAGTCTGAAGATCGTGCTTCGCGATGCCGTCGGCGGTGACTGGTGGATCGATCACGTCGCCTTCCCCGAGAACATTCCGGTGGAGAGCTACACGGCCGGCGACGCCCGCATTTCCCGCGGCTGGCTCGCCGCCGCCATGTACCGCCACGAGCAGTTTGGCTGGGGCGTTCATCGCGAGTTCGACCCCTGGCCGCGCCCCAGCGGAGGCCCCAAGACGATCCAGCCTGGCAAGCGGGAACGCATGATCCACGTCGATGGAGCGGGAATCGTCCACTGGCTCAAGCTCGCCGCCGACAAACGCGTCCTGAGCAACAATGACCTTTGGCTGGAGGTCCGCACCGACGGCCAGAAGGAGCCGGCCATCGCCACGCCCGTTCGATTCTGGTTCCCCGGGCTGGTGGGCAACGGCAATTATCCCAACTATGTGCTGCTCGATCGCAACGGGATGACCAACGTCCTTGCCATGCCCTTCGGCGCGGGAATCGAGTTGGCGCTGGTCAATCGCGGCAAGAAGCCGATCCAGGGCGTGGGACTAAGCGTTTCTCTGGAGCCGGCCACGGAGAAGAGCCGCGGAGATATCCAGAATCAGATGCGTCTTCACGCCCTCTTCGAGCCCGCCGGAAACGGGACGGAGGACTTAGCGCATTGCAAGGCCCGCGGACGATGGGTCGGCCTGGTGTACGAGGAGCCCAAGGGGTCGAAGACTGCCGTCGAATCCCTCGTGGCCGATGGTGAGACCGCCGATGCCTGGAAGGCCCCGACGCTCGACGCACTCCTGGGCCGCAGCGGCGATTTCCGCAGTTGCCTGAGTGGACGCCGCGGATCGCTCGTCTGGCGATATCTCCTGCTGGAGCCGGTCGATTTCCAAAGGTCCTTCCAACTCACCGCGGCCGGGCCCAAACTCGGCAACCGCCTCGCCATATTCTACGCCGAACATTGAACGGGTCTCCGCGATCCCGGGACGGCGAGGCTCCTGCCCCGGAGGGGCAGTTGATAGTAGCCCAGCGCTGGGTACAAGAAGGGATTGCGCCTCGGTGTCCCGTAGGGACACTTGGACCACTCAAGATTTCGGATCAACTCGTGTCGCTTGATGACAGGGCAGTGCAAAGGGCTCGCGAGTAACTTTCTTTCCCTCAAGCAACTTTTCCGCCAGTTCGCGATTGGCCTGAAGGACCAAGGAGACGGCCTGGTTCAGGTTCTCGCGGGCCTCCTGGATCGTTGCTCCTTGTGTATTCGTGCCAGGAATCTCCTCGATGAACGCAATGTACCCCTCCGGAACCTCAACAAACGCAGCGGTCAGTTGCATCGTACACCTTGGAAGGTAGCGCCGCGTTAATCGCCCGAATCAACCCCATCACCTGTGCCTCAGAAACTCCTTGACCGAAAGGCCGGCGTCCTTAGCGATTTCGCGCAGCAGAATGGGCGATATGTCCTGGCCCGCATGGAACGGAAAAGCGGTTTCACGGCCATCGAAGTACCGATAAAGCCGGTGCGCGCCGCGCTGCCTCACTTCGTGAAAGCCCACGCGTTCGAGAATTGCGGCAACCTCGTGCGGTTTGAGGATGGGCACCTTCACCATGACGCCTCACGATGGCGGCTTAAGTCGGAACCAACTCAGTTTCCGGAGCTTGCCCGCTGTCTCCGAGGACCAACACGATCACCTCGCGAAGATTCGCGATCACCTCTTCCAGCGTCTTCCCCTGGGAATGGGCGCCGGGTAGATTGGGCACGTAGCCCACATAGAGCCCTGTATCAGGACACCGTTCGATCGTAACAGTGAATTTCACGAGGAAGCACCTCGCTCGGCCGCCTAATCTGCCACGTCGGGACCACACTTCTCTTATCTTATCCCTCCCATATAGGTAGGGTCAACGGCGACGGCTCGATGACCTGTCCCGCTCGCGACTGTAACTCCATTCAGTGCATCTCCGCCGCCACGGTGCCGATGCCGTGGCGGTAGAAATTGAACTGCACGTTGGGATGGTCCGCCAACAGCGACATTGGGACCGCGGAGTCGGGGATCTTCTTGGCGATCATCAGCGTGGTCAGCCGCATGCCGAAGGGGTTGTCGTGCATGCCGGCTTGCCAGATGGAGACTTTTTCGGCCTTCCACGTCTCGACCGGGCCCACCGTGGCCGCTTTCATCGGCACGAGCGATACCTGGCCGCCGCCCGAGGTGCGGGCGTTCTGGATGATCGTCATCGGGTGCAGGTCCGTAACCCGGGTGGTGAGCTTGCGGTACTCTTCGGGCGACGGCGGGTGGTCTTTGTATTTCCCTTTGCGCCGCGGGGGGTCGTTGAAGGCCCAGTGCTTTACTTCGCCTTGGCCCCCCTGCATGGCCGCGCAGCGGACCTGGTCGTAGGTCTTCGAGTACGCCTTGAGGTCGCCGGTCGGGAAGTGCAGATGGCTGTCGCTCATGCGGAGCTTCGGCTTGATGCGGTTGAAGCACATTTCCAGATCGGCCTTGGCAAAGCTCAGCGGATGCTCGATCGGCACCGGGTTGGCGTTCTCATCGACCCATTCGTCCATGCCCCAGAAGTGAGCGCTCCGCACGTCCAGGTCCAGGTCGTTGACGATCCGGGCCACCAGCGGCAGTTGCTCCGTGGGCC
>CAYTJV010000538.1:0-5436 GCA_964438165.1 uncultured Planctomycetaceae bacterium | reverse complement strand
TTCGGACAACCCTCTTTCATGAAGCCGCCAAAAACTTAACCCGACAGCCCGCTTGTCTGGCAGGTGAAGAAGTTTTGTAAGCGAGAAGCGGCGTGCGCGAAAAACTTCTTCACCTGCCGGGCGATCCGGCAGGGGTCGAGTCGGAGTGTTCGCTGTGGTCGTCTCGCTCACAAAACTCCTTCACCTGCGGGCCAAGCCCGCAGGGGTCGTTTGAGCTGTGTCTCTGCCCGGTCAACAGCGGTCCGTCCGCCAAACAATGATCGAAAGTTGCCTTGTGCGAACAGGAGAGAGACCTATGAATTGCCTTGCAGCAGTCTGTCTTGGTGTCCTCGCGGCTCAGGCCGCGGAAAGCCCGGCCACGGTGGAGTATCTGCGGTGCGAGTACCGCGTAAACCCCTTGGGGATTGACGTTGTCGAACCGCGGCTCTCGTGGGAGATGCACGACGGGCGCCGTGGGGCGGTTCAGACCGCCTACCAGGTGCTCGTGGCCTCCGATCCGGAGAAACTGGCAGCCGATCAAGGCGACCTTTGGGACAGCGGCAAGATCAAGTCCGATCAATCGGCCCAGGTGGTCTACGCCGGTCAGGCACTCAAATCGCGGATGCGGTGCTACTGGAAGGTCCGCATTTGGGACGCCGAGGGCAAGCCGACCGCGTTCAGCAAGCCGGCCTTGTGGACCTTGGGGCTCTTGCAGCCGGAGGATGTGAAGGCCAAGTGGGTCGGACTGAAGGGGCCGATGATCTACCCCGGCAAAGGTCCGGCGCTTTCGTTCGAGGGCTGCAAGTGGGTCTGGTATCCCGAACCGGGCACCAGCGCCCGGCAGTCGGCGCCCAAGGGCACCCGGGTCTTCCGCCACACGCTGGCCATTCCCGCCGACCGCGTGGTGAGCCGGGCCCGATTCCTCATCACCGCCGACGACGGGTTCGAGTTGTTCGTCAACGGGAAGCCAGCCGGCCAAGGGGCGGGCTACAACCAGCCGCAGGTGGCCGAGATCACCAACCACCTCGTCCCCGGTCAGAATACCCTGGCGATTTCCGCCACCAACGGCTCGGAGGGGCCGGCCGGGCTCGTCGGCCGGTTGGCCATCGACCTCGACAACGGCCAGACGATCACGCAGAGCATCGACGCAACTTGGAAGTCGTTCAACAAAACCGTGGCCAACTGGAACCGCTCCGGGTTCGACGACTCGGCCTGGCCCAACGCCGTGGTTATCGCCGCCATGGGCGACCAGCCGTGGGGAAAGCAAGAGGCGAAGAGCATCGACGTGCTTGGCTGCCCCCTGCTGCGCAAGGAATTCCAGACTCAGAAGCCCATACGCCGGGCGACCGTCTACGCCAGCGCGCTGGGCAATTTCATCCTGCACGTCAATGGCCGCCGGGTGGGCAACGATTACTTCAGCCCCGGATGGACCGACTACAACAAGCGGGTCTACTACAACACCTACGACGTGACTGAGCTGGTGAGCAAGGACGGCCCGAATGCCATCGGCGCGATCCTCGCCGCCGGATGGTACGCCGGCGCCATCGGCTGGAAGTCCGACCGCTTCAACTACGGCGTCGATCCGCGGCTCTGGGTCCAATTGGAGTTGGAGGCCGATGACGGCTCGGTCCAGACCGTAACCACCGACGACTCGTGGAAGGCCGCGTGGGGGCCGTACATCGAGGGCGAATTCCTCGTCGGCGAGAGCTACGATGCCCGCAAGGAAATCCCCGGCTGGGATCGGCCGGGCCTGCGCGACGCGGCCTGGATGCCGGTGGCTGTGACCGACAAGATCAAAGGCAAACTCCAGTCCGAGCCAAGCGTGCCGGTGGAGGCCACCGGGGAGCTCAAGCCGGTGAAGATCACCCAGCAGCGGCCCGGCGTGTACGTGTTCGACATGGGCCAGAACTACGCCGGCTTCGTGCGGCTGAAGGCCAAGGGAAAAGCCGGGACGAAAATCATGCTGCGGTTCGCCGAAATGCTCAACCCCGACGGCTCGATCTACACCACGAACCTTCGCGGCGCCCGGTGTACCGACACCTACATTCTCAAGGGCGGCGGCGAAGAGACCTGGCAGCCGAGCTTCACCTTCCACGGCTTCCGCTACGTCGAAGTAAGCGGCTATCCCGGCACGCCGACCCAAGAAGCCATCACGGGCGTCGCCGTGAATTCCGCCACGCCGCTGGTGGGCTCGTTCGAGTGCTCCAGCCCGATGGTCAACCGCTTGTATCAGAACATCGTCTGGACGCAGCGGGCGAACTTCATCTCCATTCCCACCGACTGCCCGCAGCGCGACGAGCGGCTCGGCTGGACCGGCGACGCCGAGGTGTTCGTCCGCGCTTCGACGTACAATGCCGACGTCGGCGCGTTCTACACCAAGTGGCTCGTGGACCTCGAAGACGCCCAGCGGCCCGATGGCGCCGTGCCGGACGTCGCTCCCTACGTACTCGGCCTCGGCGCCGGCACGGCGGCTTGGGCCGATGCGGGAACGATCTGCCCGTGGACCATCTACCACGTGTACAACGACAAGCGGCTGTTGGCCAAACACTACGGCATGATGTGCCGCCTGGTGGAATTCGATCGGGCCCACAGCAAGGACTTGCTGCGCCCCGCGGAGGGCTACGGCGATTGGCTCTCGATCGGCGCCGACACGCCCAAGGACGTGATCGCTACGGCCTTCTTCGCCTACAGCACGAAGCTCACGGCCCAGGCGGCCCGAGTGCTCGGCAAGGAAGACGACGCCCGGAAGTACGAGAAGCTCTTTGACGACATCAAGAAGGCGTTCAACAAGGCCTACGTGGCCGCCGATGGCCGCATCAAGGGCAACACGCAGACCTGCTACGTGATGGCGTTGTACTTCGACCTCCTGCCGCCCGACAAGCGCAAGGCCGCCGCAACGTACCTGGTCCGCGACATCGAGGCCAAGAAAACGCACCTCTCGACCGGCTTCATCGGCACGGGCCTGTTGATGCCGATCTTGGCCGAGACCGACAATCAATCGGTCGCATACCAGTTGCTTTTGAACGACACGTATCCCTCCTGGGGCTACTCGATCAAGCACGGTGCCACGAGCATCTGGGAACGATGGGACGGTTGGACCGCCGACAAAGGCTTCCAGGACCCGGGCATGAACTCCTTCGCCCACTACTCGTTCGGCGCGGTGGCTCGATGGATGTTCCAGAGCGTCGCGGGCATCGACACTGACGGCCCCGGCTTCAAGCGGCTGGTGATCCGCCCGCAGCCTGGCAAAGGCCTCACCTGGGTCAAGGCCAGCTACCGGTCGCCCCACGGCTTGATCGCCTCGGAATGGAAGCTCGAACCCGATCATTGGAAGTTCCATTTGACGGTCCCAGCCAACACGGTCGCCACGGTTTACGTGCCCGCCAGGAGTCCAGGACAGGTCTTCATCGATGGCAAGGGGAAACTCGTCATGAAAGACGGGAAGACCTTCAAGGAGCCCGCCCCGAAAGACGTGAAGTTCCTTCGCAAGGAGCCTGGCGCGGTGGTGTACGAAGTCGGAGCCGGCAAATACGAGTTCGTGGTCGTTTTCCCACAGCTACGTTGACCGAAGGTCTCCAGAGTCGCAGAGGAGACCTGCGGTCACGGCCTCGGCGGGGTCGGGAGACCCGCGCTGAGCGCGCCAGAGGATTTCGCCATGGAAAGCCCATTTCCGGGAATGGACCCGTACCTGGAACTCTACTGGGGCGACGTGCATCATGGTCTCATAACCTACGCCGCGGACCACCTTCAACCGACGTTGCCTCGCGATTTGCGGGCTCGCCTCGATGAGCGCGTGTTCTTCGAATTTGAAGAAGATCGGCGCCAGGGGGGTGAGCCGATGTCGCAGGGCTCCGTGAAAATTATCGAGGCGGGTTCCGGCAATCGCGTGGTGACGGTGATTGAATTCTTGAGCCCATCGAACAAGGTCCCCGGCGAAGGACAGGATCTATACCTAGCGAAGCAGCAGGAAGTGCTCGCGGCTAGCGTAAGCCTGGTGGAGATCGACCTGACGCGGACCGGCCGCCGGGTACTCTCGGTTCGGCCGGAACGGATTCCTTTGTCCCACCGGACCACGTACCAAGTGTGCGTTCGCCGCGGCTGGAAGCTGCCGCAGGCCGAGATCTATCTGGTGCCGCTGCAAGAGCGGCTGCCGGTGATCCGCATTCCGCTGCGAGAGACCGATCAGGACGTGCTCTTGGATCTTCAGGTCCTCATCGACCAGTGCTATCGCAACGGCCGCTACGACGACCTGAACTACCGCGATCCGCTCGCCCCGCTGCTCGATCCCGAAGACGCCGCCTGGGCCGACCAGTTGCTCCGCTCGCAGGGCAAGCGCTGAATGCACAAAACCGCGACTGCCGCTCGCGGGTGCCAGGAAACGCGGCCAAACTCCCGCGGCGTCGACCGAAGGTCTCCAGAAACGCAGTGGAGACCTGCGGTCAGGGCCTCGGTAGGGTCGGGAGCCCCGCGCCGAGCGACGAGCCTGCCTCATCGAGACGCCGACTGTCAGACATCCCAGGTCATTTCCACATCGTACACGCGGAGGTCATGTTCGTTGTCGCGATAGTAGAAGTAGATCACGAAGTGGAATGTCCTGCCCTGGTACACATGGGTGAACGCATACTTCTGCCCACGGCGCATGTTGGGAGAAAGAGCCTGCTCTACCGCGGAAATCCGTTGGCTGCGATTAGAAGGATCTGCCCGCAGATAGTCAAGCTGGCGTCCGAGCTCGTGAACGACTGCCTCGGGAATCCAATCGGGAAGTCCGTCAAGCGCCCCCGGGCCGAAGACGATTTCGTAGTTCATCGATCGCCTGCTTCATGGGGACTGTTTGGCCACTTTCCAGCGATTCGAGCGAACGACGGATTCGATCGGTGTCCAGAGGGAGCAGAGACACTTCCCGGCACGCCTGGCGAAGCTCGTCTGCTCGCTCCACAGTGAATCCCACTGCCTCCAGTTCGCGCACGGCGCCATCCAATAGGTGTCGAGTGATGTCGAGCCACGAGGAGTATACCCGGGCGAGCTCGCTTGCCTTGGTCCACGACGGCTCCTGACACTCCGCGCACTTGGCGCTACGCCGCCGCAGATTCTCGAGTAGAGTAAGCCCGAGGCCAATAGTATCCTCGATGTCGCAACACGCCATCGCCTCATCGTGCGCGATTTTCCACGACTCAAATTCCTCAGCCTGTGTCTTGTACAGGCGGAGGTGCGCTTCATAAGACTGTTCGGCCAAGAGAACTACCTCGTCACGTGGGGCCGGGAGGAAAACACAACGCCGCGGTTGCTCCAAACCCCAATTCTGACTCGTCGGCAAGCGGCTGTTGCTCGCTTCACGATTTCATCGTGAACGACCACTCTCCCGCTGTCAAGAACTTCTGGGAATCGACCGCAGGGACCAATACCTCTACAGCAAGAGTTGTTCGGCGAGCCGTTTGTGCTTTGCCAGCCACGTTTTAC
>CAYTJV010000537.1:0-5443 GCA_964438165.1 uncultured Planctomycetaceae bacterium | reverse complement strand
CAGGTCAATGAGACGGCATCGAGTCGGGCCGCGGCCTGGATGAGGGTCAATTGCAGCATCTGGTCGGAGAGCATGTCGAGGACCATGGTGAGCCGCTGCCGCACGGGGTCCCCGACCTCGCCCTCAGGCCGCGCGAGCGGCTCCCTGGCCGGCGGCAGGATGCGGGAGAGGTCCACGCGCCCCAGTTCGCCGAGCGTCGCCCGGATCCGCTGATCCAGGTCGGGAAGCTCGTAGGTGGGCAGCGCCGCGCGCTGGTTCAGGGCCAGCTCGGTAAGGGTTTTTCCACGCAGCGCCTCGCGGTCGGCGGGACCCTCGATGCGGTAGGCAATCGGATCCACCTCGCCGGTGCGGATTTCCTCGCGGTTGCTCAACAGTTCGAGGGCCTTGCGTCGCTCCGGAAGCGCGGCTTGCAGGGCTTCCAGGTCCCGCTGCACCACGCCGAGTTGGGCCAAGACCTTCTGCCGGATTTTGTCCAACTCGGCCGCCAGATCGGCCGGGAGCGGCTCCTGCTTCTGCCGCAGCTTCGCCAGCAGGCGCGAGACAACCTCGCTCGTCTGGGACGTGGTTGGGGCGATCAGGTTGAAGCGGTCCAGGAGCGGATCGGCGATCTTGACGTCCAAATCGGGCGGGAGTCCCAAGAGGACCTTGAAGCTGTCGAGGCGGTCGCCGTAGTCGGATTCCAGGGCGACCAACTGGCTTTGGGAGTCGAGCAACTGCTGGCGGGCCTGCTCGACCTGGAGTTTTCCGGTCCGCGAGTCGAGCCGATTGAACTTGAACAGGGCGTCCAATTGATCCAGATTGCTCTGCACGACCTGGACGTTCACCTGTTGGTTGCGGATGACAATCTGGCGTTGCAAGAGGGCGAGGAATCCTCCGACCCCTGCGCCGAAGGTGGTCGACGGGATGCCGACCCCGGCCCGCGACGGCCCCGGGCCGGGATTGCGGCCGGCCACGATCTCGGTGTAGAAGCCGCGGCGGAACTGCTCCATCTGGCGGATATTGGCCAGCATGGCTCGCTCGGCGTCGGTCAATCCATCCAGGATCACCTCCCGCCCGGCAAGCCGCAACAACGGTTGAGTGAATTGATAGGTCAAGTCCGTATTGGCGCGGTAACCGACGTCCTGCCCCACGAACTGCCAGACGAACGAGTTGGCGAGCCCCACGATCATCTCGGCGCCGCTTGCATACAGGCGCTCGGCCCGCAAGGCGTTATTGTGGCCCAGAGTGTTTGTCGAGTTCGGGCCATCGGCCGTGTAGTTCGTCTTGGTCCCGCCGAAGAACTGCGTGTCGAAGCGGAACCGCTGGAACGTGACATCCAGGGCCGAGAGGTACAACTCCTCCAATTCCGACTGGTACTGCCGGGAATGCAGTAGCGCCAGTTGCATCGCTCCCTGGCGATCGAGCGTCACCACGCCATCGGCGTCGCGCGGCAGATACGCCCGCCAGATCGGATTCTCCACGTACGGGGTGTCGCCGTTTCGGTGCCAGCGATTCCAGCCTTTCTTGCCGTCGACGCAGTGCATCAAGAGGTGCGACTCGGGGTCGTCGGGCGGCATCGGCGGACAATCGTCGTTGTCGGGATCGTACATCCGCGACGCCGGGTCAGGCTGGATCGTGAAATCGTCCATCACCCAGCGAGGATCGGAGGTGGCGCAGCCGACCGCGTTGTAGACCTCCCGATCGGCCTGGCAGCGGTAGTGCGCGCGGTTGCAGCCGGCCGCGGCAAAGAGCAGGCCGACCGTCAAAACCCACCCAATCAAGGGGTGGCGGCGGGTTGGAGCTCGCTTCCCTGCGACGATCATCCGTCGGTATCCTCGGCGGGTGCCTCCGCTGGAGTTTTCCAAGCAGTGGGATCCTTGGCGAATCCGTCGCACAGCAGAATTCCGGGCCAGACTGCCTCGCGGATCCGGCGGTTCGCTTGCCGCAGAAACCCCCTGGCCGCCATCCGTGTACGCAACCCTTTTAAGATCAATAAGATACGCTGTTATGATGGAATCCCGGCGCGGAGCCAAAGCTGCCCTCCCGTTAGATTTCGTCGCCCAACATGGCAGACTTAAGCGATTGTGCCGCTTCTCCGGACAATGCGGCCTGGCGATACACAACAAAATGAGCAACGACAACGGGTTGCGGAGCTTGGGAAGATTGGAAAGAAGCTTGACAGTTGTACGGGGTGAGAATACTATCGACGTTATGGATGCCGCGCCCCGAGCAATGCGGGGGCGACTGACGGGACTCCTCTTTGGACCGGGCCGAGCTTCTCATGAGCATTTGGAACAAGGTCCTCGTCGGGCTTGTGATCGTTGTCGGGCTGGCCTACTTGTTCTTTGCCGCTACCGCCCTGAAGGCCCGCAGCTATTGGGGTGAAAGCAGCAACAAGCACGAGGAGGCGTTAGCGACCGTTGCCCAGGAGAAGCAACTCCTGATGGACGGCGTTGCGGCCGAGGGCAAGCCGGGCGTGCGGCAGCTTGCCCAGGAAGTGCACGGGATGGTGATCGGCCGAGGCCGCGTGTGGCGGGGCTCCGTTCCCAAGCTAGTGAAGGCGGAAACCGGAGAGGCCACGGTGGTGACCCACCTTCCAGCCCCTCACCGGGACGCCCTGAAGGCGCAGATGTTCGTGTTCCAGGAGCCCACGGCCCAGGGCCAAGCTGCGTTCCTCGGAGAGTTCTCGGTGGCCGCGGTGGCCGATCGGCAGTGGCAGTTGCAGCCCGTGCGGCCCATGACCGAGGCCGAGCGCGACCGGCTGCGACGCAGCCGCGGTCCTTGGTCGCTGTACGAGGTGATGCCGGGAGAGCCGATGGAGGGCGACTCCGCGGATGTCGACTACCATGTGCTATTCAGCGAGTTCTATCGCCAGCGGGCGCTCTTGGACGACTTGATTGCCGCCACGACAGCCGACACCCAGGCGGTGGAAAACGCGGATACCTCGGCCCGCCAGGGGGTCGAGCTGTTGCAGAAGGACATCGCCGCCACCAAGGAAGAGATTAAGGCCATGCGGGCCGAACACGACCTGGTGGCCAAACACGTCGCCGACCTGGAGGCGAAACTTGCCCAGTTGAAGGACGCCGCGCAGAAGACCGAGCTGGCCAACCGCGCGGCGGCCAGCGAGCTCGCCCGGCTGCAACTGGAAGCCATTCGACGGATTGACGAGCGGACCAGCAAGATTGCCCGAGCCGCGGCAGCCCAATAGCCGCCGGCGGTTTGTTGACGGAAGCATGGGCATCTACGACCGAGACTACTACCGCCAGGAACGTCCCCCGTGGACGGCATCCGGTCCGCGCTCGGCTGTCGGTATCCTGATTGTCGCCAATGTTGTCGTCTACGTGGCCGACTGGGTCTTTCTCGACGGCCGGCTCACGGAGTGGTGCAAGCTTACGGTCGGCACGCTCAGCAGTCCCTGGGAGTGGTGGCAGTTCATCACCTACGGCTTCCTCCACGCCCGCGAGCCGCAGCACATCATCTTGAACATGCTGGGGCTGTTCTTCTTGGGCCGGGACATCGAGGACGTCTACGGCACCAAGGAGTTCTTCAGGGTCTACTTGGCGATGATCGTGTTCGGCGGGTTGGTCTGGGCCGCGGCAGGGAAGCTGCAAGGGGGCCCCGAGGCGCAAGGCGCCGTCGGGGCGTCGGGCGCGGTCGCCGGAATCGTGATCCTCTACGCCCTCAACTTTCCCCGCCGCATGTTGGCCCTGTTCTTCGTGATCCCCGTGCCGGCCTGGTTTGCCGGCGTGCTCCTGGTGGCGGGCGACGCCTACGGCGCGATGGCCCGCCCCGACGGCAGCCGGGTCGCGTATGCGGTCCATCTCGGCGGGGCGGCGCTGGCGTTGATCTACTACGGCTTGGGCGTGAACTTCGGCCGCTGGTGGCCCCGTTTCTCCTTGCCCCGGCTCCGCCCGCGACCCAAGCTCCGCGTCCATGCGCCCGAAGAAGAGAAAGAAAAGAAAGAAAAGGTAGAAGACCTCAGCGAAGAGGTCGACCGGATCCTCGAAAAAATCTCCCGCGAAGGCGAGGCCAGCCTCACCCGTCAAGAACGCCGCACCCTCGAAACCGCCAGCCGGCAATACCAGAAGCGCCGCCACAACTCCAACGACCGCATCGTGTAAGTGTTTGCCCCGGAGGGGCATTTGAAAATAGCCCAGCGATTCATCGCTGGGTTGCCGGGCCCAAATGTGATGCCGCGTCCCGTAGGGACGCTTGAATCCAATGGGTCAAACGCGGTTTTCAAGCGTCCCTACGGGACGCACGGGATTCCTGATGCCCACGCCCCAGCAATAAATTGCTGGGCTATTCTCAGGCGTCCCTCCGGGACGCGACGGTCCAAAACTTCGCCTTTTCCCAACCCCTCTCCACGCCGGTTCTGAACCCCTCATGTTCCAGCGTTCGTTCCCAACTGTGGTCCAACTGACTCCGCCGGGCCGGGGTGCGATCGCCACGCTGCTGGTCGAAGGACAGGGGGCGCTGGCCATTGTGCAAGCGTCCTTCCGCTCCGCTAGCACTAGACCCTTGGACTCGTTTGCCCCCGACCGGCTCGCCTTTGGGCGTCTCGGCCCGAAGCCGGGCGAAGAGATCGTGGTGCGGGCGCGATCGGACCAGGCAGTCGAGTTGCACTGCCACGGAGGCCAGGCCGCGGTGGCGATGATCCAGCAGGCCCTGGTAGAGCAAAGGTGCCGGCCCATCTCTTGGCAAGAGTGGGCCCGCCAAGGCTCCGAAGACCCCATCCGCACGGCCGCCTTACTCGCCCTGGCCGAGGCGCGAACCGAGCGGACCGCCGCAATCCTCTTGGATCAATACCAGGGCGCCTTGGGCCGGGCGGTTGGCGACCTGTGCGCGTGCCTTGACCGCAGCGACCTCGAAGGAGCCCGTCGGCGGTTGGAAGAACTCCTCGCACGGGCCGCAACCGGGGTCCATCTGATCCAACCGTGGCGCGTCGTCGTGGCCGGCCCTCCGAACGCCGGCAAGAGCACGCTGGTGAATGCAATGGTCGGCTATGCCCGAGCGATTGTCGATCCGCAGGCCGGAACGACGCGAGACCTGGTGACGGTGCTAACGGCTCTCGAAGGCTGGCCGGTGGAATTGTGCGACACGGCCGGCTTGCGCGAAACCATGCACCCGGTGGAGCGAGCCGGCGTGGACGCGGCCCGCCGCAGCCTCGCAGAGGCCGACCTCGTGCTCGTGGTCTTCGACCTCAACCTGCCCTGGTCCGCGGCCGACGAGGAGATTCTCTCGGCTCATCCCGAGGCGATGGTAGTCCACAACAAAGCCGATCTCGGTCCCCACGCCGCCCCCGCCCGCCCAGCGGGTCATCGCGTCAGTGCGCTCCACAAGGACGGGATCGAAGAACTGCTCCGCGCGATCGCCGCCCGCCTCGTCCCGCACCCTCCCGAGCCGGGAGCCGCCGTTCCGTTCACACCCGAGCAGATAAACGCCCTTTTCCAAGCATCGCGGG
>CAYTJV010000536.1:5124-5447 GCA_964438165.1 uncultured Planctomycetaceae bacterium | reverse complement strand
CCCCTGGGGGGGGCCGGCCTTGGGTTCCTTCCCGGATGGGCCCGCAGGCCGAGCAGCCGGGTCCCTTCCTGTGGGCTCACCGAGCGGACGATGCGCGACGAATCCTCCACGGCCTGGCGCGAAGTGATGTCGACCTTGCCGGTGAGGTCTTCGAGCGATTCCTCGGGCGGTCCGGTGTAGAGCATCAGGGTGCTGCCCATCTGAACCTGATCGCCGGTGCTCAGATGGTGCCGCTGAATCCGTTTGCCGTTGACGAACGTGCCGTTGGAGTGTTGGAATTGGACCGGAGATAGGAATTGTTGGAAGGTTGGAAATTCCCGTGC
>CAYTJV010000536.1:0-5114 GCA_964438165.1 uncultured Planctomycetaceae bacterium | reverse complement strand
CGAACCCCGACGCGCCCCAGGGCGGCGGCCCCCCCTTCCAGCTCAAAGCGAGTCCCCTGGTCGTTGCCACGGATCACGAACAGCGAGGGCACAACGAGAACTCCGAGAACTGCATACCACCTATGGTGGGGTGGCTCCGGAGCCACCCCCCGTTTAGACGCACCGGGCGCATCCTTGCCCGGCCGCGTCGAGCAGCTCTTCGATTCTACGAATCAGCGGACCGTAGTGATAGGGCTTGGCCACAAATTCCCCGCCGGGCACCCCCACCTGAGATGTACGTATGCTTCCCAGGATCACCAATTGCGCAGCAGACGCCTCGGTTTCCCGAGCGAAGGGAGCGCATAATTCCGCTGGCGACGTCTTGCTCAGCTCCAAGTCGAGGATAATCACGTCGGGACGGTGCCGCTGGGCGAGTTCCAGTCCGCGTTCGGCGCGGCTGGCCGAGAGGATCTTGCATCCCCGACGTTCCAAAACGGCCTTTAGGACCTCGCGGTTCTCTTGCGAACCGTCGACAATCAGCACGCTGCGTTCTGATACCAAGGTGGGGACCTCCGTGGCGTCCGTCGGAGGGGCCATCCATGTCCCTCCGGGCAGGTTCGAGCGGGCATCCGTGCCGCACTCGAAGGGGCCGAAGCATAACGACACCGCCCTTTCGTGTCAAAGCGAATTCGCGGCGAATCTGGTCTTTACCCAATTGGCCTTTGTGGGCAGAATACCGCCTCGCGTGCGTGTCCTTTGCGCCTGGCGGCAAACGGTTCTTCGGGCCAACGGTGTGAAGAATGCGTCGCGTCGGTCGTAGGGGCAAGCTGCTAGCTTGCTCTGGTAGTACTAGGGGCAAGCTAGCAGCTTGCTCCTACGACCGCACACCCGGCACGTCAAGGAAGACCGGCTTTTACAGCAAGGAGTGCTGAAAGTGAAGAAGTCTCGAATCTGGATCGCTTTGGCAAGTGGTCTCATGCTGACGGGGTTCTTGGCGGTCGAGCTCTCGGCCCAGCAAGGAGCCAGGTCGGGGGTCGGCACCCGCGTCGGCAGCGACATCGCGCTGTTGGACATCGGCGTGATCTTTAAGAACAACACCCGCTTCAAGCAACACATGGCCGATCTGCAAGCCGACATGCAGCGGGCCGAAGAGCAGATGAAGAAGGAACGCGACTCGCTCCGCGCCCTCTCGGAACGGCTCAACGACTACAAAGCCGGGACGGCCGAATACAAGCAGCTTGAAGAGGAGATCGCCAAGCGGTCGGCCGACCTGACCGTCCGCTTCCAACTCCAGAAAAAGGAGTTCGCCAAGACCGAGGGGAAGACCTACCACATGATCTATCAAGAGATTCAGCAGGAGGTCGACGCCTTCGCCCAAGCCAACGGCATCGCCGCGGTGCTGAAGTTCAATAGCGAGAGCGCCGACGGCGAAAACCCCGACGCCGTGCTCCGCGATCTGAACAAGCCGGTCATCTGGTACGCCCGCAACCTCGATATCACGCCGGTCATCGTCGAGTCGCTCAACCGGCGGGCGTTGCAGCAGGGCGACCAGCGCAGCGGTCCGGTGAATCTCCCGCCGAGGCGTTAGCGGCGCGCTCGTTTCCGTCGCCCGGGCCAGGATGGCCGCAGGCGGCGGAAGGGCCGAACGAGAACGGAATCCCCTGGTCACGGACGACTAGCCCCTCTCGATGGATACCTCTCGCAGGCAACGTACGATCGGCGGATCCGCCGTTGTGGCAGGATTCGGCTACTGGAGCGGACGGGACGTGCGCGTCGATTTCCGCCCCGCCGAGGCAGGCACGGGGATTGTGTTCGTGCGCCGCGATCTGCCGAATTGCCCGCGGATCCCGGGGCACGTCGCCTATCGCCTCGAGCAGCCGCGGCGCACGAGCCTGCGTTGCGGCCAGGCGGGCGTGGACATGATCGAGCACGTCATGGCCGCGTTGGGCGGCCTTCAGATCGACAATTGCGAAATCTGGGTCGACGAAGCGGAAATGCCGGGCTGCGACGGCTCCGCCCTGCCGTTCGTCGAAGCGATTGACAAGGCGGGAATCGTGGAGCAAGGGGTTTGGCAGCCGCGGCGGGTGATCGAGGAGGTCGTCCGGTTGGGCGACAGTGAGAGCTGGATCGAGGCCCGGCCCGCCACGGACCGCCGCGCCCTGTTCCACTACCACCTCGACTACGGCCTCGACACGCCGATCGGCCGGCAGACGTACGAGACCGCCGTCACGCCGGAGATTTTTCGCCGCGAGCTGGCGCCCTCGCGGACCTTCATGCTCAAGACGGAAGCCGACTGGCTTCTGGCGCACGGGGTCGGCCACCGCACCCGGGCCCAGGATCTGTTGGTCTATGACAGCCACGGGCCGATCGAGAACCGGGAGCGATTCCGCGACGAGTGCGCCAGGCACAAGCTTCTGGACATGCTCGGCGACCTGGCCTTGGCCGGGTGCGACCTGGTGGGCGAGTTCACCGCCCATCGCAGCGGCCACCGCTTGAACGCCGCGCTGGTTCGAGCCCTCATCGGCCCTTCGCACGGTGTTGCCCGGCGCAAACGCTGCGCGTGAAATGCGAGGATAGAACTGAACACGGAAAGGACGGCACGGATGGCCACTTATGTTTCCGACAACGTCTTCATCGATCCCCGGGCAGAAATCGACGACGAGGTGGAAATCGGCCCGTTCTGCGTGATCGGCCCCCACACCCGCATCGGCCGCGGCACGCGCCTGGAGAACAGCGTCACCGTGATGGAGAACGTGACCATCGGCGAGTACAACCACATTTACCCGGGCGCGGTCATCGGTGGACCGCCTCAGGACGTCAGCTACTCCGGCGCCGACACCAAGGTCATGATCGGCAATCACAACGTCATCCGCGAGTGCGTGACCATCAATCGCGCCACGGAGAAGGAAGAGGGAATCACCTCGCTGGGCGACTATAATTTCCTCATGGCCTGCTCCCACGTGGCCCACGACTGCCGGCTGGGCAACCATATCATTCTCACCAACGCGGTCCTCTTGGGCGGCCACGTACACGTGCACGATTACGCGTCTCTGTCCGGCGGCGCGGCGGTGCACCATTTCGCCACGATTGGGAGCTACAGCTTCGTGGCCGGCCTGAGCGGGGTGCGGCACGACGTGCCCCCCTACATGCTCGTGGAAGGCGTGCCCGCAAGGCCGCGGTGCATCAACGTCGTCGCGCTGAAGCGAAACAACTTCTCGCCGGAGGTCATCAACTGCCTGGCCGAAGCCCACCGGCTCCTGTATCGCGCCAAGGTCGGATTGGAGCACGCCCGGGAGATCCTCCGCGCCAACGGCCAATTGGTCCCCCACGTGCAGCACTTGCTGAACTTCGTGGACGACCAGCATCAGGGGCGTCACGGACGCGGTCGCGAGCGGAGGAAAGCGGCGTGAGAAGGCTTCGCATGGCGGTCGTCGGCGTCGGGCGCTTGGGCGGGTTCCACGCTCAAAAGCTCGCCCGATTTCCGGGCGTGGAGCTGGTGGCGGTCGTGGATCCCGTCCCGTCGTGCCGCAGTCGCCTCGCCGCCCAGTGCGGGACCCAGGCCCTGGCCGATCACCGCCCACTGCTGGGGCAAATCGATGCCGCCGTCGTGGCCGCCCCCACGCAGCACCATCATACAATCGCCTCCGAACTGCTCAACTGGGGCGTTCATCTGCTCGTCGAAAAACCCTTGTGTGCCACGTCCGCCCAAGCCGACGAGCTGGTCAAGGCGGCGCGGCGAAACGGCGCGGTGCTCCAGGTGGGGCACGTCGAACGCTTCAATCCGGCCCTGACCGCGGCTCTCCCCCACGTCGCCGGCCCGAAGTACATCGAGGCCGTCCGCGCGGGCGGCTTCACGTTTCGCTCGACCGACATCGGCGTCGTGCTCGATCTGATGATCCACGACCTCGACCTGGTGCTTTGCCTGGTCCGCTCCCCGGTGCGGAAAATCGAGGCCCTGGGACTTTCCGTCCTCGGCGGACACGAGGACGTGGCCAATGCCCGCGTGGAGTTCGAGTGCGGGTGCGTGGCGGCGCTGAGCGCGTCGCGGGTAAGCCACGAGCCGGCGCGGCGCGTACACATCTGGTCGGCCGGCGGATTCGCGGCCATCGACCTCGCAGCCCGCAAGACCACCTTGATTCACCCCAGCGAAGCGCTCCTCAAGCGCGAGCTCGACGTCGCCGCGTTGGCAGCCGACGAGAGCCAAGACAAGGAGAAATTCCTCCAAGCGCACCTTCGCCGGGAGGTGACGCAGTTCGACGCCTGCGACGCCCTGGCCCTGGAGCTCGAAGACTTCGTCCAGAGCATCCGCACGCAGCGCGCCCCGCGCGTGACCGGGGAAGATGGGCGCGACGCCGTGGCCTTGGCCGAGCGGATCCTCCGCAAGATCCACACCCACGCCTGGGACGATCAGCCGGACGGCCCGGTCGGCCCCATGGCCCTCCCGCGCCCGGCGGTCATCCCCTCCCCGCATTTCGCGCCCAGCCCGTCCCCCTATCGCGAAGCCGGCTGAAGTTGCCGGCAAAAGGGGCAGAACAACCTTCGTTTGCCTCTCTTGCCAAATAGTTCTGACCCTTTTCGATTCCACTCCCACGACGGCCTCCCCCATCCCACAAGACCGTGTGGGCGGACAAGTTTTCCACGCTGGAAAACGCCTGCCGGGGAGCGCCCTGCGCGACGTAACCAACGCGAGCCCAGCCGGTTACAAGCATGGCGGGGAGCGCCGGATTGACATTGAAACGCGTGCTCGGTCGGGATGACGTGCTGCCCGGCATGATCGCGGCAATCCAGACCCACGGGGAACTCCTGCATTGGCACCCGCACATCCACGCGCTGGTCACCTGTGGCGCGTTTACCCCCGATGGCGATTTCCGGGAAGTGCCCGAACTGGATATCGAGCGGCTGCGGGCGGCCTGGCAGGAAGCGGTGTTTGCCCTGTACCTGGCCGAGGGCAAGATCGAACCGGAAGTCGTCGAGAACATGCGCACTTGGCCGCACAGCGGCCTGGAGCGTGGATCAGTCGGTGTTTCTGCCGGCGGGCGACGGGCCGGGGATCGAGCGATTGGTGCAGTACATGACCCGATGCCCGTTCAGCCTCTCGCGGCTGGTCAAGGTGACCGCCACCGGGCAGGTCGTCT
>CAYTJV010000535.1:0-5468 GCA_964438165.1 uncultured Planctomycetaceae bacterium | reverse complement strand
GTCCGTCGGGCGATCATACACCTCGACGGCCTGGAGTACGTTATTGGTATAGCCCGGGACGAGGTTGGTGGCCATGGATTCGAACGCCACATAGCGGCCGTCGGCGCTAATCGAATCGTTGCGAACCGACATGTTGTTTCCTTGCGTGCCGTCGGAGGCGACGCTCACCCGCTCGGTCGTGTGCGTCTGGCGATCGTACACGAAGGTGTCCCACGTGCTATTGGTATCGCCGGAGACGAGATTGCTGGCTAACGAGACAAACGCCACGAAACGGCCGTCCGCGCTGATCGTGGGTTGCTGCGACTGGCCGTTTCCTTGCGTTCCGTCGGTGGCGACGCTCACCCGCTCGATGGTCCCCGTCTGGCGGTCATACACGAAAACGTCAGACGTGCTATTGGTATCGCCGGGAACGAGGTTGCTGGCGAAAGAGTTGAATGCCACATAGCGGCCGTCGGCGCTGATCTTAGGGCCAGACGAACCACCGTTTCCCTGCATGCCATCGAAAGCGACACCGACGCGCTCGATGGTGTCCGTCTGGCGATCGTAGACGAAGGAGTCCCATGCGCCATTGGTATCGCCGGGGACGAGGTTGCTGGCGCCGGATTCGAACGCCACATAGCGGCCGTCGGCGCTGACTGAGCGGACAAACGAACCACCGTTTCCTTGCGTGCCGTCGAAAGCGAGACCGACGCGCTCGATCGTGTCCGTCTGGCGATCGTAGACGAAGGAGTCCGTTACGCCATTGGTATCGTCGGGGACGAGGTTGCTGGCGGCAGATTGGAACGCCACATAGCGGCCGTCCGCGCTGAGCTTAGGGCCAGTCGAATTGCCGTTTCCTTGCGTGCCGTCGGAGGTGAGGCTCACCCGCTCGATTGTGTCCGTCTGCTGGTCATACACGAAAACGTCCGTTGCCCCATTGGTATCGCCTGGGACAAGGTTGTTCGCGGTAGAGAAAAGCGCCACGTAGCGGCCGTCCGCGCTCATGTCGTAAGGAGACGATCCGCCGTCTCCTTGCGTGCCATCAGCCCCAACGCTCACCCGCTCGATCGCCGGAACGGTTCCGGCGGGAGAGGTTTGCCGCCAGCCGAGTTGCTGGACCTCGGCCACGGTATAGGTGCCGGGGGCCAGGCCGGTGAAGCTGTAGCTGCCGTCGGCCACCGTGGTTGTGGAGGTTTCGCCGGTGTCGAGTTGGCCGTTGGTGTTGGCGTCGAGGTAGATCGTCCAGCCGCTCTGGCCCGCCTCACCGGCGTTCTTGAGCCCATCCGCGTTGAGATCATTGAACGCCTGGCCGGAAACCGTCGCTGTTCCGCTGGCCGCCAGCATGCTGCCCGGAGCAGGCGGATCGGCGATGCCTTGGGGGTTGGTGTTGCCAGCAGCGAGGGTGAAGACGAATGCCGCTGCCTGGCTGCCTGAGGTTCTGAGGCGCGTGCTAATATACTCGTATACCTTGTCGGTCCCGCTATCGACGATCCAGATGTTTTGGCTACCGTTCGCGGGATCGATCGTGATGCCCGTCGGGGCGGTCGCCCCGGTGGTGCTGATCGTCCAGCTTCCCAGCAGCGAACCGGCGGTCGTGTACTTGAACACCTTGTCGGTGGTGGAATCGTTCACGACCCACAGGCTGGTCCCGTCGGTGGCGATGTCCTTCGGGCTGGTGTTGGCACTGTTCAGGCTGAAACTGCTGGCGGCGTTCTGGCTGCCCGAGAGTCGGCTGGCAGCCCCAGTGTACTTATAGACCGTGTCGCTCTTGGCATCGACGATCCAGACGTCGGTGCCGTTGGTGGCAATGCCCTCCACCGTGGCAGTGGTGGCCAGGGTGCCGGCGGTCCAGGAGCCGAGCAGAGCGCCGCTGGTGTTGTAGACGTAGACCTTGCGGTTCGCGTCGACGACCCAGGTCTTGGTACCCACGGTCGTGCTGGCCGCACCGCGCGGGGCGGTGTTGCCGCTGTTGAGGCTGTACGACTCGATCAGCCCGCCGCCGGCGCTATACTCATAGGTGAGATTCTGCGAGGCGTCGTTGACGACGTAGAATTTGGTCGGCGGGATGTCGTTGTCGGTGTTGGTCACGGACACGTCGGTCGGATTGAGCCCGTTGAAGTCGGGGTCGGCGCTGGTGGCGGGGCCGAGCACGATCGTGTAGCCCACGTTGCCATCGAAGACGGCGTCATCGACGCCCGTGACCGTGACGGTCTGGGCCACGTTCCAGTTGGAGGGCGTGAAGGTCAACGAGGAGACGGAGACGGTCCCTTCGCTGGTGTCGCTGGAGCTGACAGGAATGGTGACATCGGCGGTCGGCTGGTTGTCGAGCTTGACGGTGAAGCTGGCCGTGCCGCCGCTCGCTTCGGTGGTGACAAGCCCTGAGGTTGGAGTGACGACGGCCTGGGGACCCGAGGCGGCCGCCGACGTGTAGCGGGCCGTGATCGACCAGTCCACCAGGCTGCCCGCGATCCACTTCTCGTCATCCTTGGCTTCCAGCTTCCAGGTGCCGGCGAGGTTCTTACCTTCCAGCAGCGTGAGGTTGCCTTCGGGCAGATAGGTCCCGGTGAACGGGGCCGAGCCGGCGGTGATCGAGGTCGTGGCCTCGTCGTCGAGGACGGTGTTGGTGAAGTTGGAGCCCATGCCGCCGACGTCGGTGAAGAGTTCGGTGCGGGTGCCGTCGGGGGCGATCAGAAAGACGTCCAGATCTGTGTCCCAGTCGTGGGTGATGTTGACCCGCACGTTGAGGTCGAGGATCCGGCCCGTTTGCGAGACAGCCAGGCTTGAGGTATAGGTGCCGCGGTCGGGGATACTCGCGTTTTCGGTCTTGGTGAACGTCGCCGTGAAGATGTCGTTGTCGAGATTGGTCACAGACACGTTGACCGGGTCCAGCCCGTTGTAAGTGGGGTCGGCGCTGGAGGCCGCGCCGAGCAGGATCGTGTAGGCGACGTCGACGTCGGCGAAGTTATCGTTGACCCCGGTGATGAGGACCGTCTGCGGCACATACCAGTTGACGGAGGTGAAGGTCAGGCTGGAGGTAGAAACAGTCCCCTCGGTCAGATCGTTGGAGCTGACCGGGATGGTAACGTCCGCCGTCGGCTGGGTCGTGAGCAGGACGGTGAAGGTAGCCGTGCCGCCGGCCTCGGTCGTGCTCAGGCCGGTCGCGGGCATGACCCGGATCCTGGGCGGGGACGGCTTGCCGTAGACGATGTAGGCTTGGCCGGCGTTCGTCAGGCCGTTCGGGTCCGCGGAAGTGGCCCCGACGCGGAGGTCGGGGAAGCCGTCCGCGTTGATGTCTCCGAGCCCGGCGACCGCGCCAGCGTAATCGTTCGGGGCGAACCCGTTGAGGACTAATCCGTTCGACCCGTCGCCGCCGTTGGCCGCCAGCAGGCTGGCGAGGTCGAAACTGGGCCCGAAGCTCGGGCCGCCGTAGACGAGATAGCTCTGGCCGGCGTTGGTCAGGTTGTTCGGATCGGCATAGAGCGTCCCGAGGAGGACGTCGTCGTAGCCGTCGCGGTTGATGTCCCCCACGCCGGTGAGGCGGTAGCCGACTTGGCTTCCCGCGGCGGGTCCATTCAGGGCGACGCCATTGGAGCCGTTGAGCTCGGAGATTTCCAGAACGGCCAAGAATGGACCGGCGGTCGAAGTGTCCTTGCCGAAGACGACATATGTCGCGCCGGCATAGGCCCCCGCCGGGCCCGTGACGTTGATCGCGCCGATCAGGAGGTCCGAGACGCCGTCGGCGTTCACATCGCCGGCCCCGTCGACCTCATAGCCCAGGTATCCACTGGCCGCGCTCCCGTTGATCGTAAAGCCGGTAGTGCCGTTGAGCGAGGCCAGCGAAAAGACGCCGGGGAAACTCGGTCGGCCGAAGATCACGTACGCTTGACCGGCATACAAGCGACCGGACGGGTCCGCCCCCCAGGCGCCCAGCAGGAGGTCCGCGATCTCATCGCCGTTGACGTCGCCCACACCAGCCACCGCGTTACCCACATAATCGTAGGCGGCCAGTTGGGGAATCGAGAACCCGTTGGTTCCGTCGAGCGTTGAGAGTTCGAGGACCGCCGGGAAAGACGCACTGCCGAAGACCACGTAGTCCGTACCCGTACCGCTCCCACTCGCTCCAATCACCAGGTCATCGACGCCGTCGGCGTTGACATCGCCCGCCGCGTCGACTGCCCTACCGGTGAGGGCACTGGCGGTGGTCCCATTGATCGTGAATCCGCGGACGCCGTCGAGCGCCGTGGAATTGAGATTGATCCGGCCGTCCACGGTGCCGTCGGCGGTATCGAGCGCGATCAGGTTGTTGATGCCGCCAAAGAGCACGTAGACCTGCCCGGCGTTGGCCAGGTCGTTCGGATCCGCATACGGCGATCCGATGACCAGGTCGGGAACGCCGTCATAGTTAAGGTCGCCGGCACCCCCGCCCGCGTAGCCCAGTTGGTCACCCGCCTTGACGCCATTGAGCACGTAGCCCGTTGCCTTTGTTAGCGAATTGAGGTCCAGTTCGGTGTCGAAGCCGCCAGGCCTACCGAAGATAAGGTAGGCCTGCGGGGGATTCGTCGCATTGACGGGGGCCGAGAGCAGAAAATCGTCTCGGCCGTCCTGATTGATATCGCCCACGGGCTGATACTTGAGCGGCCCTCCGAGACCACCTTGGTTGACAATTCCCGAGACGGCAAAGCCCTGCGAGCCGTCGGCGTTGGCCGCCAGCAGGGTGCTCAGCTCGAACTCGGCTGCGGAGAGCGGCGTCAGAGTCAGGTCGAGGCGGTAGTCGCCGGTGCTGCCTTCAACGAGGCTGCCGCCGTCGTTCGGGTTGTAGCCGGCGTTGGGGTTGCCGGAGACACCGACGTAATAGGTGCCCTCTGTCGTGAAGACGTAGTGCAGGCGAGAGTACAGGGGCGAGTTTTTCTCGGCGGCCAGCGGGTTGCCGGTGCTGTCGAACAGCCGCAGGAACGTGTCCATGGCCACGCCGCCCGGAGGCTGGGACGTCACCGCCATCAGGACGCTGTTGGCCGCGGCACTAAACTGGTAGAGGTCCACGTCTTTGCTGTCGAAGTGCCCGTCCCCGATTCGGGTGGTCGCTTGGGCAAAGCTGCCCGTGCCGGCCAGTCCGGTGACTGTCGCCGTCCCCAGCGTGTCGCCGATGTCCAGGCTCAGGTCGAGGCGGTAGTCGCCGGTGCTGCCGGAGACGCCGGAGACCCCGACGTAATAGGTGCCAGTGGTCGTGAAGGAATAGTAGTCGAGGCGGGAGTAGCCGCTTGAGTTGTCGCTAGCGGCCAACTCGCCGGCACTGTCAAACAACCGCAGGACCGTGTTCATCGCGGTGCCCCCCGCGGGCTGGGACGTAACGGCCTTCAGGTTGCTGCCGGCCGGGGCGGTGAGCTGGTAGAAGTCCACGTCGCTGCTACCGAGCGCCCCGTAGCCAAGAGGAGCACTTGTCTGGACAACGCTGCCGCGGGGGAACAACCCAGGAGGCACTGCAGTTGCCC
>CAYTJV010000534.1:0-5479 GCA_964438165.1 uncultured Planctomycetaceae bacterium | reverse complement strand
CTCGCCGATGTCGATCAACCCTTGCTTGGTCCAGTGCGAGATCAGGCCCGGATTGGCGCCGTGCTCCAGTACCGCCGTGGGGCTGGGGCCGGTCCACTGGGCGGTCATGCGGCGGACGTTCATGTGCCGCCAGTAGAGCGTTTTCTCGGTGGGATGCCTGCGCTCGGCGTCGATGTACGGGTCCCAGACCTCAACCGAGGTATTGACGTACAGCACTCCGTGGTCGTGACACCACTGGAGCAGCTCGCAGCAGTCGATGTTCCAGGCCAGATCGACCAGCAGGTCCCCCCGCGAAAGATGCTGCCCGAGCAGCGAGCCCAAGTTCTCCGGGGTCACGCGGTCGCGGACGAATCGCACGCCCTTCGCGGTCCACGGCTTGAGAATCTCGCTGCGGTCCTCGAAGTCCATCACGGTGACGTTCTTCATCGCCGCGCGAATGTGCTTGGCAAAGATCGGCAAGGCGCACTGGGCAACCGCGCCGAAGCCCATGAACAAGAGTCTGTTGTCAAATGGGATCATCGCGCCCCAACTCCAGGTGCAGTTGAACGAAAGACAATCACTTTACCGAAGCGATGGGCAACTGGCAACCTCCCTAGCGCGGGTGGCAGGGACTTTGGAGTGCGGCGACTCGTCGCCGCTTTCTTTCGGGCGTGGCGGTGTGTGGCGCTGCGGGCCAAAAGAAAGCGGCGACAAGTCGCCGCACTCCAAAATCTTATTTCGGCGTTCGATTGCCGTGGGCGAGGTATTCCGCCCGGAGGTCTTCCGTCATCTGAGCACGAATCCGATACAGCCGTTTCAGTTCCCGCGGGGCGTGCCGCGAGAGGGCATACGAGGTCAGAAGCGGCAGGGCGATTGTCGTGTCGCAGTAGCATGACACGGCGTCGGGCACGCGATCGGGATCGACTTTGCCCCAGCTCACGGCCTCGTGTGCCGTGGCGCCGGAGAGTCCGCCGGTATCGACCCGGGCGTCGGTGAACTGAAGGAAGTAGTCGTGCCCCTTGAGTTCCAGGCCCAGGCTGTCGGTGCAATGGGGCGCGGTCTGGAGCATGAAGTTCTTGGGGCTCCCGCCGCCCAAGAGCACCACGGCCGACTTCCTCCCCGCCTGCTTGGCGGCGAAGAAAATGCCGGCGGTCTCGTTGACGTCCGCCACTGCGTCGAAGGCGAGCTTCGAGCCGCCAAACTGGATGGCTGCCATCTCCAAGCCGATGGTCGAGTCGCCGGGCGAGCTGGTGTAGATCGGCACCTCGGCGCGATAGGCTGCGGCCAGCACGGACACGTGGGGCAGCCCCGCCGCCTCTTCGGCCTCGGCGCAATACCGGCCCAGCAGATGGTGAAGCTCGGCGGTGCCCATCGTCTTCTGGAATTCCGGCTGGTAGAGGATCGTGCGGAGCCGCTGGTCGGTGGCCAGGAGGCACTCCTCGCGCGAGAGGAGCACGTCGTAGATCCGCACCACGCCGGCGTCGAACAGCACGGTGTCGTCGGTGCGGAAGTCGCCGGCCACCAGCTTGTAGTTGAAGGCGAAGTGCATGTCGTGATAGAGATTGGCTCCGGTGGAGACGATCCAGTCGACGAACCCCGTCTCGATCAAGGGGACGATGCACGAGACCCCCAGGCCCGCCGGGGTCATTGCCCCGGAAAGCGACATGCCGACCGTCACGTCCGGATCGAGCATCTTCCGCGTGAAAAGCTGCACGCCCTCGCGCAAACGCCCGGCGTTGTAGGCCAGGAACGTGCCGTCGATGACGTCGGCCACGGGCTCCCCGACAGTGATCCCGCCGGGCAAGATCCGTTTGCCCGACAGACGCCGATCGTGCTCCGCTTTACCGCTGCTGTGAGAATTCACCTGACCAACTCTCTTTCGTCCATCGGTGGTTATCTCCTTTGGAGTGCGGCGATTCATCGCCGCTTTTCTTTGGCGACACGATCCCCACCGCTCAAAGCGGCGATGAATCGCCGCACTCCCAAGGCGCGTTTGTCGCGTCTCACACCCAAGTCCGGACAGCCAAACACCGTAATATACCGCCCGCGGGTCGCCTCGGGCTAGTCACGCCCGCGGCGGCATCAGGGCCAGCGCCATGATCTTGTAAACCAGTTTGGCCGCAAGGAAATCGGGGCCAGTCAGGCCGGGAATCGGGGCCAACTCGACCACGTCGAACACCGGCACCCGGGCCGACTCGCGGCAGACCACGCGGACCACCTCCAGCGTTCGGGCCCAGGAGAGCCCGCCCGGCTCCGGCGTGCCCACGGCCGGCATGATCGACGGGTCGAGCCCGTCCAGGTCGATGGTCAGAAACACCTGCTTGCCGCGGACGAACCGGCCGAGATCTTCGAGCAACTCGGGCCCTTCAAGGGACTCTTCGGCGAAGAACGTCGTTATGCGACTCGACTGGCGGCGGAACTGCTCCTCCGCGGCGGAAATGTTCCTGACTCCGATCTGGAACACAGGGCAGGTCTCCACGATTCGCCGGGCCGCACAGGCGTGGCTGTAGGGGGTGTGGTCGTACTCATCGCGCAAATCGGCGTGGGCGTCGATCTGCACGGCCACCAGGTCGGCCGCGCCCTTGGCCCGGGCCAGCCCGCGAACCACGCCCACCGAAATCGTGTGCTCCCCGCCCAAGACCGCCAGCACGTCGGGGACGCGAGACGAGACGGGGACGGGCGCCTCGCGTTGTTCTGAAGTTTTTCCCTTGTCCCCGGAGAGCACGCCGGCCACCGCCGCCTCGATTACCTCAACCATGGCCTCCGGCGACCGATGTATCAACCCCAAAGGGCTCATCGCGTGAACGCCGAACCAGACGGCCGGCTCGCAGTCGAACTCCCGATCGAACAGCTCCACCTGGCGCGAAGCGGCAATGATCGCCGCCGGTCCGTGCCGTGTCCCCGCCCCGTACGACGTGGTCCCCTCGTACGGAATCGGCAGGACCCAAACCCGGGCGCGAGCCGCCGTCGCCAGTTCTTCCGGCAGGCCGAGGAAATTCCAGGGACTGTGAACCGATGCGGTCTTGGACATCGTGGGTTCCATCGATTCGGATATTATGCGGTTCGGCAAGGTGAAGCAACTGCCTCAGTTGACACGCTTTAGCTGGGCGCCGTTACGGACCAACTTGTCAATTCCCAACTGTTTTGATCCGCAAGTCCCTTTGGGGGGCGGGCGGCGATCGCCGCCGCCTGGGACGAACGTTTGTGAAGCCATCGATAACTCCTCCTCCGGGGGATCGCTTCCCTCTCCCCAGACACCCGCCCAGGTACGACGGCTTTCCAAACTCTCCCACGGACTTCGGTCTCCCGCCGAAGCGCGCAAGTACCTCGGAGCGTGATTCTACAGGCCGAGTGGCCAAATCGCAAAGAAACTAACTTCATCCGCCAATTGCGGCCGGGGCGGCGCGATAAACCACGCGCTCGAACGCTGACGGTAGTCATCGAAAAGATGGCGAACGGCCAAGCTCTCCCAATAGCGCCCCCGAGTAGGTGACGGAGCATCAATGACGGGAGCGGAGATGATTGACGGCCGAAAGCCCCTTCGCGGCAGCGTCGGCCGAAAGACGATCCACATAGGCATCGAGCCGGTCGCGGAACGATTCCATCCGCTGGTAGCGCAAGAGACGCCGCTCGGGGACTCGGCCTTACGCCTTTGCGTAGAACTCGGCGGTTGCCAGCCTGTCGGCATCCACCAGGACCGAGAACAACATCCGCGTGAAGAAAGCGTAGCGGCGATTAAACTCCAAATCCGAAGGAATGGACTCACCCGATTCGATCTTCTTCCGAAACTCGCGGAGGTACTTGCCCAGATCGTGCCAGCGACCGAGCGGTTCCCCCCAGGACGCGAGTCTCGCGTCGATACGGCGGAGGAAAAGGCGGCAGAGCCGGGCCACGCATTTTTCGTGCGTCTCCATCGGTTCCCACTCGGTGGTGGGCCGGTTCTCGAGACTATGCGCGTAGAAGTCCGCTATCCCTCGTCCTCTGCAATTTAGTCCCCCGAGAAGTATGGGCAAGGTCATGATGGCGGATTCTGTACGTTTGTCAAGTAACCCTCACGACCAAAGTTGCATTCTCTACCACCTGTAGGGGGCCATTCTTGGGATGCGAATTGGGCTCGTAACCCTTGGGATTCCCTTCCGAGCGGCCGGCCGGGCACTTCGCAAGCGGAAACTAGGGCACTTGATTGACAGTTGACGAGTGTGCCGTTAGTCTAGATATGTCCGGGAGTTAGTGCCAACTCCTTCACCTCCAGTCGCGATTGTCCGGCTAACCCTTCTCGCGGACCACCGGGATACCGCATTTGGAGGCCGCATCTCTGGGAGTCGCCATGGCCGCGAAACGCAAGAACGACTTCGTCCAAATCCTCATCCGCCAGGGGATCCTCAGCGCGGACCAAGTGGACGAAGCAGACCACATGGCTCGCCAGTCGGGCATGAAGCTCCACGAGGCGATCGTTCGCTTAGGGTATGCCTCGGGGGAGGACGTTGTGCGAGCCATGGCCGAACAGCATGGGCTCGAATACGTCAACCTGAGCGAGGTGACGGTCCTGCCCGAGACCGTGGAACTGGTTCCGGAATCCGTTGCCCGGGAAAACGCGATTCTGCCGTTGGCCGCCGAGGACGGGACGCTGAAAGTCGCGGCCAGCGACCCCGACGACTACGACACGATCGAGAAACTCCGCTTCATTCTGAACCGCCGCATTGAGACTGCGCTGGCCCCGCGCGAGGCGATCCTGGAAGCGATCAACCGATATTACGGCCAGACCGTCGGTGAGAGCTCCGATTCGATGCTCCAGGATTTCACCGATACGGCGATCGACTTCACGGAGACCGAGGATGAGACGCGATCCCGCGAAGACGAAGTGGACCAGAGCAGTGCCCCCGTCGTCCGGCTGGTCCACTTAATCATCACCGAAGCGGTTCAGCTTCGGGCGTCGGATATTCACATCGAGCCGTTTGAGGACCGCGTGCGAGTGCGGTACCGGATCGACGGCGTGCTGGTCGAGCGCGACAGCCCCCCGCGAAGACTGCTCGGGGCCATCCTCTCGCGCGTCAAGATTCTGTCGCGACTAGACATTGCCGAGCGACGGCGGACCCAAGACGGCCGGATCAAGGTCACGGTCGGGGAGAAGGATCTGGACCTTCGGGTGAGTGTCATCCCCACCAATCACGGGCAGTCGGTGGTGATGCGGATTCTCGACAAGGACAGCATCAAGATCGGTCTTCGCCAACTCGGGTTCTTGGACGAGGACTACCAGAAACTCAAGGGCCTCATTCGCCGCCCCAATGGGATTATTCTGGTGACGGGTCCGACGGGATCGGGAAAGACGACTTCGCTGTACGCCGCGCTGAACGAACTGAACACCCCGGACAGAAAAATCATCACGGCCGAAGACCCGGTCGAGTACTACCTGGAGGGCGTCAATCAGGTCGAAATCCGGCACGAGATCGGGTTGGATTTTGCCCGCGTGATCCGCGCCATGCTGCGTCAGGCGCCAAAC
>CAYTJV010000533.1:0-5483 GCA_964438165.1 uncultured Planctomycetaceae bacterium | reverse complement strand
TCCGAACGACCCAATAGCAAAAGTCTTGCTGTAGAGCTAATCCCGGCCTGACCCCAAGGGCCGCGGAGGCCCCTCGCAGCCGAAAAAGCCCTTCCTGAAGATTAAGACGCTGTGGCTGGGGAATGAGGCGGGAGCCGAGCATTGAGCCGTTGGTCGCAAGGTTTCCAGCCAACGCGGGGCAGCAAAGCACTACGGAAACTAACAAAAGCTCTACGGAAACGAACAGCGGCATAGACTTCATCCCCTAATCTCCGTTCTCGCAGACCGTCCGATCACGGCAGATCTTCCGGCGTGACGCCGAAGCCCTGAGTATGGGCCCTTCGCCCGGCACTACCATAGCAGGCCCCGGCCACGTCCGACAGTAGGCGATGGCGGAAACTCGAGGCCGACGTCGCCTCCGGCAAGGTATCCGAGAAGGAAGAGGGTGACACGACATCTTGTGGCAAGAACGAGATGTGTAGATACCATTGGTCGGGAAACCGTGCCACAACGGTGAGTCTTGCACTATCTACCGCCGAGCCCGTCTCAATGACAACGACGCTGCCGCGCATCTGCCGGGCGAAGCCGCGTGTGCGGCGGCGTCTTGACGACGGGTTGAGCCTGTTCGGGCTCGACAACGGCTGAAAGATCCCTCACCGGAGGGGGACTCCTGGTGGAATTTTTCATAATCTTCGATTTTTTGGGGGATTACCCCTCAAAATCGCTTGACTTCCTTAACCGAACAACTACGTTGAGCCTTAATCCGTTTGGGGTGTTTGCCCGGCGTGCGCCAAACCTTGAACGGAAGCGCGTTGTTTTCGACAAGCTCGGATCCAGCAGCAGGCAAAGGAGAGTGCAATGACGTTGTTCTCCAGGTTGTCGCGGGGGTTGACGAATATCACCGGCGCGAGCGATGGGCGGCGGGCGCCGCGCACCGAGGCACGACGAAAAGGGCCCCGGGCCCGCCGGTTGGTTCACGAGCCGTTGGAGCAGCGGACATTGCTCAGCGTGACGGCATCGGGGGAAGAGGAGATGCCGTTTTCCGTGAACGCCGCCGTAGGACCCGAGCCCTCTTCGGTAGCGGGCGAGTGGCTGGCACGCTTCGACGGCGTTTCCGGATCGCCGGAGGAACAGGTCCAGGCGGTTCAGGACCTCGTGGCCTCAACTGGCTTGGAGTTGAGTGTGACAAGGCACTTGGGGCTGGATGGCCTCGTGCTGTTGGAGGCCCCCGCCGATCTCGGCTACGAACCGCTTTTGGCCTCCCTCACGGGCGTGGCCGGCTTTGAGTACGTGGAGCCCAATCTCGTCAATCTATCCACCCAGGGCACGTTTCCTAACGATCCATATTTCTCCTCGCTCTGGGGGCTGCACAACACGGCCCGCGATGCCGACATCGACGCCCCGGAGGCATGGGACATCGGCACCGGCTCCAGCAGCGTCGTGGTGGCCGTGATCGACACCGGGGTGGACTACACTCACCCGGACCTGGCCGACAACATGTGGAAAAACCCCGGCGAGTTCGGCGGCAATCCCGGCGTGGACGACGATGGCAACGGCTTTGTGGACGACATCTACGGGTGGGACTTCGTCGGTCTCGGCGACAATAATCCCATGGACGACCACGGCCACGGCACTCATACCTCCGGTACGATCGGCGCCGTGGGGAATAACGGCGTTGGTGTCGTCGGGGTGAATTGGGACGTTCAGATCATGGCCCTGAAGTTCCTCGATTCGGGGGGCTACGGCTCCACGGCCGACGCCGTTGAGGCCGTCAATTACGCCACCATGATGCGCAACCGGGGCGTGAACCTCGTGTTGACCAGCAATAGCTGGGGCGGTGCCGGCTTCTCCCAGGCCCTCAAGGACGCGATCGAGGACAGCGGCGACGCCGGGATGCTGTTCGTGGCCGCAGCCGGGAACGGAGGTTGGGATGGCATCGGCGACAACAACGACGTCTCACCCTTTTATCCAGCCTCCTACGACCTGTCGAACATCATCTCGGTGGCCGCCACGGACTCTTCTGACAACCGCGCGTCGTTCTCCAACTTCGGCAGCACCTCCGTGGATCTTGGGGCGCCGGGCGTCTCGATTTTGAGCACCACCCCAGCCAACAGTTACTCCTCCGCGAGCGGCACCTCGATGGCCGCCCCGCACGTGGCGGGCGTGGCCGCCTTGGCCTGGAGCGTCGTCCCACAGGCCACGTACTCGGAGATCAAAAACGCGATCTTGGCGGGCGTGGACGCGGTCCCGTCCCTGGCGGGCATCACGGTGACCGGCGGGCGTTTGAATGCGTTCGCTGCCTTGCAGCACGTGCAGGGGGCCGAGGGCGCGTGGGAACGCGTCGACCCGCTGGGGAGCTTGATCTTTCGTCGCGAGGAGAGCGGCTTCGTCGGATCGGGGGAGACGGACCTGAGCGATGTCTCTTTGGAGGGAGACCAAAAACTCACAGTGGTTGCCACGCCCGAGAGCTCTAGTTCTATCTTGACGGTGCGCGTCCGCGCCCCGGGCGGCCCGCTTCTGGGGCAGGCGACAGCCGGCGGGCCCGGCCAGACCGTGGCCCTCCAGACCCTCAGTATCACGTCCGACGGGACCTACCGTGTGGAAGTCAGCGGTACCGTGGCGACCTCCTACGACATGACGCTGTATCGCAACGCCACCGTTGAGGCGGTCGACACGGCCGACGGCAGCGAGCTGGACGCTTCCGACTCGTTCATCTCCCTGGGTTCCGGCCGGTTCGGGATCGTGGGCACGTTCGAGCCCACGGAAGGGCCCCGCCCGCTTTCTGTGCTCTTCGTCGATGACGACGAGGGACTCTCCGGCAATACGACCTGGACGTCGACGCTCGACTCCTTGGGGATTGATTACGACTACGAAGCGCTGGCTGTCAACGGCAACCCGACCTCCAACCTCGCCGACTACGACGTGGTGATCTGGTCGATTGGCGACCAAGCTTGGGAGAACCTTACATCGCAGAACGTGGCCACCTTGTCGGCCTATCTTGAAGGCGGCGGCAACCTGCTCTACGCCGGAGGGCACAGCGTCTACCAAGAGAATAATGCTGTGAGTTTTGTCAACGGCTACCTCGGCCTAAGCAACTGGCAGTACAACATGCCGATGTTTATGGATGGGTCGCAACCGGCATGGGCCGATGGAACGGGCCATGAAGTAACGGATGCCAACGTCTACTCGTTCCACGTCTGGCCCGGCGGCTATTGGCGCGACATGTTCAGCGCTTTCTCTCCCGGTTTGCCGACGGCCAGCCCCCTGCTGAAGATTCGCTGGAGGAACCTGTTCCTTTATGGCTCGACAGACTTTGCGAAGGAGTACCTCGCGATGGTCAACGAGCCGGGTGCGTACAAGGCGATGACTTGGGGATTTGACCTCAATCACCTCGATGCCCAGTTTCGCGAGCAGCTTCTCGGCGACGCCCTTGCGTACCTGGGGCCGGGCGAGCCGCCACCGCCGCCGACCGAAACGCCGCTCATCTTCGGCGTGGAGTGGGCCAGCCCCACTCCGACAACCATTCATACGATCAATCCGGCCACCGGTGCGATTCTCAACAGTTTCCCGGCCCCGACGACGCCAGCGACAAATCCGTTTGGCCTCAACTTGGCCTTCGACGGAACCAAGCTGTACTACAACGCCGGCAAGTTCTTTGGCAATACGACGGTGTACACGCTTGACGCCGAAACAGGTGTGCTTCTGAACACTTATCCGGCGTCATCCGAGGATGCGTTTCTCGGACTTGGCGTGATGAACGGCGAGCTGTTTGCCAATGACGCGTCGCACATCCACGTTTACAATGCGGCCACCGGCGCTCCGCTCCGGACTTTGCCGGCTCCGATCGACGGCATCACAGGGCTGGCCGCCGACGACGCAGCCGACGTGCTCTACGGGGTCTCCCAGTTTTCGAACCTGATCTATCGCATCGACCCCAACACGGGCGCCGTTCTGGCTTCGGCACCCGATGCGCACATTGCCAGCCAGCAAGGGCTGGCGGTGATGGGGAGCGAGATCTTCGTTTCCGAGACCAATGGTCTCGACGGCGGCACCAACGTCATCAACGTCTACGACAAGAGCACGTTCGGCTTTAAGCGGAGGATGCCCGTCGCGGTCACTACCATGATTGCGGGGTTGGGAGGTGACGGTACCCCGGCGACATTTGTGCTCTCCGACGCGCTGGACGCGAACGTGACTCACCCGGAGGTGCCCACCAATCCCGGCCCCGAGGCCGATCCCTTCGTCAGCGCGGACGGCCTGGATCCCAACCCTTACGGAGATCCTGGCCCGAGTCGCGACGACGATGGAGCCGGAACCTTAACGCCCGTGGAGCTTACGGGAACCGAGTTGGTTACCAACGGGAGTTTTGAGAGCGGCGACTTCACCGGCTGGACGGTGACCACCACGGGCAGCCCCTTCATCCCCTGGACGGTTTCGGGTAGCGGCGCCGGCGCCGGGTTCGGCATGGCCCCAACAGCTCCGCAGGACGGTTCCCGCGTCGCCTGGAACGGCTTCGATGGTGCCGGCCCAATGGAGTTTCGAATGTTCCAGGACGTGACCATCTCGGGCGGCGCGGCGGCAACCCTTTCCTGGCAGGATCGGGTCCAATGGAATTTCTTCACCGCCACCCAGCCCCGGATTTACGAGGTCCAGGTGCGGGACCCTGGCTCCAATGCTTTACTCAATACGGTGTACACCTTCTCCACTGGGATAGCAGGAGGACTCGGCGACCGCGGCTGGCAGACGCACACCGCCGACCTCTCGTCGTTCGCCGGCTCGACGATTCGCCTCTATTTCGTGGAACTGATCCCGCAGTCTTTCACGGGGCCGGGCCAGATCGAGTTCGACGCCATTAGTCTCGTGGAGGAAACCGGGGGCGGTTGCGGTCCGGCAAGAGTGGGCTACTACGATATGTACACAGGCGCGGGCAACTCCACGCAGGTGGCGCCGATTGTCGCCGCCGGGCATACGCCCGTGCAGATTTTCGACCTCACGCCGGCTGAGCTGGCCACCATCGACGTCCTGTTCGTGCAGAACCCGAGCAATGGGAACTATGGTTCGGAATACGTCGCGCACCTCGGCGACATCCAGGCCGCGGTCGATAACGGCATGACGCTGATCATCCACGATCGCTACGTCGCCCCGGCGGAAACGATCCTGCCGGGCGGAGGAAGCTTCAACATCGTTCGCGATTTCACCGACGACCGAAACATCGACGTGCTGGATCCGAACTCGATCGTGGCCAACGGGCCCGGCGGGATCATTACCAACACCACCCTGGACGGCGGCAATTCCTCGACCCACGGCTTCGCGTTCGAAGGCAGCCTGCCGGGCGACGCCCATTTGCTCTTGAGCACCGGTGATCCCACGCACATCGTGACCTTCGCTTACGAATTCGGCGCGGGGAACGTCGTCTATTCGTCGATCCCGTTGGACTACTACCTGGCCGGATCGGGGCCTGGGCCGGTCTCCGCCAACTTCCGCGACATCTACGCGCCCAACGT
>CAYTJV010000532.1:0-5484 GCA_964438165.1 uncultured Planctomycetaceae bacterium | reverse complement strand
GCGCGACGGATCCCGACGGCGCGTTGCTGGCCCCGGAGAGCTTGTTGTTGAGCGGAAACTGGGGCAGGACGTCGATTTCTTCATGCGCGCCGCGATTCACCACCAAGAGCTCGCTCGTGCCGGAAATTTCCCGGCAGAATCGCACGCAGCGGCTGCACATAATGCAGCGGTCCACAAACAGCGTGACGTTGGGGCCCATGTTGCGGCGGCGGCTGGTGAACGGGCGGATGTCGGCCCGCCGCTGGCCCTGGCCGTACTGAAAGTGGTAATCCTGGAGGCGGCACTCGCCGGCCTTGTCGCAGATCGGGCAGTCGATCGGGTGCCTGAGCAGCAGGTCCTCCTCGACCATGGCCCGGGCACGCTCGACCTTTTCGCTGTTGGTAATCAGCACAGTCCCGTCGCGGACCGGCGTGTTGCAGGCCGGCACGAGCCGGGGCAACATGCTGATCTCGCTGGACTTCGGATCGCGCATCCCCACTTCCACCAGGCACATCCGGCAACTACCCGCCACCGACAGCCCGGGATGCCAGCAGTAGTGCGGGATCTCCACCCCGACCCGGCGCGCCGCCTCGATGCCGTTGAGGCGCTCGTGGTCGCCAAGCTGGATCTCGCGTCCGTCGATGAGTGCGATGGGCATGGGAGAGAGGGGTTAGCCGGTAGGGGTCAGGGGCTAGGGAATAGGGGCTGGGGGTCAGGAGTCGAGTTGTAGGAGAAGGACAATGCACTGTGTACTGAGTACTGCGAACCGTTTCCTGCCATCGCCGGGACCGGCTCGGAGACCATGTATCCTTGTGGATTGGCACGACGGATGGAATCCTCAAACTCCTGGCGGAACTTGCGGATGGCGTTCTTGATGGGCCATGCCGCCCCGTCGGCCAGGCCGCAGATCGTCGTACCGGGAATGATCCCGATCGAATCGGCGATCTCCAACAGCAACTCGAGGTCCTTCAGTCGTCCCCGCCCTGCCTTGATCCTCTCCACCATTCCCAGGGCCCAACGGGTTCCTTCGCGGCAGGGCGTACACTGGCCGCAGCTTTCGTGGGCGAAGAAGCGGCAACTGTTGTGGACGAAGTCGATCATGCTGTAGGTTTCGTCGAGGACGATCACGCCCGCCGTGCCCAAGCCGAGGCATCCGGCACGCACCGGGCCGTCGAAGTCCAGGGGCGTATCCAACTCGTCGGCGCTCAGCAGTCCGGTGCTCAAGCCGCCCGGCACCGCGGCCTTGGCCTTGCGTCCCTTCCACACCCCGCCGCCGAAACGCTCAATCACCTCCCGGCAAGGCAGCCCGAGCGGCCCCTCGTAGCAGCCCGGACGGTTCACGTGCCCGCTAATGCAGTACAGCTTCGGCCCGAAGCTGCCGGGATCGCGGGGATCGTTGGGCCTCGGGGGAATGCCTATCGAGCGAAACCAATCGACGCCCCGGCCCAGGATATGGGCCACGCAGGCCAGTGTCTCCACATTGTTCACTACCGTGGGCTTGCGGAAAAGCCCTTCGACGGCGGGGAACGGCGGCTTGATCCGCGGCCAGGCCCGCTTCCCCTCCAGGCTCTCGATGAGTCCCGTCTCCTCGCCGCACACGTACGCGGCCGCCCCGCGATGGATGAAGATATCCAGTGAAAACTCATGGCCAAGAATATTCTTGCCCAACAGCCCGGCGGCACGGCACTCGTCGATCGCGCTTTGCAGGCGGCGGAAGCTCAAAGGGTATTCGTACCGCAGATAGATATACGCCGTGCTCGCTCGGGTCGCGTAGAAGCCCAGGATGATCCCCTCCAGCACCTGGTGCGGATCGCACTCCATGAGCACGCGGTTGCAGAACGTGCCGGGCTCGCTCTCGTCGGCGTTGACGCACATGTAGCGGGGTCCAGGATGGTCTTCCGGCAAGAACGACCACTTCAGGCCGGTGAGGAAGCCCGCCCCGCCGCGTCCGCGCAGGCCGCTGGCGCGGATCATGGCCGCGACGTCCGCCGGCGAGTGGTTCTTCAGCACGCGGCGCAGCGTGTCGTACCCGCCGTGGGCCTCGTAGCCCTTGAGCGTCTCGATGCCCTCCTTGCAGAGGTTTGCCAATAGGACCGGTTCGTAGTCGGACACGGGGGTGGGGTTCAGGGTTCGGGGTTCAGGGTTCAGGGTTCGGAGCCGAGGCTTGCCTCTTCGCGCTCAAGGTTCAGGGTCCAGCCAGCCATTTCCGGGAACGAGCGATTCGATGAAGGCGTCGATTTTATCCTTGGTCAGGTTCTTCCAAAGGACTTCATTGGCGAGCATCGCCGGGGCGAAGTCGCAGGCGCCGAGGCACTCCGCATAGTCGAGGCTCACCCGCCCGTCGGCCGTCGTTTCGCCCGGAAGGATTCCCAGCCGCTTGCAGAGGTACTCCAGCGCCTCCTCGCCGCCGCACGCGGCGCAACTGATCGAGCGGCAGAGCCACACCCGCACGCGGCCCTGCGGGCGATCCTGCTTGAAGAGACCGTAAAACGACAGCGTGTCCTGCACTTCGGCGGGCGCCAGCTCCAGCAGCTCGGCAATTTCGACCACGGCCTCCGGCGGCACGTAGCCCAACTGCCCGCTACCCACGTGCAGCGCCGGCAAGACCACGGCCCGGCGGGTCGGGTACCACGGGAAGTAGGCCCGAATGGCAGCGATGATCGCGTCGTTGAGTAGTCTCGTGGTTGACGACATATTCCGCAGATCTCTATCCTATGGGCGTCCACCCAGTTTTTCCAGCTTGATCAGCCACTCGTGGAAGTGGCGGCACTTCGAGCGAATCACCTGCAGCCCGATTGCCTCGGCAATGATCGGACCTGCTGTGCGTTTGTTGCCTTCGTAGTCGCGAAACTGTTCGATGATTCGTTTGGATGGGGCGCTCTGCTCGCCGTCGTCGATCATCTCGGGATTGCCAAACTGCTCGGCCAAGCGGCTCAGCGCCTGAACTTTCCGGTCACGTCCCGGGGCGTCCGTATAGTAGCGTGTAAAGGCGATCGGGTCTGCAAACAAGATCGCCTCGAACTCGTGCAATTGGAAATAAGGAATGAATCGCGGGTCCTCGAGGTCATCTGCAAACGCCCCCTCCAACGCCTCGACGCGCGCGTACTTGTCCTGCATCGCGACTGCGCGACCGTAGCCCGGAAAACTTCGCGGCAGGCGATACATATCGAACATCGTGGTAAAGTACACGTCGTCGCCGTGTTCTTGCTTCAGCCAACGCTGGATGTGGTTCTTCGCAGTCTCATAGTTCAACACGCCGCCGCGTTTTCCCTTCTCCCTGCTTGTTACGACAAGGCTGGGTTTGGTCAGGTACACTCCGTGACGCGCGAGATGCGGCGCCAAGAGTTGCGCCGCAAACTGTTGTTCTGTTGGCCCTTCGGCAGTGAGGCACAATCGCGCCATCAGACGGGACCCCCGCCGATGACGTTCTTCTCCCACAATTCGCCAAGCGAGTAGTCATCCAACCAGTCTTTCAGTTTCTCCGGTTCGAGTCGCGTAAACGTCGACGCGCCGTTTTCGCGATCAACCACGATGATGTCCTCCGGATCGAAGTACTCCAAGAACGCCACCGACTGCGTGGCGAGAATCACCTGGGCATGGAACGCCGCCCCTTTGACCAGCGCTGCAAGAATGGACAGCGCGTGCGGATGCAACCCCAATTCGGGCTCATCCACCACGATGAGTCGGGGAAGCAGCTCCTGGGGCTGCAACAACGCCGTCACAAGGGCGATCGCTCGCAGCCCGCCGTCGGGGAGTTGGTGCGGGCCGAACAGCATGTCCGATCCCCGCTCGTACCAGTCGAGTTGAACGTTCGTGGGATTCAACTCCAACGGTTCCAGGCGGAAATCGCCGAACCAAGGCAGGATCTGGCGGATCGTTGCGACAATCCGTTTGTATGCCCACGCATGCATTTCCATTTCTTTGAGCTTGAAGAGCAGCGAGGCCAGATTGCCGCCGTCGCCCTGGAGTCCCGCGTTGTCGTGAATGTAGCTCGATTTGCGAATAGCAGCGTCGCGCGACGTGTCGATAAAGTGAAACACCGCGGATCGACGCAAAAAATCCCAGACCTCGTGCGCCTCGGATTGCGATTGCTCCTCTGTAGCCGGCAAATTGGTTTCGTCGGCAACGCGGCTGATCGTTACGGAAGTCGTTGCCGGGATGGCGCCCGGCAGGTCCCGTCCGAAACTGATTTCGTCGTGTTCGATGATCAGACTGTCCGGAGGTGAGAAGTCGAGAAAGAACTTGTACCCTGCTGAAAACCTTCCCTCGCTTGACAGTGCCAGCGCACCTTGAATTCGTTGCGTATTCTTCGAGCCGTAGAACAGCAGCGAGTCTCCCCTTCCCGGCTGAGTCTTCACAAACCATTGGAGCCGACGCCCCATCATCTCCTGAAGCATCCGGAAGAACAGAATGAAGTTGGACTTGCCCGCACCGTTCGCTCCGATCAATACCGTCAGCGGACGAAGTTCCAGGGGGGGAGCGATCTTCTCGATCGATTTGAAGCCGGCAAGTTCCAGACTCGTTAACGTTATCATGTTGCCGACCCTTCAGCGGTCCAGCTCCGCGGCGATGATGTTCAGGCTGCTCAGCACGGCCACCACGTCGCTTAGTGTATGGCCGCGGATGAGGTGCGGGAAGAGGGCGAAGTTCAGAAACGAAGGGGGCCGGCAGCGGGCCCGGTAGGCGGTGTCCGTCCCGTCGCCCACGATGTAGAACCCCATCTCGCCGTTGGGCGCTTCGGTCGCCGAGTATACCTCTTCGCACGGCACCTTGAAGCCGCGATTGCTCATGGTCAGCTCGAAATGGGAGATCAGCCCTTCGATCGTGCTGAAGACCTGCCGTTTCGTGGGCAGCGCCACGCGCTGGTCCATGCCCACGTTGACCGGCCCGGCCGGGAGGTTCTCCACCGCCTGCTGGACGATTTTCATGCTCTCCCGCATCTCCGCCATGCGCACGAGGTAACGGGCGTAGCAATCGCCCCCCGTGGCACAGCACACCTGGAAATCGAAATCGGGGTAGGCTAGGTAGGGCTCATCCTTGCGGAGGTCGCGGGTGACGCCGCTGGCCCGGGCCATCGGGCCGGTGATGCCGCGGTTGATCGCATCCTCCTTGGTGAGCACGCCGATCCCTTTGGTACGGTCGACGAAGATCCGGTTGCGGTTCAAGAGCCGCTCCATGTCGTGGAGCACCTTGGGCAAGCCGCGGAGGAAATCGCGGATCATCTGGATCGCCTGGCCCGAAGCGTCGTTGGAAAGCCCCCCGACCCGCGTGTAGCTGTTGGTGAAGCGGGCCCCGCAGAGGGCCTCGAAAATCCTGTACAGCTCCTCGCGCGGATTGAAGGCGTAGATGAAGTAGGTGAAGGCCCCCGTGTCGAGCCCCGCCGCCCCGTTGCACACGAGATGGTCGCTGATCCGCGCCAGCTCCGCGACGATCACCCGCAGGTATTGGCAGCGCGGCGGCACGTCGATCCCCAGCAGCTTCTCCACCGCCTGGTGCCAGGCCACG
>CAYTJV010000531.1:0-5488 GCA_964438165.1 uncultured Planctomycetaceae bacterium | reverse complement strand
GCCTCACCGTCTTTGCCCTGGTCCGCCTTGAGCAGAATCCGGGCACGCGCAATGCGGACACCAAGAACCGCATAGGTCGGCCCGTGCTGACGCGATTGGATACCGTCAAGCCAGAAGGGATGAAATGGCTCTGGCCCGGACGGGTTCCGCTGGGCAAGCTGACGCTCTTTGCCGGCGATCCGGGGTTGGGCAAGTCGCTCGTCACCTTGGACATGGCCGCGAGGATTTCCCAAGGCGCGGGCTGGCCGGACAGCCCCGAGGCCCAGACGCGCGGCGGGGTGGTCTTACTATCGGCCGAAGACGATATTGCCGACACGATTCGGCCGCAGCTCGATGCTGCCGGTGCGGACGTGGCGAGAATCGCCCTGTTGCAGGGCGTGGAATGGTGCGACGAACGCGCCAAGCGGGTAGCGCGGTCTTTTTCCCTGGAATGCGACTTGCCGGCCCTCGAAGAGGCGATGGCGGCAACACTCGACTGCCGTCTTGCCGTTATCGACCCCGTCAGCGCGTATTGCGGCAAGACCGACTCCCATCGAAACACCGATATCCGCGGATTGTTGGGCCCGCTTGCCGAACTGGCCCAACGGGCTCGCGTGGCGGTGGTTGCCGTCACCCATTTGAACAAGGGCGCGGCGAAGGCCATGTACCGCGCGATGGGCAGTCTTGCTTTCGTCGCGGCGGCCCGCGTGGCATGGGCCGTGGTCCAAGATCAATACGACCCGGCGCGGCGGCTTATGCTCCCCATCAAGTCGAACCTTGCGCGGGAAATGACGGGGCTCGCCTACACCGTGATAGGGAACGGCGGCGGGCCCTGTTTGGCGTGGTCCCCGGATCCCATCACGCTCGGGGTCGATGACGTAATGGCCGCCGAAGACGGACCGCGGGACCAGGAGCGTCAGGACGCGAAGCGGTTCCTGCAAGAGCTGCTGGCCGCGGGCCCCGTGGAGCAAACGCAGGTGAAGAAAGAAGCTTCCGGCGGGGGGCTGGCATGGCGGACGGTCCGGAGGGCAAAAGCCGCCTTGGGGATCGTGTCCTATCGTGAGGGTTTTGGAGAGGATGGGCAGTGGTTCTGGAGACTTCCAGAGCAAAGGGGGCCAAGCGGTCCCAATGGTGGCCACATCCCAGAAGTGGACGCCTTTGGAGAAGATGGCCACCTTTGGACGCCGAAGGCGGAAAGCCTATGACCGGCCCCGGATTGCGCCCGGTTGCGCTTCGGGCGGCATCGTCGATACTCTGGACCTCCACGCCAACCGCCCCACCCCGGGGCGTTTACGGGGCTTTGGCCGGCTGTCAAACTAGGCAAGGCAGAATTGCGAGAAGGTGCCACGGTTTGCGCGAGTGGCGAAAATCGAATTGGAAAGGTTGACTAAAAGACAACCATGGGGTAGGATACAGCCGATGAAACGAAAACATCTTCCACTTACCGACCAATTGCGGCAGGCGGTCTTGAACTGCGGACAATCACAGTACGCGATTTGCAGGGCCACGGGAATCGACAAGACCGCGCTGTTCCGGTTTATGACCGGCGAGCGCGGCGTTTCCATGGAGGTAATGAACACGCTGGGCGAATACCTCGAGCTGCGGATCGTGGCCGACAAGCCCCGAACGAAGAAAGGCGGGTGAGAACGTGGCGAGCATTTCCACCGATCGCAGCGGCAACCGGCGAATCTTTTTCTCGGGTCCGAACCGCAAGCGGAAGATCATCTACTTGGGCCCGGTGCCGATGAAGACGGCGCGGACCGTCAAGGCGCACGTGGAGAACTTGGCGGCCGCGCTGCTCGCTGGACACGCCCCGGCCCCCGAAACTTCGGAGTGGGTGGGAAGCCGCGATGACGTGTTTTACGGCAAGTTGGCAGCGGTCGGGCTGGGATTGGCCCGAGAGCCCAACTTGGACGCGCTGCCCGAGGGCATCACCCTGGCGGCGTTCATCGACCAGTACATCGCGGCCCGGATGATTACCAAGCCGAACACGCTCAGGAACTACAACGAGACAAGACGGTGGCTGTTGGGCTTCTTCGGCCAAGAGCGATTGCTGGCCGAAATCACCCCGGGCGACTGCGATGAACGACACAAGCCCCTGGAAACCAAGGGCTTGTGCTATCATGTTCCAACGTTTGCAACGATGTGCAAACGTATCTAGCACCCCCAGGGGGAGTCGAACCCCCGTTCTCGGACTGAGAACCCGATGTCCTAGGCCACTAGACGATGGGGGCCTGTCCAGCACGGAATCGATACAACGATCGCCACGCCGGCGTCCTTGCTCGGAGGAACGCTGATGCAGTGCGCAAGCGTCACCCCTCGGGCATGGCCGAACTTTACTTTTTACCAAGGGGGCGGGTCGCTGTCAACCGGCGTCGGGGAAATGCTGTTTGAGCCACTTGTCCCATTCAGAGGGGGTTGGGAGGCCGAGTTTGGCTTGATTCGTTCGCCGCGCGTAGTTGACCATCTGTCTCATGCGGGGATCGAGCTTGTCAACAATGGGCAGCAGGCGATTCATGATCGCCTCCGATTTTTGATATTCGCCCCGCATGGTGAGCACTCCGCTCTGGCCCGCCAGACCAAAGGCCCGCAACTCGACTTCAATCTCATCGAGCGATGCCAAGTCCTGGAAAATCTCCAAGGCTCGATCGTAGCTCTCTTCGCGGAGATAAATCATGGCCAACTGCTGCTTGGCGCGGTTGACCCAGTAGGTATCGTCGGGGAAGTACTCCTGCACGCTTTGCCATGCTTCCGATGTGCCGACCAGCCAGGCGTAATACCATTGTCGGACGGCGGTGTCCTGGCGCGGGATCGAGGGGGCGGATGGCTCGGCCCCGACCAACAGCGGCTCTTCGCGGACCGTGAGAAAAGCGGTCGTGGCGCCCAGCAGCAGGGCCACGATCGCGCCCGTAATCCAGAAGCCCCAACGCGGCCGGTCGACGACCTGCTGGGAGGCGGTCTTCATCACCGCGTCCAGTTGCCGCGTGGCCTCGTTCTTGACGACGGTGGCAAACGCGGCATCGTCTGCCTCGAGGCTTGGGAGGTCCTCGGGCCAAGCGTCTCCCAAATGGGCGACTTGGAGGCGGTGGAGCTCGCGCAGCAATTCCGCGGCGGACTGGACGCGGTGATCCGGGTTCTTGGCGAGCATCTTGTGGACGATGCGGCACAACGGGGCGGGCAGGTCGGGCCGGTGGTTCTCCAGCGGCTCCGGCTGCCGCTTGAGGTGCTGCAAAGCCACGCTCAGCGCGGTGTCGCCGGAGAAAGGCGGCCGGCCGGCCAGCATCTGGTAGCACGTCACGCCGAACGAGTAGATATCGCTACGGGGATCCAGCGGCCGGCCTTCCACCTGCTCCGGGCTCATGTACATCGGCGTGCCCATCGTCATGCCGACCTCGGTGAGGTGGACCTGCTCGCCCGAGCCGGAGATGCGGGCCAGCCCGAAGTCGGCCACTTTGACTTCGCCGGTGCGGGTGAGCATGATGTTCTCGGGCTTGATGTCGCGGTGAACAATGCCCCGCTGGCCGGCCTTGGCCAGGGCCGCCGCCGCCTGGCGCATGATGACCAGCGCCAAACGCAGGTCCGGCGAGCCGTTGCGTTCCAACCACTGGCGGAGGTTCAATCCTTGGACGTACTCCTGGGCCAGGTAGTAGGTCTGGTCAACGTGGCCGACCTCGTAAATCTGGACGATGTTGGCGTGTGCCAGGGCCGCCGCCGCCTCGGCCTCGCGCTGAAATCGCCTCACGTAGGTCTCGTCGGCAGCCAGATGCCGCTTGAGCACCTTGATCGCCACCTGGCGCTTCAGCGAACTTTGGTCGGCCAAGTAAACGTCGGCCATGGCGCCGGTGCCGAGCCGGCGAAGGATGCGGAACCCCCCTAGCTCCTTCCCGGAGAGGTCGTCCGACGAGGTGTTCGGGTCTGGATTGCTCGCGCTGGTCATTGCGGTCGGGCATCGGTGGCAAGAACAATAACCAGTATGGGGCATCGCGCACGATATGGCAACCATCGGCCGGCGCTTGCGGCCACGTAAGTTCTTCGGGTACCCGCTAAATCATCGAAGAAGGGCATGACAAAAAGATTGATGACAGAAAGATGAGAGGACAAGAAGATGATCTTTCTGTCACCCATCTTTTTGTCATCCCATGTTTTTTGTCTTTTCTAAGTCTCTGGCGGGTGGTCAGGGGCAACAATCGCCCTATCTCCGGCTCGGCAATCTGGGTAGAATTCGGCTTCAAGCTCGTAGTCCCGGCTTTAGCCGGTAACCCGGGAAAAACACCGCCTAAAGGCGGGACTACGAACGGCAGTTTCCGGCAGCCCATTCGTGACGATTGACATGCTACGCTACTGGACCGCAGGCGAATCGCACGGCAACGCGCTGGTCGCGCTGGTTGACGGATTCCCGGCTGGAGTGACCGTGTCCACGGCCGAAATCGACGCGGAACTTGTCCGCCGTCAGGGGGGGTATGGACGCGGCGGACGGCAGCGAATCGAAGAGGATCGGGTCGAGATCCTCAGCGGCCTTTGGCGCGGTCAGACCCTCGGCAGCCCCATCGCGCTGGTGGTGCGCAATAGGGATTCCAAGCTGGAGCGAATGGAGGACCTTGACCGCCCTCGACCGGGCCATTCCGATCTGAGCGGAGCGATGAAGTACTTGGCGCCCATCCGCGCGGTGCTGGAACGAGCCAGTGCCCGGGAGACCGCGGCGCGGGTCGCCGCGGGTGCCTTGGCCAAACAGATCCTTAATCCGTTCGGCGTCACGGCGTTTGCCTACGTCGCGGAGGTTGGGCCGATCAAGATCGAGCCCAAGGCGGGCTCGCTGGCCGAACAGCGAGCACTGCGCAACGCCAGTGTGGTGTACAGTCTGAATCCCGACCAGGACGACGATGTCAAGGCCCTCATTGACAAGTGCCAGAAGGAAGGCGACACGCTGGGCGGGGTGGTGGAAATCAGGGTCGAAGGGGTGCCCTTCGGCCTCGGCTCGCACACCCAGTGGGACAAGAAACTCGATGGATTGCTGGCCCAGGCCGTGATGTCGGTCCAGGCGATCAAAGGGGTGGAGATCGGGATGGGATTCGAGGCGGCCCGGCGGCCCGGCTCCGAGGTTCACGATCCGATCCGCTACGATCCGGCCCAGGCCTCGTCGCCCACGCTGGGATACGTGCGGCCGACGAATCACGCCGGGGGCCTGGAAGGCGGGATGACCAATGCCCAGCCGATCGTGATTCGCGCGGCCATGAAGCCGATCAGCACGCTGGCCCGGCCCCTGGAATCGATCAACCTCAAGACCAAGCAGCCGGAAGCGGCCGCGTACGAGCGGAGCGACGTGTGCGCGGTGTCGGCGGCCTCGGTGATCCTGGAAAATGTCGTGGCCATGGAAATCGCCCGCGCCATGGTCGACAAGTTCGGCGGCGACAGCCTCGCGGAGATGCAGGCGCGGTGGAAATTGTTTCATGAGATGGCGGGAGGGAGAGGGACGGGGTGAAGAGGTGAAGAGGTGAAGAGGTGAAGAGGT
>CAYTJV010000530.1:0-5490 GCA_964438165.1 uncultured Planctomycetaceae bacterium | reverse complement strand
TGGCGGGCGGCTTCGATTTGCTTGAGGTGCAGGGCGACATTCCGCTCGCGGTCGGCCAAGGCGGGCGCGATCTGCGCCATGGCCACGCGAAGAACGCCGGCGCGACGATCGCCCGCCACGGCATCGCCTTCGGGCCCGGTGTTTGCAGACGTCGCGCTCACCTCGTCGTCTCTCACTTCTCCCCCAGTGCGAACTGGATCGCCCGCTCCAGGTCGCGTCGGGTGCTGGTGGAGTATTCGATGTCGAACCAGAGAATCTTGCCCGCCGCGTCGAGCAGGTACACGCGGGGGATCTTCTCCGTAGCCACCTTGGCGAAATACTCGCCTTGGGGGTCGAGCAGGTGTACGTACTTGGCCCCGGCGTCTTCGACCGCCTTGCGGGCCGCGTCGGGCGGGTCCTTGACGCCGATGCCCACGACCTGGACGCCTTTGTCGCCGAACTGCTTGACCACGTCCAACTCCAGGTACTCCAGCGCCTGGGTCGCGTACATGTTCTCGCTCTGCCAGAAGAGCACCACCGTGAGCTTCTTACCCAAAAGGGAACGGATCGCCAGACGCTTTCCGTCGACGCTTGTCAATTCGGTGTCCGGCATCGCATCGCCGACCTTCACCAGGCAGGTCTGCGCCAGGGCGGCGGGCATTTTGACTTCCGGCATCTTCGGGGCCGGCGGCGGCTCCGGTGGAGGCTTCTGCCGTTCCGTCTGGACCTCCTTCTGTCCCGCCTGATACTGCTGGGCCATGCTCTTGCCGGACTTGCCTTTGCCCCCACGCGAATCGTCCGGCCCGGCAGGCTTCCCGCACCCGGCCGAGAGCAGCAGCGCGATGAGCCCCATCACGATGCCCAGTTGCCCAATCCTTCTTCGCATATTCTCCGCTCCTTCACTGCTTCTAGCACCAAACCGTTGCGGTGGCATACGGTGTCAATTCTGAAGACGAACGGTTCTTTGTTTCTCCCCACCGGCCCCGAGCCGGTGGAAATGGGTTTGGCAACTACGGCGGCCGAGTAGTTGCCAAACCCATTTCCACCGACACAGGGTCGGTGGGGATTTCGTTGAATCAGCCTTGATGTAGTTGCCAAACCACCCGTCCACCGACACGGGGTCGGTGGGGTCGTCCGCTGAATCGGTTTCCTCTTAATGTCAACGAGACGCACGTGGAAAATCGTTTGGTGCTATCGATTGGTCCGGACGCCCAATTCCCGCAGTTGCTTGGGATCGACGTTGCCGGGAGCCCCGGTCATCAGGTCGGTGGCCCGCTGCGTCTTGGGGAAGGCGATGCAGTCCCGAATGCTATCCAATCCGGCGAAGAGCATCACCAGGCGGTCGATCCCCAGGGCGATGCCGCCGTGCGGCGGGGCGCCATATTGCAGGGCCTCCAAGAGGAAGCCGAACCGCTCTTTGGCCTGCTCGGCGTTGATCCCCAAGAGCCGGAACACCTGGCTTTGCAGCTCCTGGTCGTGGATTCGGACAGTCCCCCCACCCGCCTCGGAACCGTTGACCACCAGGTCGTATGCCTGGGCCCGGCACTTGCCCGGGTCAGTCAGCAGCAGCTCGCGGTCCTGCGCCCTGGGCGAGGTGAACGGATGGTGCATGGCGGCCCAGCACTTCTCCTCCTCGTCGTAGGCGAACATGGGAAACTCGACGACCCAGGAGAAGTGCTTCTGGGCGGGATCGTAGAGCTTCAACTCCGCGGCCAGTCGCTTGCGCAGCCCGTAGAGGGCTTTGCACGTGACTTCGAACCGATCGGCGACGATGAGCAAAAAGTCGCCCGGCTCGGCCTTCATCCGCGCGGCGATCTTGGAGAGCAAGTCGGCGGAGAAATTCTTGGCGATGGGCGAGCCGAGCACGCCGGCCGCATCGGCCTTGAACCAGGCGAGCCCCTTGGCGCCGAAGTCCTGCTTGATCCAGTCGGTCAGCTCGTCGATGTTCTTGCGGGAGTATTTTTCGGCCGCCCCTTTGGCGTTGATGGCTCGGACGCGGCCCCCCGAATCGGCCGTCTCGCGAAACACGCGGAACTCGCACTGCCGGGCCAGCTCGGTCAGGTCCGTCAGCTCCATGCCGAAGCGCAGATCGGGCGCGTCGTGCCCGAACCGCTCCATCGCCTCGTCGTAGGTCATTCGCGGCAGCGGCAGGGCGAGCTTCAATCCGAGGATCTCTTGGGCGAGCCGGGCGACCATCCCTTCGACCATGCCCATCACGTCGTCGGCGGTGACGAACGACATTTCCAGGTCCAACTGGGTGAACTCCGGCTGGCGGTCGGCGCGAAGGTCCTCATCGCGAAAACATCGGGCCACCTGCACGTAGCGGTCGTAGCCCGCCACCATCAGGATCTGCTTGTACAACTGCGGCGACTGCGGAAGGGCGTAGAACGTCCCTTGCTGGATGCGGCTGGGGACGAGGTAGTCGCGGGCGCCTTCCGGCGTGCTGCGGCCCAACACGGGGGTCTCGACGTCGATAAAGCCTTCCTTGTCGAGATGCTCCCGCATGATCTGGATCATGCGATGACGCAACAGGAGCGTTTGCTGCATCTCCGGCCGGCGGAGGTCCAGGTAGCGGTACCTCAGACGCAGGTCTTCGCCCGGGAGATCCTTGCCCGTGGTGCTCGGATAGAACGGGGGAGTCAGACTCTTGTTGAGCACCACCAGGGACTCGGCACGGAGTTCGATCGCGCCAGTGACCAATTTGGGGTTTATCGTTCCCTCCGGACGAAGGGCAATCCGGCCCGTCACCTGCACGACGAACTCGGGACGAAGGGCCCGAGCGGCATCGAGCATGGCCCCTCCCTCGGGTGGAGCTGATCCGTGTCCACTCTCCATGCCGAAAACCACCTGAGTCTTGCCGTACCGGTCGCGGAGGTCGATGAAGAGTACCCCGCTATGGTCCCGGTAAGTGTCGACCCAGCCGGCCAAAGTTACTTGTTGGCCCGCATGTTCCGCCCTAAGCTCGCCGCAAGTGTGGGTGCGAAGCAAATTACGAATTCCCTAGAAAGAGAACGACTGTAACAACATCATGGAGTCCCCTATTTTAGATGGAGAGGGATGGGGCGCAAAGGTTAGCTTGGAGGGTACCACGGAAGAAAGCGGATGCCGACCTTGCCCAAGTCCCCACCCTTTGGTAGAGTCCGCCCCGGTGAAGGATCACCGGGAGGAAAATCATGGATGAAGGTGCGGCCTGCACTCCGGTCCCGCTGAACCTGCAACGGTTCAACACGAAGGTGGTCTTGCCGTGTGGCCTGACCAGTACCCACATCCAGAAGGCAATGGCCGCAAGCCGGCCCCGACTAATTCGTCGGCATCGGTTTCCAGGGCTTTCAGCCGGGGGATTGCGACCCGTGCCATATCGAAGTATTCGCGGTGCCGTTCCACGCCGATGCTTTGGACGCCTACGGCTTCGGCGGCTGCAATGGTTGACCCCGACCCCATGAAAGGATCGGCGACAACGCCCTCGCCCAAGGGCAGCGCAGCGTAGACGAGCCGGCGTAGGAAGGACTGGGGCTTGATACTGGGGTGGTCCGCAATGTCCCGTTCCCTCTGGAGCGTGCGCTCACTGGCGATTACATCCTCGAAAGGACCATCGGGGTAGCGGCGCAGCCCGCCGGTTTGATATTGCCGAAGGCAATCGGAGACTTTCAGGTCCCCCATCGGCTTTCGGAAGAGGCCCCACGGTTCATAACAACCCCTGGGCATCGAAGAGACGCCGGGAAACTCCTCTTCGGCGTTTTTCGGCCGGTCCCCGCCGCGCAGAGTGCGAACAAGGCGGATTACCTCACCCCGGAATTCCAGCCCGCCGTCAACGAGGGCATCGTACAGGAGTTGGCAAATAAAGGCGTTCGATGCAATGAACACATGACCACCGGGACGAAGCGCCCGGCATACAAGCCGGCTCCAATCGAGAAAGAATTGACGGAGCCGGTCCCGTTCCTTGTCGTTCAAGGCAGTGAACCGGGGGAGCGGGGAGCGGGTGTGCCCATCGAACGACGGCGGTATCCGCCAGATACCTCCCTTGCCGTTGGCCCGCTTCTCCAACTGGTCAGCATCGTATTCCTTGACGCCGTAAGGGGGGTCCGTCACGACGGCGTGCAGCGTGTTGTTCGGCAGACTCGAGAGCCATTCGAAACAATCCGCGTGGACAAGACAGGCACGGCCGATCTTCACTTGCTCATTCATGCTTGCATTGTAGCGGTTGGGTGGCATGCCGTCACGCGGCACCGCCGCGGGTCGGCATGGAAGGGCACATTGCGCGTCCCATGCCCACCCGACGCTTCGCGTCGTGAGGGCATGCCACACCAATTGCGAAAGTCGTTTGCCGGCCGGTGCTTATCAGTCTTCTCAGGCCCCCGGCCCTGTGGCGGCCGTGCCCAAGGCGATGATCTGATCGACAATCGCCCCTGGCTCGATCACCGCCGAGACGCCCACGAATCGGCACTCGCTGAGGCTGCGAAACCAGGTCCTTTGGCGCTTGGCAAACTGCCGGGTGTGGGTCTGCACCAGGGCGCCTGTTTCTTCCAGGCCGCGCTGTCCTTCCAGGTGCTCGATGACTTCCCGGTAGCCGAGGGCTTGGCGAGCCGTCTTGCTCAACGGTCGCGGACCGGCCAACAGGCGTCGCGTTTCATCGACCAAGCCGGCGGCGAACATCTGCTCGACCCTGCGGTCGATCCGGGCTGCCAGTTCTTCCTTGGGCCAATCGAGCACAAACACGCGGCACGACTCGGCCGGCAGCCCTATAGCGAACTGCTGCTGATGCGTGCTGATCGGTTGGCCGGTCTTGACGTAGACCTCCAGGGCGCGGACGATCCGCCGGGTGTCGTTGGCATGGAGGCGCCGGGCGGCTTCCGGGTCGACCTCGGCGAGCCGGCGGTGGAGGACCTCGGGCCCTTGGCGACAGGCTTCCTCCTCCAGGCTGCGGCGCAACTGCCAGTCGGCCGGCGGACCGCGAAACATTCCCCGCAACAGCGCCTTCAGATAAAGCGGCGTCCCGCCCACGAAGAGCGCCTCGCGCCCGCGCGATCGAATTTCCTCCACCGTGCGCTGGGCCGCGGAGAGATACTCGGCTACGCTGTACTCCTCGTGCGGCTCCAGGACGTCGACTAGGTGGTGGGGCACTGCGATCCGTTGGCGCGGCGTGGGCTTGGCGGTGCCGATGTCCATTCGCCGGTACAGGGCCATCGAATCCATGGAAACGATTTCGGCCCCGATGCGCAGGGCCAGTTCCACGGCGATCTCGGTCTTACGGCCGGCGGTCGAGCCCGTGAGAAACCAGCAATCGAGGGCAAGGGAGCCAAACATGGAACGACTCATAGCGACGGCCGTAGGGCAAGCAGCCTTGCTTGCCTTGGTAGACGAAGGACAGGCAAGCAAGGCTGCTTGCCCTACGAGCAGTCAATTCTCGCTGAAGTCCGGGGGGAATCCAAGCGCGCCGGCAGCCGCCGGAGTGGTGTCCCCGACAGCCTGGGACAGGTGCTCGAGCAGCGAGTCCGCGCGGCGATGGACCGT
>CAYTJV010000529.1:0-5503 GCA_964438165.1 uncultured Planctomycetaceae bacterium | reverse complement strand
CTTTCTTGGGCTTGGACCAGGCAGAAGTGGAGGAAATGGCCCGCGACGGTGGTGCCGCCAGAGCGGAGGTCTTTGGCGACTACCAAGACCACCCCTACGACCGGCAAAAGAGCGTTGATTTGGTGATGGTGGCCGAAAAGGAATAAGGGGTCAGGGGTGAGGGGCCAGGGGGCAGGAGCAGCCGACAAGGCTGCGGTCCAGCAGGTGAGTGGAGCGATTGCCCTCACAAGTCCTGCCGTGTCAATTGTCCGGATTCGGAACAGGTAATCAAGGATCCTCGGTGTATAATACAGACAATCCGGCGCGAGATGTAGGAACCATGGGAATGAAGGAGAAGGAACAATGTCTCTGACGATAACGGTCTCCGACCCGTTGGCCAGACGGCTGCAATCGCGAGCGCAGGCGGAGAAGGTCCCCGTCGACGAACTCGCCTCGCGGCTCTTGGAAAATGGGATACAGCGTCCACTGGAGCCGGAGCAATGGAGAACCGCGAATGAACGTCGTGCAGCCCTGATTGAGAAGCGATTCACGGGCAGCCTGACGGACAACGAGCGAGAAGAGTTGCAGCGCCTGCAGGAGCTGGCCGACCAGCAACTTGACCAGTTGGATGCGCTAATGCTCCGGGACGTGGCCCGCATGGAAGCTGCTGTCCACGAAGTCCGAAAGGTGGCCGAATGAACCCCGACGCGGTTTTCACGTATCCCGCCGATCGCCACGAGCGGCGCCACGGGCCATTGGGCTACGTCGACTACAAGTCCTTCAAGCCTTGGCTGCGTGACGAGTTTCGTTTCCGATGCGTCTACTGCCTCTGGCGGGAGACTTGGTGCGCTGACGGCGACGGCTCCTTCAGCGTCGACCATATTCGCGCGCAAGCCACGCACCCGGAAGCGAGCGACAAATACGATAACCTGGTCTATTCGTGCTGCCGCTGCAATTCGGTCAAGCAGGACAACACGATACCGCTTGACCCGTGCGAGGACGGATGGGGCAAGCATCTCCGTCCCGGTCCCGGCGGGACCGTCCGCGGCATGACTGCACAAGGTAAGTGGACGATCGAGATCTGCCGGCTCAATCGCCCCGCGCTTGTGCAGGCTCGCCAGCGAATGCTCCGACTGCTGCACGAACTTGCTGCCATCGGGACCCAACACGCCGCGTCGCTGCTTCGCGAATACCTGGGGTTTCCCACAAATCTCCCCGTGCTGTCGCAATTGCGTCCGCCGGGCGGAAATGCGCGTCCAGAAGGCATCGCGGATAGCCATTTCGAGCAAAGGAAACGGGGGAAGTTGCCTGAGATCTGCTGATCGTTGCTTGCACGATTCGCCCCTGGCCTTTAACACCAAACCCAAGACCCTCGTCAGAAGGCTCTGCTCACGCCGGGGATCGCGGCGGGATAGCTGCCCTGGGGATCGGGCAACACGGGTGGGTCGGCGTCCATGGCGTAGCGCTGGGGGGCAAGCCGTAGATCCGACTTGACAGCTTCGTCCCACGTGACCATCTGGCCGCTGTACGTGGCCATCCGGCCCATCACGGCCGTCATGCTGCTGGTGGCGCCGTGGTCGCCGTCGAACATGTGCGGTCCATCGCCGCGGATGCTGGCGAACAGGTCGTTGTGCTCGCGCTGATACGGGTTGTCGCCCCGATAGTTCTTCGCGCGGAGCGTTCGCGGATTGGCCGTGCCCATCCCCCACGCGCCAACGCCCAGCGTAAGCGTGCCCTTGGCGCCGTGGACGTTGTCGGACACGTGGATCCACGTTCCCGCCTGCTGGCGTGCCTGGCAGAAATGGCGCGCTCCGTTGGCATATTCAAACTCGATGGCGTGATGATCCCAGATATCGCCGTTGCCCGGGCCGAAGCGGACCTGGCGCCCGCCCATGCCGTTGGCACGCACCGGATAGGCATCCATGACCCAGTTGGCCACGTCGATCTCGTGGGTCGCCTGTTCGACGAGGTGATCGCCGCAGAGCCAGCAGAAGACGGCCCAATGGCGGATCTGATATTCCATCTCGCTCATTCCGGCGGGCTTGAGCTGGCCGGCACGGCCGCCGCCGGCCATGTTGAAGTAGGTCCGGACAAAGCGAATCTCGCCGATCGCCCCGTCGCGGATCCGCCGGATGCCGTCCAGGTAGTTCTGCTGGTGACGGCGCTGGAGCCCGACCACGACGGAGAGTTTCTTTGCCCGAGCCTCTTGGTTCGCGGCCATGAGCATCCGGTAACCGGGGGCGTCGACGCAGCACGGTTTTTCCATGAAGACGTGCTTGCCGGCCTGGACCGCTGCCGCGTAGTGCATGGGGCGGAAATGAGGGGGCGTGGCCAAGAGGACCACGTCCACGCCCGCGCCGATCACCTGCCGGTAGGCGTCGAAGCCCAGGAACCGCCGCTCGCGCGGGACGTCGATCCGTTCGCGAAGCTCTTCGTATTTTTCGAGGTTCTTCAGGCTGTTCTCGAGGCGGTCGGCGAAAAGATCGCCCACGGCCACCAGCTTCACCGGACCCTTGGTGCTCAGCGTTTCGCGGCACGCCCCGGTGCCGCGGTTGCCGCAGCCAACGAAGCCAATGCGAATGGTGTCGCTCCCGGCGGCATGGGCGGTGCGGGCGATGTCGATGCCGGCCTTATCAGTAGGTTGATCCATGGTTCGGTCCCTTCTACTGCAGTAGACGTAGGTTATGCTTTAGCATAACGAACCGAGGCGGTTATGCTGAAGCATAACCTACTCCTGCCGATCGTTTTCTCAGGATGAAGACGGTATCGGAAAGCTCGTTGCTCAGCTTCAGCGGTTGATCGATGTCATACCAGAAATCGTACACGTCGCACAGCTCCATGCAAGGAACCTTGGCCAGAAGCGTGCGGAACTGGGCGGCGGTGTACATGCGGAATCCGAAGGTGTGACGCAACCGCAGCTCGCGCCGGGCGGTTCGCACCAGCAGGCTCACGCGGAGCGTTTCCACCCGGCGGCGGCGGTCGGTCGAGAGGACCCGAAGCGTGACCGTCACCTGCGTGCCTGCGTGCCGTGCCGTCCATCGTTCGGTACACTCTTCCGACGCGTCGAGCGGGAGGAGGTGGAACCCGAGGATGTAGATGCCGCCCGGGCGAAGGCTCCCCGCCACGCACTGGAGGTGGCGCCGGGCCGACTCCTCGGTGAGCAGGTGGCGGAAGCCGTCGAACGTCGAGAAGGCCGCGTCCACCGGCCGCGCGAGGCGGAAATCGGCCATGTCGGCAAGAAAGCCCTCTGCCCGAAGCCCCCGCCGCTTCAGGCGGCGGCGCAGATAATCAAGCGAGGGCCGGCTTAGATCGAAGCCGGCAACCCGGTATCCTCGGGCGGCCATCTCCACCACGAGTCGCCCGCTGCCGCAGGCCGGCTCCAGCAGGCGCCGCACGGGAAACGGGCAGTACTTGCGGCACGCCGCTTCGATAAAGTTGGCTTCCTGCCGGGTCTCGCCGCGGAAGGCAATGTCGTAGTACTGCGGATAATCGTACCAGCTTGCTTCGACGACCTGGGAGGCGGTCATGCGCGGCAAAACCAACTCGGCCCGGCAGAAAAGGTGACAGGCACCTTTTGTGCGGAGCACCCCGCGGGCCTTTCAGGCAAAAGGTGCCTGTCACCTTTTCCGCCGGCTTATTTGCGGAAGAAGAATCCCTTCTTCTTGAACGAGGCGGCGGCCTCTTCGTTCGTGGTGCAAATGTCCAAGACCTTGTTCAGCCCGGTGATTTTGAACACCTTCTCGATTTCCTTGTCGATATTGCAGAGTTTCAACGTGATCTTGAACTCTTTGCACCGCTTGTGGACGCGGATCAACATCCCCAATGCCGAAGACGAAAGGAACTTCACGAACCGGAAGTCGAGAATGACGTTCGGCTCTTGCGTCTTCTCCAGCATGCGGATCAACTCGTCCTGGCACTGGCGGATCACCAACTCGTCCAGGATCTTCGCTTCGGTGAAGTAGACGGTGAGGATCTCCCCATCCGACTCGGACCGTACCAAGGAGGCCATGCTGTTTCGTTCCTTTCCCTGCGACCATGACGGCGCCGTTTGCAGCCGTCGCGAATGTTCTCATCGTACCAGAACCTTCACGGTTGCTTAAGATGGTACCCCCAATTTTCTGCATTTGCAGCGATACCCCCCCGGCAGCAAACCGCCGGCTGCCCGCCGCATGGTGCCCGTGCGCACTTTCTCCCTACACAGGGAAGATTCAAGTCAACCAATAGTGGGGATAACGGGATCAGCCAAGCTTCCGTCAGGCGTCTTAATGACTTGCCCAAAAGCAGAATGTGCAATTTCGGTCGTCTAGAGAAACGACTTGGTGCAACGGGCGCAGAGGCCGATTTCCGTCTGTCGGGCCTCGCGATGCCGGCGGCGGATCTCGCGGTACGGCGGGCTGTCGAAGATCTCTCGGATCGTGGTCGTGGGGTCGAGCCGCCCCAGCAGGCATTGCCCGTCGTAGTCCAGGCAGCAGAGGGCCACCTCGCCGCCGGCCAGGATCGTGAAGGTCCGCCATAGTCGCGCGCAGGGCTTATGGATCGTGCTTCGGCTGGTCGGCGAGCCCTCGCTGGCCCAGTTGTGGACCTTGCCGAAAGAGAACTCATCGACCAGCTTCGACAAGGCCTGCATCGTCGCCTCGCGGTCCGACGTGCTGCAGCAGGCCACGCCGATCTTCATCCCGGAGCGAAGCTCGTCGCGGATCGCCACCAGGCCCTGGACGTTGCTCACCACGCGGTCGAACCGGAGCGGTTGGCGGATGCTCTCGAATTCCTCGCGGGTGGCGCCGTCGAAGCTGATCTTGATTTCGTCCAGGCCGGCCTCCACGAGCCGGCGTGCCCGCTCGGGGGTGAGCAGCGAGCCGTTGGAGAAAATCTTGACCTTGGCGATGCCCCTCTCTTTCGCGTAACGCACGCGGTCTTCCAGACGCTTGTCCAGAAGCGGCTCGCCGAAATTGTGCAGATGGATTTCCCGGCACCGCTCGGCCGCGCACTCGTCGACGATGCGGCCGAACAGCGCGTCGTCCATCTGCCGGATCGGGCGGTTCATCTTTTGGTGCGGGCAGATCACGCACCGCGCGTTGCAGGCGTTGGTGGTCTCGATCCGCACGACCGCCGGAAACGGGCCTCGCGTCACGTCGTACATCCGGCCGATGCACCGGCAGACCACTTGCGAAGAAAGATTCTGGAGGTTCTTCATGGCTTTGGATTCGTTTCGGTTTTCGGGAAATCGAACTCGGCCCAAACCAACGGATGATCGCTCGCCCCGCGATCGACGATGCCCGCGTCGACGGTCCGCAGCCCGCGGGCCAGGATCCAGTCGATGCGTCCGGCGGGCTCGGCGCCCAGTCGCCGGCCGAGCGGGTCTTCGACCCCGGGCACGGCGAGGAGTTGGCGGATCTGCGGGTCGTCGGCCCGCGAGTTCAGATCGCCCAGCAAGATCGCCGGCTCGGCCAGGCAGAGAAACATCGCAATTGCGGCCCGCAACTGAGCCTGGCGTTCGCGATCGTCGCGCCGGACCACGTGCGTC
>CAYTJV010000528.1:0-5517 GCA_964438165.1 uncultured Planctomycetaceae bacterium | reverse complement strand
CACCGCGGGTCCAACCAGCCGGTGCTCCATTACGGCACCGGGCGCGTGGAAATCACCTGCCAGAACCACGGCTTTGCGGTCGATCCCGCCTCGCTCCCCGACGACCTCGAAGTGACCCACATCAACCTCAACGACAACACGGTCGAAGGCATGCGTCACCGCAAGCACCCGGCCTTCAGCGTGCAATACCACCCCGAGGCATCGGCCGGCCCTCACGACAGCAATTACTTGTTCGGCGAATTCCGGAAGATGCTGGGGTAGGGGCTGGGGGATAGGGGTGAGGGGTTGGGGAAGAGACCCTTGAAATGCCCCGGCCTTGTGCCGGGGATGGTTACGCTCGCCGCTACACACGCGGCCGTCTTCCGCTGGTTGGATGCCATCGGCTTGTCCGGTGGAGATTCACGCTCATCGCTAACATCGGTGTTAGTATCGAGCGAAGAGCGTAACGATCCACGGGACAAGCCCGTGGCATTCGGCGAGGGAGATCGATTTCGCGTGTAGCGGAAAACCTAACGATCCATCGGACAAGCCGGTGGGATTCGTGAAGTCTCAAGTTCGCGGCAATTATGGATCTGCATCTCACCGACAAAGTGGCCTTGGTGACCGGCGGCGCCATCGGGCTGGGGAAGACGATTGCGCTGGCCCTGGCGGCCGAAGGGGCTCGGGTCGCGGTGAACGACTATGCTCGTCTTCAAGAGGCCGAGGCCCTGATCGACGAGATCCGCACGACGCACGGCGTCGACGCCCTGGCCGTTCGGGCCGACGTGAGCAGCGAGGCCGAAGTGCAGGCGATGTTCCGCGCGATCCTCCAGCGGTTCGGGCAGTTGGACATCCTCGTCAACAACGCGGCCCTGTGTCCCACCTGCGACGTGAAGGACCTCAGTGCGGCCGAGTGGACTCGCACCGTCGAGGTCAATCTCACCGGCACGTTCTTATGTTCGCGGGAGATGGTGCGGCAGCTCATTGCGGCGGGCCGGCCGGGACGGATCGTGAACGTCTCCAGCCAGGCGGCGTTTCGCGGCTCGACCACGGGCCACGCCCCCTACGACGCCAGCAAGGGCGGCATCGTGTCGCTGACCGTCTCGATGGCCCGGGAAGTGGCCCGATACGGCATCGCCGTCAACGCCGTAGCCCCCGGCATGATGCTCACCGAGATGACCGCCAAGACGCTTGAGGCCAACCGCGAGAAATATCTGGTGAGAATCCCGCTGGGCCGCATCGGCAACACCTCGGAGATCGCCGACGTGATCCTATTGCTCGCCTCCGACCGGGCCAGCTACATGACCGGGGCCACCGTCGACGTCAGCGGCGGAATGCTGATGCGGTGAGCCTGCGCGCGCTCCGCTTGCCACTCATCTTCCGTCATATCGAACATCGCTATCCCTAGCCGCGAAGCGTAGCGGACAAACTCCCAGCGGGGCATCGCCAAGAGATCGGCCGCTTTCCCACTGGATATCGAGCCACGGCGATACAACTCCAGCACAACGAACTTGCGGACGAGCTGTCCAGCGGGCTGGTTCAATTCGTGCAGCAGCGCCGCCAGGTCCTCTTCCAAATTGATCGTGATCACGCTCATCACCCGTCTTTATCGGTTACGCTGAGCAGGGGATCGGGAGGCCACGTTTGCTCTCGCGGTTCCCGGCAAAGCCGACTGCGCACCTTGGATATTATACCGTTTCCCACGCAGTCCACACCGCACCATTCCGTCCCATGCCAGGAAATCCCGCTGGCCGTCGATGACCAAGAGGATTGACCGCGGACGAAGACCTGCCATAATGGGGGTCACGAGCTTCCGTCCGTTTGTTCGGGAACGTCTGGAAAAAGGAGGCAGGAAATGATGCGCAAGCTCTGGATGCTTGTCCCTTTCTGGGCCCTGGTGTTGGTTTCGGTGGGGCTCACAGGAACGGCGGAGGAGAAGAAAGCAGCCCAGCCAGCCGCCTCAGACAAGGAGGCAACGTTTGAGTTACGCGACGTGTCGGCGTTTCAGACGGGTCGCAGCCCCTACGTCATGCTCCGCGGTCAGAGAGTCGAGTGCAGCTCGGAGCCGGACAAGCAGGTCAATGCCTACCCCAAGCTCAAGTCGAAACACCCGCTGTACGGCAGACTCCAAGCCTCGCGGACCTTCGCGATCGCCCCCGAATAGACGCACACCTGAGGACCTCCCGCCATGGACTACCTGATGGGCATCGACCTCGGTTCCACGAGCCTGAAGGCCGTGGTTTACGACTTGGACGGCAACGCGGTTGCCAGCGGCAGCGTGCCGAACTGCAAGTCGCATCCCAATCCTCAGCACCCTGAGTGGACGGTCTGGCTCCCGGAGGAGATCTGGCAAGGCACGGCCCAGGCGATCCGGACGGCCTTGTCGAAAGTGGACAACCCGCGGCATATACGCGGCGTGGCCGTCACTGGGATGGGCATGGACGGTCTGCCGGTCGACGAGACAGGAAAGCATCTCTATCCCTTCATCAGTTGGCACGATCCTCGCACGGGCCCGCAGTTGGGCTGGTGGCGAAAGAGCGTGGGGGTCGAGCGGACGTTTTCCATCGGCGGCAATCCGGTCTGGCCGATCAACTCGGCTTTGCGAATCCTCTGGATGATGGAAAACGAGCCGGCGATCATGGCCCGGTGCGACAAGTGGCTGTTGATCGAGGACTACGTCAACTTCCTCCTCTGCGGCCGCCAGGTGACCGACTACAGCATGGCCTCTTGCACCATGCTCTTCGATCAGCGGAAGCTGGAGTGGTCGGAAGAACTCTTGGACCTGTCGGGCATCGAGCGGCGGCTGTTGTGCATGGTGCAGCCCAGCGGCACGGTGATCGGCGAAGTGACGCCGAAAGCGGCCGAAGCGACGGGCCTGCCGGCGGGCACGCCGGTGGTTCTCGGCGGGCACGACCATCTCTGCGGCGCGCTGCCCGTGGGGGCCTTCCGTCCGGGGCTGGTGCTCGACGTGACCGGCACGTGGGAAAGCGTGCTGACGGCCACCAGCGGGCCCGTGCTGTATCCCGAGCTCCACGCGGTCGGGGCCACCGTTCAGGCCCACGTGGCCCGCGGCAAGCACACCGTCTGGGGCGGCAACGTCGCCTCCGAAATGCTCGAATGGTATCGCAAGCAGTTCGGATGGGAGGCCCAACAGAAGGCATCCCAGGAGGGCGCGTCGGACTGGGACGTGCTCATGGCGCAAGCCGCCTCCGCGCCGCCCGGCGCCCACGGGGTGATGTTCCTCCCGCACATGGTCGGCGCCTCCTGCCCGGTCGTCGATCCAAAGAGCCTGGGGGCCTTCGTGGGCCTCAGCGGCACGGCCACAGCGGCCGATGTGCTCCGGGCGGTCGTCGAGGGTTTGGACTATCAGTTCCGCGACATCGTCACCGCCCTGGAAGCCGCCCTGGGCGCGAAAATGGAACGATTCGTCGCCGTCGGCGGCGCGACCCGCAACGCCTTCTGGATGCAGAACAAAGCCGACGTGCTGGGCCGGCCGATCGAGGCACCCGAGATCCAGGAGGCCACGCCGCTGGGGGCCGCCATTCTGGCCGGCATCGGCCTGGGGCTCTACCGGGACGAAGAGGATGCCTACGGACGCGTGTACCGGCCGGGCAAGACGTATCAGCCCAACGCCGAACTTGCGAGGCGTTATTCCGAGTGGTTTACGATTTACCGGGATATCTATCCGGCCTTGGCCCCCGTTCACCATCGGGTGTTCGACCGAGTTCGAGCGTAGGAAACACTACCTCGTAGCCGAAGTCGCCAGACTTCGGGAGCCGTCGTTGGCAAGCGGCCCGAATTCTGGCGAATTCGGCCACGAATGGCCAGGAAACCCCACTGTCACCGGCGCGACCGGCGGTCGCGGCTTTGTGATTCGTCTTTCAACCGCTTGAGCAGCCGGATGGCCGCCTCCACGGCGATTTCGCCGCCGCCGGGCTGGATGCGGCTGTTGACCGTCTCGTAGCTGCCTTCCGAAAACGCCTTGCGCGTGGGGACGTAGTCCGGGCAATCGTGGGCAAGCTCAACGACCATCGTTTGAGCGAATGGCGACGCCTTCTTGATCGCCAACCCGAGCTCCACGAACACCTCGCCCGGCAGGGCCACCAAGGCCACGTCGTCGCTGAGCCGGAAGGCCTGGACGAAGATCGGCAGCATGTCGCCCTTGCGCGACTGGAGATCCATGATCTTGTAGGCCTTCACCTGGTCGAGGAAGGAGAGCTTGTCGGTGCCGATCTTCGCCATGGATGCCTTGGCCCAGGCGATTTCTTCCGGCGTGTACTTTTGGAGCGGGGCGAGCACAGTTTCGGTCCGCACGCCCAGCCGCGGCTGTTGGACAGGCTTCAGCTTGGGAAGCTCCGCCTCGACCCGCGATGCCAGGGCCTGGCCAATCCGCTTGGTCTCGACTCCCCCCGGCTGCGCGTGCGCGCTCATGAAGTTGATGTGATTGATGTCGCCGCAGGTCCCGTTGCCGAACAATGAAATGAAGCTGCTCCCCAGTTCTTCGCGGAGCGACTGCTCCATCCAGTACGGAAAGTCGGCGCTGTAGAGCGTGCCGCCGACGGTATCCAGATGGAGCGCGAAGACGGTGAGCGAACCCAGCGGGCGTGAGTCGGCGGCGTCGCGCACCAGCACGATGCCCACGTCCGGGTCGATCGGCCCCGCCACGCGCACGATGTTCGGATTCAGCTTGCCGGGGTTGAACACCACCGACCCGTCCTTCATGTGAAAGCGGCGGTTGAAGGAGAGTCCCGGTTCCTTGGCGAGGCCCGCCACGAGCGATACCGGTCGAATCGCCGCATGGGCTTGGGCGATCGCCTGCGCGATCCGGTCGACGACGAAGGCGACGTAGTCGATCTTCTCGTACGGGTCGGAGCCGTGCTTGGCGATCGCCTGCTCGTGGAGGTAGTCTCGAAGGGCGCACCGGAACAATGGGCCGGTGTGGGTGTGCGTACAGGCGATGAGGATATTGTCCTTGCCGATCCCGGTCTTCTTCTCCGCCGCTTCCCTCGCCCGAAGCGAAATGTCGGATGAGATGCCGACCAGATCGCAGAACACCATGGCCAGTCGCCGTTCGCCCTGACGGAGCACCAGAGCTTTTGCGTGCAACGGATCGTGAACGCCCGTACTCAACCGTTCGTTAAAGTACCCGCACATCCGATACGGCACCGGCGGCGTAATATCGACCACCGCCAGCCCGGCTTGAACGTCGCCCGCATGAGATAGAGGACATGTGCCAAATGTCACCCATGAAGATACACAGGCCAAAGATAAAGCGGCCAAAGCTCTCATCGTATCGTCTCCTAGAACATCAGAATGCCTCCCACATTCGCCAGTCTACCCGGGGCACCAACAACCTGCAACGAGCCGTTGAGCGATTCGGATTGGCTGGCAGACACCTTCCTTCAGTGTTTCTTGACGCTCTTGGCCGCGGAGGAGTACGCTCCTTGCCCCGGAGGGGCATTTGAGAATAGCCCAGCGATTCATCGCTGGGTGAGACTAGGGATTTGCTCCAGTGGACGACTCGTTGCGTGCGAACGA
>CAYTJV010000527.1:3344-5523 GCA_964438165.1 uncultured Planctomycetaceae bacterium | reverse complement strand
CCAGGGCCCGCAGAAACCGGCCCAGGGCCGGACAAGCCAGGAGAAACCCATGCGTTGCGCATGCGTGCGTTGCGGCTACGTGTACGACCCCGAGATCGGCGACCCGGCCATGGGCGTTGCCCCGGGCACGGAGAGCCGGGACCTGCCGCCGGAGTGGGTGTGCCCCAACTGCGGCACGGCCCAGGACGAGTTCGCCATGCTGGAGGACGAGTAGGGCTCGTCGAGATGATTGGAAGGTCGGGGGGCGTTGGGCTGTACGAAAAGCGGCCCTAGGCCAGGACGTCCATGATGTGGCCCACGGTCTGGTCCACGGAGTTGATGGCCGCCACGTTTGCCGAGAAGGACGGGACGTTCACCAACACCGAGCGTCGCGTGCAACGGATCCGCCAGGCGATCGAGCCCTTGGGCCAGGCCCGGCCTGATTGGTGGATCACCTGCCAGATCGCCCAACGCATGGGAGCCACCGGGTTCAATTTCTCCGCCCCCGCGGACATCATGGCGGAGATCGCCGCGGTCGCGCCCAGCTACGGCGGGATCCGCTACGAGCGGCTGGAAAACGGCGGCCTGCACTGGCCCTGCCCGACGCCGGAACACCCGGGCACGCCGATGCTCCACGGCGAGCGATTCCCCACGGCCAGCGGCAAGGCCCGGCTCCTGCCGTTGACGTTCAAGCCATCGGCCGAACTTCCTGACGATCAGTATCCGCTCCTTTTGACCACGGACCGCAGCCTGTTCCACTATCACACGGGGACCATGACCTTGCGCGTCGACGGGCTCAAGGCATTGAGCGGCCGGGATTTTTTGAGGATTCATCCCGACGACGCCTCGCGCCTGGGGATTGGCGACGGCCAATCGGTCGAGGTCTCGTCGCGCCGCGGCAAGCTTGTGGTCCAAACTCGACTGACCGATAGTTGTCCGCCCGGGGTGGTCTCCCTGACGTTCCACTTCCCCGACACGCCGACCAACGTGCTCACGCACGCGGCCCTCGACCCGGTGGCCAAGATCCCGGAGACCAAAGTCTGCGCCGTGCGGATCGAGAAAATCGTTTAGCCCGAAGCCAACGGCGACGGCGAGCCCGGTGGGTGCGACCTCCGTGGTGTACGCAAGAGCGGCGTTTTCTGCAAGCCGACGAGAACTTGACCCGACAGCCTGCAAGCCGGCAGGAGTCGGGAGGAGCCTGATTTCCTTGGTACAGTTTCGATTGATCCTTGTTTTCGTCACCGCACTGATGACGATGATCGCGGCCCCGGGGCAGGCAGCGGACGTCTTAGGCAAAGGGAAAAGGTGAAAGCATGAAGACACCAGTCGCAGCGTTGGTGGCGGGCGTATTGCTGTTTGGGATGGCGGCCTCCGGCGCCGAGGTTTTCGAAAATGTCCACGTGGTGAAGTGGCCCAAGGGTCCGCACGGCTATCGCGGCGCCATGGGCGACTTCCTCCAGTTGAAAGACAGCTCGCTCTGGATGTCGTACACGCAGGATGGCGTGGGCATCATGGCAGTGAAGTCGGCGGACCGCGGAAAGACGTGGGGCAACCCATCCGTGCTGACCCCCATGCCGAGGCCGCCTGCAAAGGGCTATTACGCGCATCCGAGTTTCCTCTGCCTGTCCAACGGCGAGATCCTTCTCTCCTACATCTATTCCACGCATCCGACCACGCCGTACTTCGGGCACAACTACTATCGCCGGTCAGCCGACGCAGGGAAGACGTGGACCGAACCGTTCATCATGACGCCATATCCCGGCTACGTGCTGGTACACAACGACCGGCTGTTCACCCTCTCCACCGGCCGCATCGTCGCCCCGGCCGAATACAAGGCCCACTTGCCGAGCACCAGCGACCACGAGGGTTACGTGGGCATGACCTTCTTCTCCGACGACCTCGGCCACAGTTGGCAGGCGAGCAAGAACACGGTCGACATGTACCGGGACGGACAGCGAATCGAGGTCCAGGAGGCCGACGCCGTGGAGCTCAAAGACGGCCGCCTGATGATGTTCGCCCGCACCTACAGCGGGTTCCCCGTGCGCGCGTACTCCAGCGACAAAGGCGAGACCTGGTCCAAAGGCGAGCCGATCAAAGAGCTAAAGATGCCCTACGCGGGCCTGCCCACGGTGCGGCGCATCCCGTCGACCGGCGATCTTCTCTTCATCTGGATCAGCGAGCGATCGGTCGACAAGCAGAA
>CAYTJV010000527.1:0-3334 GCA_964438165.1 uncultured Planctomycetaceae bacterium | reverse complement strand
CCAAGTCCACCGCGCCTGCGCGCTGAGCACGGCCGTCTCGAAGGACGAAGGCACGACGTTTGAACATCTGCGCTACATCGCCCGGGACCCGGAAGACGACTTCGGATACCAGTGCATAGAGTTCCTCGGCAGCGACGTGGCCCTGGTCGGCTACCACGCACGCGACGGCCTTCATGTGGCCCGAATCGGCCTCGGGTGGTTCTACGGCAAGTAACGTCTCGAGGAGAGAAGCGATGATACGGCATTTCCTCTGGATCGCGGCGGCAGCCGGCGCGCTTGCTCCGTATGCGGCGGCCGGCGAGGACACGCTGCGCAACGAAGCGACTCGCGCACTGCGCAAGGCCACCGAGTTCTTCACCGGTCGCGTGGCCACCGAAGGGGGCTACCTCTGGCGCTACAGCGAGGACCTCGCCCGCCGCGAAGGGGAAGGCAAGGCCTCGGCGAGCACGGTTTGGGTGCAGCCGCCCGGCACGCCCTCGGTCGGAATGGCTTTCTTGGAGGCGTATGAGGCGACCGGCGAGGCGGTCTACCTGGAGGCGGCGCGCCGGGCCGGCGATTGTCTCGTGCGCGGGCAACTCCGCTCCGGCGGCTGGGATTATCGAATCGAGTTCGACCCGACCCAGCGCAAGCGCTACGACTACCGCGTCGATCCGCCGCGCTCGGGCAAGAAGACCCGCAACGTCTCCGTGCTCGACGACAACACCACGCAGGCGGCGGTGAGGCTTCTGATCCGGCTCGACAAGGCGCTGGATTTCAAGGATGCGAAAATCCACGAGGCGGCCGGGTTCGCCCTGGATCACCTGCTTTCGGCCCAGTATCCCAATGGCGCCTGGCCGCAGGGCTTTACCGATCCGCTCGATGCTCAGAAGCACCCGGTGAAGAGGGCCGGCTATCCGGCGTCCTGGTCGCGGACTGCGGAGCGTTTGCCCTACCACACGTTCTATACGCTCAACGACAACGTGATCCCCGACACGATCGAGGTCCTGTTCGAGGCGGCCCGGATCTACAACGACGACCGCTTCCGCCTGGCCGCACAGAAGGCGGGCGACTTCTTCATCCTGGCCCAGATGCCCGAGCCCCAACCGGCCTGGGCCCAACAGTACAACGCGGAAATGCACCCGGCCTGGGCCAGAAAATTCGAGCCCCCGGCAATCACCGGCGGCGAGTCGCAAGGCGTGCTGCAAACGCTCTTGGTCCTGTACCGCGAAACCGGCGACACGAAGTACCTGGAGCCGATTCCTCGGGCGATCGCCTATTTGCGGCGCTCGCAACTCGCCGACGGGCGATTGGCACGCTTCTATGAATTGAAGACCAACAAGCCCCTGTACTTCACCCGCCAGTACGACCTCACCTACCACGACGACGACCTGCCGACGCATTACGCCTTCAAGGTGTCGCACGCCCTGGATCGCATCGAGCAAGAATACCGGCGCCTTGCTTCGGCGGATCCGAAACAGCTCTCGCAGCCCGTCAAACAGCCCGCCCGGCCTTCTCCACGAATGGTCGAGCAGGTGAAGGCGGTGATTGCCGCCCTCGACGCGCAAGGCTGCTGGGTCGAAGACGGTCGGCTCCGCTACCATGGCGAGAACGATCCGACGCGCCGCATCATCGACTGCGAAACGTTCATCCGCAACGCTCGCATCCTGAGCAATCACCTGGCCGCGACGAAAGAAAAAAACGTGTCAAGCGGCCTCGTTCCGCCGCAGGTCACGGGCACGTTCTCCATCGTGGCCGCCGAGCCCGAGAGCGGCGTGTGCGGGGCGGCGGTGGCCAGCAAGTACCCGGCGGTCGGCAAGGTAGTTCCCTACGTCCGCGCCGGGGTCGGGGCCTTCTGCACGCAGCACTGGCACAACCCGCCCTGGGGCGAGCGAGCGTTGGATCTTCTGGCCCAAGCCAAGCCGCCCGAGGAAGTCCTTGCCAAATTGCTGCACGGCGACGCGAATCGCGAGAAACGGCAATTGGCCATCGTCGATATGCAGGGCCGCGCCGTGAACCGCAATCCCAGCAACGCCGATCCTTCGGGCATCTACTGGGGCGCGATGGCGGGCCGCTACTACGCCTGCCAGGGCAACACCCTCACGGGCCGCGACGTGGTCGCGGCCATGGCAAAGGCCTACGAAGAAACCAAGGGCAGTTTGTCCGATCGTCTCATGGCCGCGCTAGTGGCCGCCGACCGGGCCGGCGGCGACCACCGCGGACGCCTGGCCGCCGGCATCCGCGTGTGCAAGAAAGGCGTAAGCGGCTACTGGCTGGAACTCTACGTCGACAACCACGCCGACGCCGTCGCCGAGCTCGCCCGCCGCTACGCGGAGTTGAAGCACGAGGCGAAGGGCATAGTATTCGACAAGAGCCCGTAAACCGTGTCCGCGGCAGAGCAGACCCTCTCAGACGCTTTGCTCCACGATATCCTCAGGCAACAAGTCACTTGTCTAAGGGGGTTTGCTGTCGTAGAATCTCGTGCGAGCTTGGGCCGCCCAGCGGGCGGGCCTTACCGGTCGTGTGGCCATCGGACTTCTATCCTCGAATCCGCCCCAAAGGAAGACTTGTTGTGGAGGCATCCAGCTTCGCCCCCTCTTTGGGCCGGTACGAGTTTATTCTCCGACGTCTCCATTCCCTCACTGGGCTGATCCCGCTTGGGGGCTATCTCGCGTTTCACCTTCTGACCAATGTGTCGATCGTCGACGGCGTGGACGTATATCAGCGGCGGGCCGATCAGATCCACGAGCTCGGCGTGACAACCGTGGTCCTGCTCTTGGAATGGCCGCTCATTTTCCTGCCGATTCTGTTTCACGGGATCCTCGGGATGGTAATTGTTTGCCGGGGGAAGCGAAACGTCGCGAATTACCCGTATGCCGGCAACATTCGTTACACCCTCCAGCGCTGGACCGGAGTCATTGCCTTCGCTTTCATCCTCTGGCACGTGTTTCACCTGCACGGATGGCTGAAGTCGCCGTGGTGGACGGAGCACGTGGTTCGCCCCCTGGGCGGCGGCCGATTCGATCCGAAATATGTCTATACGGCCGCGGAAGCGATTCAAGCCTCGATCTGGATTCAACTGCTGTTTGTGATTGGGGTCCTGGCGACCGTCTATCATTTCGCCAACGGCCTATGGACCATGGGCATCACCTGGGGCGTTTGGACGAGCCCCAGGGCCCAGCGGTGGGCCAACGTCCCGTGCGCAGCGATCGGAGTGTTCTTGGCCGTCGTCGGCCTGGCGTCCATCGTGGGGATGGTCCGGGCGGAGAGGCCAAGCCCCGGGGACGCTCGGCCCGGACGCGTTTCCTCGTTCCCACGCTCTGCGCTCAGTATTACCCACATTTCGACATACTTGCAT
>CAYTJV010000526.1:0-5536 GCA_964438165.1 uncultured Planctomycetaceae bacterium | reverse complement strand
GACCAGCGCCACGCGGATCTCGAACCAGGTCTCGCCGTCGGCCGTTTCGTACTCTTGCGAAGCGAGCCACTGGAGATCGTTGAAAAATTCCTCGATGTTGTGGTCGGTCTGGCCGAACCATTGCGAAAGCAGGTCGGAAGTTTTTGCCCGTATAACTCGCGTGCCAACGTCATTTCTCCCGGTAAACTCGGTGAGCATCCGGTTGAACTCGTGGAGAAAACCCTTAATTGTGTGGGTTTTCCCCGTCCCGCTCGGGCCCGTGAAGGCCACCGAAACCCTGGGGCGGAGCCCGTACAGCGAGCACAGATCCGGCCGGCGCAAGAGGATCCGCAGCCGGCGCAGCAGCCAGCCGAGCACCCAGTGGGGCTTGCCGATGTCGCGCGTGGGCACCACGTCGGGCACCTTCTGGCAGTCGACGAAGCGGTGCCGGCGGTCGGTCTCGGCCGGCAGGACGCGGTAAGCGAAGCGGCGCATGGGGCAGAACAAGACCCGCGATCCGCGTCGCAGCTCGCCCGCCGCCTCGGCGTCGAGGATTTCCTGGGAAGCGTACACTGTGTGCCGCTCGTCGCGGAATTCGACCTGCACGGCGCTATCGCTCGCCAGACGGCGGAGGAACTTTCCTTCCTGGCCCGTGACCGGCAGCGCCGTGCTGAACCCTAGCACGATGGCCCCCTTGGGATCGAGGAAGGCGGTCATGCCGGGCTTGAGGGAGTCGACGGAGATTTCTTCGGGCACGAGCGGGTAGGCTTCGGCGCCGTCGCGCGTGACCACGAGGATCCGCCGCTTCGGGCCCGGCATCGACTGGTCGGCCGGTCCAACGACCGTGGCGGACCGCTGCGGCCCTGATTCGAGCTCGTCGTGTAATTGTTTAAGTTTCGCCTTGAGCTTGGCCACTTCAGTGGCCGTGCCCTGCTTGCCCATCTGGTCGAGCAGCTTGGTGAACAACTGGACCAACTCCACCGGGTTTCCGGCGTGGCCGAACACCACGTCCATCAGGATCTTGGCCCGCACGCTGGTGGGCTTTTCGGAATCGACAAGCACCGACACCATGTTTTGCATGTTGGCCTGGGCGTCGGGGGATGCGTGGGCTGACATAGGCTTTTCCTTTACAAACAGGCAGAAGAACGCTTAACGGATGACTCCAACACACCGAAGAACGCTAATTCGCGCTGATTCCCGCTAATGGCTCTTATGTTTTTGTCATCCATCTTTTTGTCATCATTGACAGAAAGATGGGTGACAAAAAGATAAAGGCTCTTATCAGTGCCGATAAGCGAGGATTAGTGCTCTTCCAAGAATCGCTCACCTCATTGTTTCTTCGGGGTTCCTAACAGCCGGGCGCCTCGGGGCGCGAGCGTGCCGTCGGCCAGCCCGTAAAGTTGCCAGACTTCTTCTCCTCGGGCGGTCCATCCCCAAATCCCCAGGACCGCGTACGGCTGACCGGCGAACACCGACTTGTGCCACTGGATGTCCAGGGCGCTGGCCACCGCGGTGGTCCGCGAGCAGGTCGGCCTGAGCTCGCAGGTGTCGCACGCCTGGCGCCCTTCCTCGTCGGCCGCGGGGGTGAAGTTGTGGCCGTGGACCGACCCGAGGATGATTTCGTGCGGCCGATTGAGCCGCGCGCGGCGCTCGTCCAACAGGGCACGGACCCTGCCCCACGTGTCGCCGGAGAACGTCACCGAGTAGCGATCTTCGGCCGCGTGTTGGGCTTCGAGGCACGCGTCGACGAGCATGAACACGTCGCTGGAGCCGGTATCGCGAACCAGCCGGCCGGTCCAGACGGCGGCCGACTCCACGTCCTTGCCGCGCCGCGCATAGCGGTGGCCTTCTTGCCACGCCTCCTGGGTGAAGATGACCGTCATGGCGGCCGACTTGCGCTCCGCAAAACCGTCGGCCGGCGCGGCCCAGCCGGCCGTCAGGGGATCGCTCGCCGCGAGATGCTCGGCCAGCAAGCCCTCCTCCAGAACCAAGTTGCTGCCGCGAGGCGTCGCCTTGATCGCACTTGCCGGGGCGGCCGCCGGCGTCGGGCCGCCGTTATCGTGCGGCGCTACCAAGAGGAAATAGCTCACGGTGTCGTCGGGCGCCAGTTGCTTCCGCTCCAACAGACGCGTGATGGGACGCTGGGCCGTCTCGCGCAGACTGTAGATCGAGAAATGGTGGGCATAGCGGCGCCGGCCGTCGCTGAGCTCCAAGGAGAAGCCGCGGAAGCACGGGCCGATCTTCTCCCCCGGCACCACGCGTAGCGATAGCCCCCGCCAATCGAGCGGCAGTTGCCCCGCGCGCACCCCGTGCCACCACGCCTCGTCGCGAAGCGCGAACAAATCGGTGTTCATCACCGCCTCGCAGTCGAGGATGCGCAGCTCGGAGTCGTCTTTTCGAGCAACGCCGATCGCGAGGGTTCCCTCAGGAATCGTCACGGCCTGGATCATCAGTATTCACTATTCCGTATTCGTTTCTTGCTACGAACTTTGCTCGCCGGCCAAGCCCGGGGGTTGCAACCCCCGGGCTTAAGCCGGCGCAGGTCTCCCGACTTCGCCGAAACGGACTTAGCCGAGCTGGCTGCGGGGAATCAGTACGAGCCGGCTTCCCGTGGCCGGCACCTGCGTCCCCAGGGGTTGATCGTCCGCCAACATTCGGGCGGTGGCATCGTCGCGAATCGCGTAGGGCGTGTTGTTGGGCAGTTCCAGCAACGAGGCCAGCGATGTCGCAACTTCACCGGCAGGGCGGTGTCCGTCGATTCCCTCGACGTCCAACACGCGCATGCCGGTCACCTCGGAGACCGAGAAGGCCAGCGGATCGGCCACGATCTCCGAGAGGGTGTGGGTCGCACTCATGGCATTCACCTCCTTTCAACCACACACAAGGTTTAGCAGCCGACGGCACGTCGGCCGCGGAATCCACAGTTCAGTTAGTCCTTCGCAATCCTATTGATCATCAGAAAAGTAATGGAACATCTCTCTCTCAGAGCCGGGGCGTGCCGCCCCGGTTTTTCCGGGCCGACACGGCCCGGCTCGGATTTCTCGCTGTTGCATGACTTTTCTGCGGCTCAGTAAACGTCTTCCTCGCCGACGGCACGGGCCAGTTCGACATAGGCGCCGTGGGCCAGGATCGAAAGCTCCCGGCCAAGACGCCTCAAGACCAGGTCCAGCCCCGCAAGGCCCATCTCGACCATGCCTCGCCACATCGCGTGGTTTGCCGCACTCTGCTCGTCGAACCCCGGCAGGCCGGTCAGATCGACTTGGGCCACGCACCGCCGCTTGTCGTCTGCCGACAGCCATGCCACGCGGACCAGCCGGGTCCGGGCATTGGCCTCGTCGGCCAGGCGGAGCATGGCCGCTTCGGCACTCGGAGCGAGTTGCTGCCACGTCCCTAGCGTCATGGCGATTTGCAGCCGGTCGGGGCGGCATTGAAAGCACACCTGGCCGTCGCATGCCGGCCGGCGAATCGTCAGATGGATGTTGCCGTCCTGGTCCACGGCGGCCGTGCGCCCATCGGCGACCAGCCAGTCGACAATGGCCTCGGCGGGCGGCCCCTGCCACGACTCCAGGTCCACATCAACCGCCAGAAGCTCCCTCGCCGCGGCCTCCAGGTCGGCGGCCAACTCGGTGTGCGCTTCGGCGGCCTCTTCGTCGATGGTGCGATCGCTTGCGGTCCAGGCCGGCTTGCCGAGGAAGAAGTCGATCCGCTGGAACATCGCCCCGTGCTCGCGGACCAATTTCACAGGGCCTCGCCAGTCGGCATGGACGCTCAGATGCTCCCCGACCGCATAGCCCGACACGGGCCGGGTTGCCGTGAGCCAGCCGAGAGAGTTGCGGTCGAATTGCCAATCGTCCGGCGGGCGATCGGATCGGCGCGCTCGTCGCGGCCGGCGTCTCGTTCGAGAAGGCCGGACGCCCGGCTCGGTGCGTTGGCTGGTCGTGGTCGAAACCATCGTCATGACGTTTCCTTTCGCGGTTCGAGATCCTCGAACAGGCCCGCCCGGGTCAGTGGGACGAGTTGGGGGTGGGCCCTGAAATAGTCGCACGCACTGGCGTTCAACACTCCATTGGGGTCCAACTCATTGAGCTGGATCGCTTGGAGCGAGAGCATGTAGTAGCCCAACAGCACGATCTCCGTGGGCCGCGTGCCGGGCGGCAGGCGGCCCAGGCACAGCGCCCCGCGAAGGGCGGGCCGGGCCTCGGGGTGGTACGGGTCGGGCGGGAACAACAGCCCCAACGGGCCCCAGCCCGCCGGACTCTCCCAAAGCCACGACTCCTGATACACGAGATGAAAGACCGCTTCCCGGCCGATCTGGAGCTTCCCGTTGACCGGGGTCCGCGGGACCGGCATGTGGATCCGATAGACGAACGTCAAATCGCCTTGAAGGTCCAATTCGAGCACGTCCAGGCGCGCGGCCTTGTCGGCCAACGCCATGAGGTCTTCGGCTTCGCGCTGCTTCCACATTCGCCACGGGCGGCGTCCGCCCATGCGCTGGACCGCCTCGGCGAGCAGGCGCCGAAGCCTTGCCTGACGCCCGCGAGGATCGACAGGGGGTGAGTTATCGTGCTGCATGGAAAGAGTCTCCTGTTCGGTCTCGCTCATAAAACTTGTTCACCTGCCAGGCGAGCTGGCAGGGGTCTTAACGGTCGGATATCGCGGGCAAGCGGCGATACACCGACAAAGAAGTAGGTCGATTGGTCTTCGGTCGCGACGCCGATCGCGCCCCCGGGCGGAACGCCCAACTGACTCAAGGGAAGTCCGAGGCAGGGCCGAACGTCGTCCGCGGGGATCACCGAGCGCGTGCCCAAGGGGATTGCCCGAAGCGTCTCTCCGCAATCGCACTGGCCCACGGGATCGCCAACTTTGGCAAAACGCCGCACTGCGACCTGCACGCCGCAACGGGAGCAGAGGGTGAAGCTCGCAAACGGCAATTCGCCGTGGATTTGAAGGGACGGTAAACCAAGGGTTGTGGTGGAAGCCACCTCCCGGAGCAGCATCTCCAGGGTCGTCTCGGACGGCGGGCCCGCCAGCTCGATCTCTTGCCAGCGCTCGTGGGGGCAGCGGCATTGCCAATTGCGGGCGTACTTGGTCTGCCAGACACGGTTCGTCAGCAGGCAATAGTCAAGCTCTTCCGCATCAGCCCCTTGCGACGCGCCCGGCAAGAACGTCTTGAGGACCTCGCCCGCCAGCAAGCTCGCGGCAAGATCACACACCGGCGGCAACGTCCGGGTCGGCTCGATGCCCTGGACTCGCGCCGTATGGGGGTCGCATCCGTGACGCTCGCCGAGCAAGGACCATTCCCGAGCCCCCAAAGCGCAAGCCGGACACGCTGCCATCGCCTGCGCCAGCGGATATTTGCGCACCAAGGCCAACCACTGCTCGCCGAACACGGCGCCTTGCAGCAGTGTTTTGCCCAGCGCGGCCGCAAGCACTCCCGCCCAGACCATCAGTTCCAGGTTGTCGCCAGCGGCGACAACCACGTCCGCCGCGCGGAAAACCCTCAGCGGCACGTCTTGGGCGAAGGCATGGAACGTGAGGACGGTCACGCCCGGGTTGG
>CAYTJV010000525.1:0-5537 GCA_964438165.1 uncultured Planctomycetaceae bacterium | reverse complement strand
GTTTTCCCACGGCCGGCCTCACGCCGGCCGACGTGCAGAGCAGTTGGGCGGGCGTAAGGCCGCTGTTGGCCGATAGCCGCGGCGGGCCTTCCGACATCTCCCGCGCCCACCAGATCGCTATGGCCGAGCCGGGCTGGCTCGACGTGGCCGGCGGCAAGCTCACCACCTACCGGCTGATCGCCGAAGAAACGGTCGATCGGCTTGTGCGGTTCTTGGGCCGGAAAGGGCGTCGCTCGTCGACCGCGGAAGAGCCGCTGGTGGCCGCGTCCGACGCCGGGCGCACCAGCGCCATCGTCCCGCCCGAGCCCAGCCCGGAATTGGTCGAGCACTATTGTACGCGCGAGTGGGCCGTACACCTGGACGACGTGATGATCCGTCGCACGAGCTGGCACCACTACGTGGCGGACCGTTGGGAGGTAGCCGACCAGGTGGCCGGCTGGATGGCCGACGTGCTCGGCTGGGATCCGGCCCGACTCGCCGCCGAGCACACCCGGTACCGCGAAACGCTTACCTGAGATCTTTGGAGTCACGCGATGAGCGAACTCGATCGAGAATCGGAGCGCGAGGACCTGGCCGACGTGCTCCGCCTGGCTCTCGTACCGGGCGTGGGGCCGCGAACGCGCAAGGCCCTGCTGGACCGCTTCGGATCGTCGACGGCAGTGCTCCGGGCCCTGCCGAGCCAATTGCGGGAAGTGCCGGGCGTGGGCCCGAAACTCGCGACCAAGATCGCAGCCGCTTCCGAGGAAGTGTGCGCTGAAAAAGAGATCGAGATCTGCCGCTCCAGCGGCGTGACGATCGTCACGCAGTCGGATCCGCAGTACCCGCGTCCGTTGCGGGAGATCCCCGATCCGCCAGGCGTGCTCTTTGTCCGCGGCCAATGGGAGCCGCGCGACGCCATTGCGGTGGCAATCGTGGGGACGCGGCACGGCACGCAGTATGGGCTGCGCCAAGCCGAGCGCCTGGCCGGGAGCCTGGCCCGAGCCGGGTTGACGATCGTGAGCGGTCTGGCCCGCGGCATCGACGCCGCCGCTCATCGCGGCGCCCTGGCCGCCGGAGGACGCACGATCGCCGTCTTGGGGAGCGGCGTCTTGAACATCTATCCGCCGGAGCACGCGGACTTGGCCGCTCAGATCACCGCGCACGGGGCCGTAATCAGCGAATCGCCGCCCCGGGCCGAGCCCTTGCCGGGCGTATTTCCCCAGCGGAACCGGATCATCAGTGGGCTGGCGCTGGGCGTAATCGTGGTCGAGGCGGGCGAGCGCAGCGGGGCCCTGATCACAGCCCGACACGCCATGGAGCAGGGCCGCGAGGTGTTCGCCGTGCCCGGCCGGATCGACGATCGCAGCGCCCTGGGCTGCCACCGCCTCATCCGCGACGGGGCGAAACTGGTCCAATCGCCCGAAGACGTGCTCGAAGAGCTCGGCCCGCTGGTCGAGCCCGCGCCGCACGGCGACGGCCGCGTGGTCCATCATCCCGCGGAATTGCTCCTCAACGACGTGGAGACGCAGGTATTGGCGGCCATCGGCAGCGACGCCACGCCGATCGATCGCATCCTCGGCGACACCGGACTGAGCATTGCCCAGGTGCTCGCGACGCTGAGCGTCCTGGAAATGAGACACCTGATTCGGCGACTCAGCGGAACGACGGTCGTAAGGCCATAGAAGAGAATCACGAAAGCACGAAGGAACGAAAACCCGAAAGGGGTAGGAAACAAGAGGTTGATGAGACTTGGTATGGGATATGAGTTCGAGCCGCTGTCTCATCGCCTGATTGAAGCGGCAATCAGGGTCCATCGAGAACTCGGCCCGGGGTTCATTGAGTCGGTCTATCACCGTGCGATGTAGGTCTCACTGCGAGAAGCGGGGTTGTTTTACGAGACCGAAAGAGACGTTCGCATTTTCTTCGCGGGCGTGGACGTGGGTTGCCATCGTATTGATCTTGTGGTTGAAAAGCAGATCATCGTCGAGTTGAAGGCCGTCAGAGCGTTTGAAGACATCTTCTTCGTCAAGCTCAAGTCTTATCTGAAGGCCACTGGCTTACACGTGGGGCTGATCATGAATTTCAACTCCGCCACACTCACTGTAAAACGCGTCGTCCTCTAGGAATCCTCCCATCCCAATCCTGTCCTTTCGTGCTTTCGTCCTTTCGGGTTTTCGTGATTCCTTCTTGTGCCAGCAACAGGCCGCGGTACATCCATCCGAACACGGCGGCGAGCACCAGCACGATTGCGCCTTGGACGACGTACGCGACGTTGGACATCCACGGGCCCTGGTTCATGAAGTAAAGCTGGTCGGGAAACTCCAGGAGATTGCCGGACGGTGGACCGCCGTTCAGGGGAAGCCAGCATTTCGAGACCACAAGCCCCGTGGCGAGGAAAACTAGGTCGTGCCAGCGTTGCCGGGGGAGATCGTCGATCGCCTGCACGGCAAACGCCGCCGCAAAGGGGAGGAAACTCAGAAGCTGCCGGCTCTCCGACGCCACGCTCAAGAGCACGGCCGCCCCGGCAAGGAGCACCATGGCCAATCCCTGCCGGCGAATCCTCTCGCAGACTTGCGGCCAGAGAAAAACGGTCGCCAGGACGATCGGGCCGAAGTAGACCACGTGGGCCACGAGAAAAACGCCCGGCTTGGCCACCGAGCTCACGAGGATCGCACACAGAAACTGCTTCAGCGTATACCCCGGCGCCCCACTGGGCACGAAGACCGTCGCACGCAGGAGGACCACCGCAGCCGCCAGACTCAAGGCCGTCAGCGCTGCCTGAGGCCGCGACTGGTTGAACACGTGGCGGAGGCGCGCGACCGCGTCGTGGTCCATGAGCCACCAAGCCGCGGCGGCGAGATATGCGCAAAGCAGCATCGCCGCCAATGGCACCAACAAATACCAGATGGGTTCGGCCCCGTCGATCGTCTGCCCGACGGCGTAAACTCGCCACGCGGCCGTGAGCGTCACCGCAAGCCCGCCTGCGATCCACCATCGGGCGGCGACTCGTCCCGTTTCCACAGCCGGCTCAACAGCGGAGCGGGGAAAGGCCAGGAGCACAAACGCCATGGGCAGGATGAGCGGCCAGGAGAAAGCGCCCACCAGGCTCACGATCCACACGAGCCACGTGTGCCCGGCAAGGTAGCCGTAAAGCAGGAACATCCCGGCCGCCAGGGCCGTGGTATCGGTGAGCACCGGGCTGTAGAAGGTCATCTTCAGCACGGCGAAGTTCACGTAGATTGCGACGAAGCCCAGCCAAGTCCCTCGGGCCGAAAGCCGCAGCCGGGCCGCGATCCCGTTCCAGGCGTACACCCCTGCAATCAGGAGCAGCATGTTGAGCACCTGGAAGCCCCGGAGGATGTGCGCGTCGTCGGCAGGAGAAAGCCCGAGCAGCCGCAAGCCATAGTGGACAGCGCCGCTCGGGAAGATCCGTTGGACGCGGTACGAGTCGAGCTGGTGCCCGAACACCTGGCCCGGAAAATCCTTGGCGATGGCGGCGTAGGTCGTGCCGTCCCAGCCGAAGCCGTTGTTGACCGAAAGGACCTCGCCGCCGAAGATCGCGGCCAGCGAGTAGGCAGCGACCAGGAGGGCCATCAGGTGTGGGATGACGGTGGGTTTCATGGCGAAAGGAAATGTAAAATGAACAATGAAAAATGAGAATTGCAGAATGTTTGATCGGATAGCGCCACTTAGGGGCTTTCCCCACCGGCCCCGTGCCGGTGGAAAAGGGGTTTGGAAACTACGGCGGCGTGAGCAAACCGATCGTCCCCATCGGCCCCGTGCCGGTGGAAAAGGGGTTTGATAACTATACGGCGGCCTGGGCCAACCGATCGTCCCCATCGGCCCCGTGCCGGTGGAAAAGGGGTTTGATAACTATACGGCGGCGTGAGCAAACCGATCGTCCCCACCGGCCCCGTGCCGGTGGGAAACGGATTTGGAAACTACGTGCCGATGGGTGTCATCGAACGTCATGGGTCGAGTTGTCAAAGCGATTCACCACCGGCACAGGGCCGGTGGGCTCTCCCGATTGACCGGCGCGATATCTTAGTTGCCAAACCCGAAGACCACCGGCACAGGGCCGGTGGGGCTCCGCGACGCGGTAGGGACCGAGTCCGGCTTGTTGCAGCATTCTCAGGTGTGCATGGAGCGAGTCAACGGGATCTTGCAGAGTCTCCGCGAACCGGACGGCCGTCTCGCGCGGCGGCAAGCCGGCGGCGACCGCCTTTTCCAACTCGACGACCGGCTCGCGCATCCCGACGGCCAGGTTCCAGCCCCGGGCGTTGTACCATCCGGCGAGCACCAGCATTCCCGTGGTCAAGCCGATGCGAAGCTGCCGGCTATGGATCGCCGGGCCGTAGCGCAGGCCGATCCAGTACAGGCACACGACGAGCGGCGCGGCCAGGATCATATAGCGATACTGGAGACATGCGTGGGGGGCCATGTGCCCGCGGGCCACGCCGGTGCCGATCGCCAGGAGCGTTCCGCCGCAGAGAAAGAGCCACAATCCCAATGCAGGCAACCGCTCGCGCGGCTCGCTTCGCCAACGGCGATAGAGCGCGCGCGTGCCGATCGCCAGCAGGCCGACGACCACCAGCCCCGACAGCGGCCACAGTTCCTTGCCGATCTTGCCCACTCCGAGGCCCAAGAAGGCCAGCGTGCCGGCCAGTGGTCCTTCCGAGGTGGGTTGCAGCGGGGGCGGGAACCGAAGGGCCTCGGAGCGATCGATCACGTAGACCGCAAGTGGCAGGCAGGCCAGGACGGCCAAGGAGATGATTGCGGCACCGGCACGGCGACTTGTAGCAGGCACACTCCGTGTGCCGTTCTGCGCGGACGGCACACGGAGTGTGCCTGCTACTTTGGAATCGCACAAGCGACGGATTCCCGCGTATGCTAGCCAGGTGGCCAGCGGTGGGACGTAAAAGACGCCCGGACCGCCGGAGAAGCCCGCGCCCAGGAGGCACACTGCGACGAGCACGGCGGTGCCGATCGAGAGCCTTTGGCCGCTTGTCGCGAGCACCAGGAGGACGATTCCCACCAGCGCGGTGGGCAGTACGTAGAACAACTGGAAGCCCCAGATCAGGTTGCCGCTGTGTCCCCAGTGCAACAGGAGGATCGGGAAAATCACGTCCAGCGCGCTTGAACGGCCGCGGACCCGGGCGGCCGCCACGATCATCGCCAGCGACAAGAGGGCCAGCAGGCCCACGTTGGCAAAGGCCCCGGCGCGGAAGTCGAAGCCCGTGGCCCAACCCAGGCCGAGATACGCCAGCTTGAAGACCGGGGCGCAATGCTGGTTTTCCACTTGAAAGAGCCACTGCCACGTGAGCGGCTCGGCCCCCGTGACCACGCCCACGTAGCGCAGCTCGTCGGCGATCGGAGAGGTGAGGGCACAACGGGCAACCAGCCAGAAGGTTGAGGCCGTCATGAGGATCCAGACGGCGGCGACGAGCCAGGCGGCCTTCGGACGAGGCCGAATCATTGCAAATTGCAAATTGCAAATATCAAATTGCAAATTGACCAGCCTCATCCCTCATCTCTTATCTTTCATCCTTCATCCTTCA
>CAYTJV010000524.1:0-5549 GCA_964438165.1 uncultured Planctomycetaceae bacterium | reverse complement strand
GTTTTCGACCAAAAAGTCGCAGTGGCCCAATTCCGGCGTGACTCGAACCGGAGGACGCGTCGTACTCAGGTCTCTAAGCCTCGCCGACGTAGCACAGCACCCGCTGCTGGAGGGCGTCGGCGTTGAGCCAAAGCGGGCCCGGCCGGGCGCCGTTGCCGAAGTCGATCACGCGGATGGCGTCGGTCCAGTCGGCGGCGTCGGGCACAAGGTCCACGAGGCGATTGGGAGCCTCGCTTTCAAAAAAGGCTCGGCTCCAGGCGTTGTTGTTCCGCGTCGGGAAGAGGGCCAGGTAGAGGATGTCGAGCTCGACCAGCTCGTTGAAGAAATGGGTCCCCAAAGAAACGTCGGGAACCAGGTCGTCGCGCATGGCCACGATCTCGCAGAGGACGGAAACCGTATCGATCTCGGCGAAGGAGACCGGCACGCCCAAGGAAGGCGTGGTGGTGCCCCAGCGCCCCGGCCCGATGAGCATGGTCGTCTTGGGCGTACAGGGGCCGTCGGCGTGCATGATTCGGCCGATGAGTCGGGCCACGCTATACCGGTCGCGAAGCGTGAGGTCGCCGTAGACCGAAGGCACGATGTAAACCACCCGGTCCACGCCGATCCGCCGGCTGCGGCCGATGACCGCCCCGCTGGCTTGGAGCACGACCTGTTGGGCCTGGAGGTCGGGCGGCGGCTCCACCGCCGTGCCGCAGCCGCAGACTTGCAGGGGCCGGCACTGGACCAGGTTGATCCTGTAACCACCGGCGGCGGGAAAGTTCGTGGTGAACTCCGTGTCGACGGGGCTCCCATACGCCTCTTGAAGCGTTGCGAGCATCGCGCGCATGTCGTCGATGAACGAAGTCTCGGAGAGCAGCGGGTCAAACGTGAGCATTCGCGCTGCCAGGGGATCCAATCCCCGATCCGCCACCCATTGGGCCAGGTGCCGGTCCTCGGTGGCAAACATGTCGATCGGCAGGCTGGGGCTCCGCTGCGCCACTTCCGCAAAATCGACGGAGATGAGCTGGTTGGCCTCCAGGTCGATCACGTCGACGTTGCGCTGCGAGTACCTGCGCACTTCGTCGGCGCCGGCCTCGGGCCGGCGATCGGGGGCGTTCAGGGCCACGACGCGGGTGTAATCGTCGTCGGAGCGGTCGACCGCGCGCGTGCCCAGTCCGAAGACCAAACGCAACATGACCGCCTCGGGATCAATGTACGGGCTCCACACGTAGGGATTGAAGGAAAGGCCCACCCCGGCCACGTGCGGGTAGAACAGCGCGCCGTACCGCGTCCCCGAGACCCGCTGCACCAAGAGCGACATTTGCTCGTCGCGGTCGAGGATCCCGCGCTGGGCCCGGTAGCGGAGGGCCTTCTCGCTCATCGTGCTGGCGTAGATCGTGCGCACGGCGGACATGAAGTCGTGCAGGCGCTTCTGGTGCGGTCCCTGGTTGGCGCAGAACACGCTCTCGTACTTGCCGGCGAAGGCATTGCCGAAGCTGTCTTCCAGCAGGCTGCTGGAGCGAACGATGATCGGCGACTGCCCGAAGTAGTCGAGCATCTCGGCGAATTCGCGGACGATGTAGTCGGGGAAGCAGCCGGTGAGGATCCGCCGCCGGGCCTCTTCCACGCCGTCGAGGAACGTGGCCGGATCGCGCTGCTTCTGCCGCAGCCACCAGCAGCCGTTCTCGACCAGAAAGGTGTAGAAGACGTCGGAGCCGATGAAGAACGAGTCGTGGGCCTCCAGCAGCTCGGCCCAGCGGGGGTCGGTGTGGCGGAGGATGGCCCGGGCCAGCAACATGCCGACCGCCTTGCCGCCGATCAGGCCGGTGCCGATCATCCGCTGCCAGATGGCCAGCAAATCGCCGAGCGTGAGGTGCTTCTCGGCGAGCTGGAGCATGCGCTCGTCGCGCGAAACGGCCATCCTCAGCAGCATGGCGAGGGAGGGCTGCGCGTGCTCGGGCGGGCGCTCGCCGCGCTCGACGGCCGACCAGACCTCCTCGGCCTGCAAACACCTGCGGTTCCACACGCCGAGGCGCGATCGCACCGAGTCCATCCCCGCCCAGGGAATCGAGGTCAGGATCTCCGCCGTGGTCGAGCTTTCGACCACGGGCAGGAACTCGCCGCCTTTCCAGGCGTGCAGCATGTACATGGTGGGCGAGTAGCGCTGCTGGACCTTGATCGGCTGGACGTAAAGCTGCCCCTGGTGGCGGTAGACGTCGAGGAAGATCTGAGTCGTCTCGGAGATCGGCGTGGTGGCGTGGAACGAATGGCAGCCGCGCAACAGGGAGAAATAGGCCAGCGATTCAAGGTCCAAGATGTAGGGGCAGGTGAGCATGAAGAAGTTGCCCAACATGCGATCGCTGTTCCAATCGACGGCCAGGGTCGAGAGGCAATCGAACAGCAGATACGCCCCGCGCCCGGCCTGACTGACGGCGCGGTGGATCTCGGTGATGAACTTCTCGAAGCCGTCGGCCACTTCGAGGTGGCAGACGTCGATGCCGGGCCCTTCGGACGCCAGCGGCTGGTGGTCGCCGAAGCGGAAGTAGACGAGCTTGCGGCCCTTGGCCCGGGCGTAGTCGCAGAACGGCTCGACGAAGGGGGCGTAATCGTCGACCGAGTCGATCTCCCAGACGATATTATCCCCGGGGATCAGGCCGCGAAGGACCCGATCCAACCCTGCAAGGCCCGTGCTCAGTTGGGCATCGCCCATGTTCGATTATACCAGTCCCTGCGAGAGCATGGCATCGGCCACCTTGATGAACCCGGCCACGTTGGCCCCCTGGACGTAGTTCACCGAGCCGCCGTTCTTGCCGTAACGCACGCAGTTCTCGTGGATCGACTTCATGATGTCCTGGAGCTGTCGGTCGACTTCGTCGCGCGAGCGGCGCATGCAGCCGCTGTTCTGGTTCATCTCCAGCCCCGACACGGCCACGCCGCCGGCGTTGGCCGCCTTGCCCGGCCCGTAGAGAATCTTCGCGTCCTGGAACACCCGCACGCCGTCGGGAGTGGTCGGCATGTTCGCCCCTTCGGAAACGCATCGGCAGCCGTTGGCGACGAGCGTCTTGGCGTCCTCGCCGTTGACCTCGTTCTGCGTGGCGCTGGGGAAGGCCATGTCGCACTTGACGCCCCAAGGCTTCTTGTCCGGATAGTACTTGGCGCCCTTGAAGCGATCGGCGTACTCTGCGATGCGTCCGCGGCGGATCTCCTTGAGCTCCATGACCCAGGCCAGCTTCTCCTCGTCGATCCCGGCTTCGTCGACGATCGTTCCGCCGGAGTCGGAGAGCGTGATCGGCTTGGCCCCGAGCTGGAGCAGCTTCTGGATCGTGTATTGGGCCACGTTCCCCGAGCCGGAGACCGTGGCGGTCTTGCCGCGAAAGCCGTCGCCGCGGGTGGCCAGCATTTCCTGGGCGAAGTACACGGCGCCGTAGCCGGTGGCCTCCGGCCGGATCAGCGATCCGCCGTACTGGAGCCCCTTGCCGGTGAGCACTCCGCAGAAGCGGTTGGTCAGCTTCTTGTACTGGCCGAAGAGGAACCCGATCTCGCGTCCGCCCACGCCGATGTCGCCGGCGGGGACGTCGCTGTCGGGCCCGATGTGCCGGAACAACTCGCTCATGAACGACTGGCAGAAGCGCATCACCTCGTTGTCGCTCTTGCCCTTGGGATCGAAGTCGGACCCGCCCTTGCCGCCGCCCATCGGCAGCGTGGTCAGGCTGTTCTTGAACACCTGCTCGAAGGCGAGGAACTTCAGCACGCTCAAGGTCACGGTGGGATGGAACCGCAGGCCGCCCTTGTAGGAGCCGATGGCGCTGTTCATCTGGATGCGGTAGCCACGGTTGATGTGGATCTCCCCGCGGTCGTCGACCCAGGGAACGCGGAACATGATCACCCGCTCCGGCTCCACCATCCGCTCCAGGATCTTCGCCTTGCGGTAGGCGGCGCTGGCCTGGACGACCGGCATGATCGATTCCACGACCTCGCGGACCGCCTGGTGGAACTCGGGCTGGCCGGGGTTCTTGGCCGCCACGTGGGCCATAAACTCATCGACGGGCGCGGGAGCACCGCGGACCGCGTCTTCCAACGGCATCGATGCACACGACTGAATCATACTCGCATTACTCCTTACGGTTTTACGGTTTGCAGAAGCGGTGGGTATAGTCGAGATAGTGTTTCAACAGCCAGAGTTTCTCGAGGAACTCGGGCCAGCCGCAGGCGGGCTTGAAGCCCTGCTCCATCTCGGGCGTGACCATGCCGTTGGTGGTCACGCTGCCGCGAAGCTCATTCCAAAGATCCGCCCACACGGCCAAGGCGCTGTCGTTCACCGAGGCCACCACGTAGCGGAAATTCTGGAGCGCCCGCTCCTGGGACGGCTGCGTGCTCTCGAGGGCCTTGCTAATCCGGTTCTCGATCGACGCCTGAGGTTTTTCCGACATAAGTCGCTCCTCTCGTACTGGCCTGATGAGCGTGCCTCGAACCGTTCGACCGATCCGCGGCATGCTGGAACACCTCACAATCGCTGACCCAGGTGCCCGGCTGCCTGAAGCGGCAGCCTCGTCTCTTGTCACAGCGCGCGCAAACACCCAAGATCACGGCATAGTGCCCTTCGCGGCATGGGTCCGATGAAAGCTGAGCGAGCAGGCTGAGGAGCAACCAGCGTGCCAAGTCGAGCGGGAGTCCGACTTTGACTCGCAACCTGTTGAAGCGGGAAGAGTTAGCTTTGCGGCCCTACGGCGGGCTGCCGCAAAGCGCCGGCGGGCCGTTGGCCCCCAGCCATCACCGCCAGCAACACGAAGTGCGGCTGAAGCGCAGTCAACCACTTATCCGGCAACGAGTTGCGGCATCTGTTCAAATCTTGAACAGACCTGGTGGCGCAGAGCCACAGACCGGGATCATCCAGCAGCAGATCCCTGGCGACGGATCTCCAATCTGTCCTCTACGGGAAAGCGGGACGGATTTCCAATGCTTCCATCCGTCAGAATCGGGCTCGGCGCAATTCAGGCGGCCCGGCGCTCCGGGACGCGCGGCGAAGGGGCCGGCTTGGGGGCGAACCCCCACTTCCAGTGCCAGCGGAAATACGCCCGCAGGTGGCGCAGGGCATCGAGCGAGAGGAGGTTCTTGCTGCTGCGGCGTTCGAGATGGTAGCAGTACGTGCCGCCGTGGTAGAGAACCTTCCAGCCGGCGCGGGCCATGCGGAGGCATAGATCGACGTCTTCGAAATACTTGCCGAACCCTTCGTCGAACCAGCCGACATCGCCCGCGGCCTCACGGCGGATCATCAAGAAAGCGCCGCAGAGCCAGTCGGGCTCCCAAGTGTCGTCGACAGATCGGTCGCGGTAGAGGTATTGATCGACGGTGCGGCGCAAGAGACGTCCCAGGCCGCAGCGGCGGGCCAGCACCACGGCCAACGACTGGAACCGCCGCGCCGGATAGGCAAACTGGCCGTCCGCGTGATAGAGCCCGCAGCCCGCCACGCCGCACGTCGGGTGGCTGTCCATGAACCGAGCCATGCGCACGACGCACGGCTCGGCGGCGTCGAAAAACATGTCGGTGTTCATCAAGAGTGCGTAACGGGC
>CAYTJV010000523.1:0-5559 GCA_964438165.1 uncultured Planctomycetaceae bacterium | reverse complement strand
TCTTCGCTCCAGACGGCCATCGTCGACTCCGCGCCCGCCGCCCGACTGAACGGAATCTGCCAAGCGCCCAGCACTGCGGCAAACGTGAGCAAGCCGGCCAGGTGCGGGATGCTGAAAAGGCACCGCCAATCCCGCTTCAGGCCGAGGAAAACCGTGACGGTCGCCATGAAGTAAACTGGCCCTTGGGGGCCTTTGGCCAGGCCGGCCAAGGCGGCCAGCAGGTAGCCCGCCGTCCAGGTGCATGCGCGCGGCCACTTGCGCTCATAGCCGGTGTGCCAGACCAAAAGGGCCGCGGTCACCAGGAATGTGAATACCGCGTCGCTCTCGGCAAATCGGCCGAGTTGCAAGGTCTGAGGGAAGGTGGCGTAGACCAGTCCGGCCGTGAAGGCGCCCCAGCGGCTGAGGAATTGTCGGCAGTAACCGTAAAGCAACAGCGTGGTGAGCACCGTGGCCAGCACCGCGGGCAGCCGCACCGACACGCGGTCGAGGCTGCCACTTGGCGCGCTGGCCAGCAGCATGCACCAGCTATTCAGCGGGGGACGATCGGGAAACACCTGCCCCTGTTGCCGCGGAACCACGAAATCGCCGGTCTCGCGCATCTCCCACGCCACCCGGGCCCACCGCGTTTCTTCCCCCCGAAACGGCACCGTGTCGAGCCGGCCAAAATAGACCGCCGAGACAAACGCCGCTAACAGCAGCACTTCCCACGGGAAGCGTGCCCATGCCGTGGGAAAGCATTTCCGATCGTACTCGTCGGCGTGTTCCGAGAGACTCACGTACTCCACCCGAACGGTTTCCTGGCAAGTGGGCAACTCTTCAGAAGCAAGAGTGTGCCAGATCGGGCGGGATCATACAACGCCGGATGTCTATCGCAAGCGGCACGACGAGCGTTTGTCCGCTATAGCCCCGGTCGTGGGGGGCGCCAGCAATGCCAGCGATGACAGCATGCGCCAGGGAGGCTCCTTCCTGAGAGGTGTTTACCCAAAAAAACGCGGTAGAACTATTGAGTTTGGGGGCCTCGCAAGCCGATATTCGCAGCGACTTGGCCCCGGCGAGGATCCTTCGATGAACTTATCGTTTGTCAAGAACGTTTACGAGAAGTTAGGGCGAGAGGATCCCCTCTATGCGGTTCTGTCGCTCAAGGGCTGTCGTTACAACCGGTGGGACATCAAGGAGTTCTTCGAGACAGGCCGGCGACATGTCGGCGAGGTACTTCAGTACGCGGATCGCTTGGGATTGCGGCTGGGCTTCTCGAGGGCGCTCGATTTCGGTTGCGGGGTGGGCCGCTTGAGCCAGGCATTGGCGGAGCGATTCCAGGAGGTCGTCGGCGTAGACATTGCGGAATCGATGGTCGCCAAGGCTCGCGAGTTCAACCGCCACGGCAGCCGAGTGCAATACGTCGTCCATGCGAACGATGATCTGTCGTGTTTCGAAGACCGCATGTTCGATTTGGTCTACAGCGTGATCACGCTCCAGCACATTCCGCCCGAAGCAGCGGCCGCCTATATTCGCGAGTTCTTCCGCGTGTTGCGGCCCGGCGGAGTGGCGCTATTTCAGGTGCCGTGTGGCCGGCGTTATCGGCCCGGCTCGCTTGGCGCATGGGCCTATCGCGTCCGCAGGCAGCACCTGCGCCGGTGGTGGAAGATGGTGCGAGGTCGCCCGGCCGTGGAGATCCACGCCATGGCCCGCGAAGACGTGGAAGAGATCATCCTTTCCTGTGGCGGACGGCTGCTCGATGCCGTGTGCTGGCCCGATCCGAAGAAGCCGAAGCACGGCTTGCGTTATTGCGCGGCGAAGCTGGATGCCGACAAGAGCCATCGCCTTTCGCGGCGCGTGGCTGCTTGAGCTACGAGGGGGACGCTGCCGCTGCTACGGACGTCCCGTGGCGTCGACCGGTTCGACCACCGTCGCCTTGCCCTTGGGCAGCGTGGCCAACAGGTCGGGCAAATCGTAGACGCCCAACACCCCGTGGACCACGTTGGCCATTTGGTTCTTGGCCAGGGGCGTGTGTACGACCTCAGCCCACGAGGTGAGAGAGCCTTTCAAAGCTTCCGACGCGAAAAGGCCAGGCTCCAGGGCGGCCGCGTGCAAGGCCGGCGGGCCGGCCTGCCCGATGGCCACCAGGTGGACGCGATGCGGCTTGTCGGGCTCGGCGTAGCCTGCCAGAAACCGGGCACAGACCAACGCATCCTCGGCCCGCGCAGCCAGGTACGACTTGCCCAACAGATACGCCAGAAAACTCTCTTTCCACTCCGCTCCGAGGTAGTTCGAGTAGGCCGACTTTTCGGTCTTTTGCGTCTCTCCAAATCCGCGCAGGTCCACGGCCAAAACGACCTGCCCTTGCGCGACGAGCTTCTCGATAGGTCCGCCGGGCCCTGCATCGGTCTGCTTGCCCGAGTCGTGCAGGTAGAGCGTCGCCTCGCCGCTGGGTTTTTCAGGCACAAAGGCCAAGGCCGGCAGCCAGATCCCCGGTTCCGGACGCAACACGAGCTTGTCGATGCGATAGCCCGACCGGCTGATCGATCCGACCTTTTCGCAGGCAACCTCCGCCAGCGCGTCGAGTCGCCGGATGCCGGTCACGCGGCGCACCTCGTCGAGCATCTTCTGCGGCCCGTTGCGGCTCCAAAGGGTCTTGCGTGCCGCGGCGAGCTGCTGCTGGAGATCGCGGTTGATGTCGTAGACGCTGCGCGCGCCGGGCAGCCGCATGACTTGGCCTTCCGGCGTGCAGAGGGCCTCCTTGTCGCTGAGGACCGGCCAAACCGACTCGGTGATCGCATCGTCCTTGCCCTGGAGCCACCGCCGCATCCAGCGCGTGGCGGCGGTCCGCAGCGGACTCGAAAAGCCGTGCTCGGCGTCGGTTTCGATCAGGTCGACCCGCTCGGCGAATCCCAGTCGCGCATAGCACCGCTTGGCCTGACGGAAGGTGTCCCAGGCACCAGAAATATCGAAGAAGTCGCGCGTGGCGGTGCAGAGGAGCGTCGGGCGCGGGGCCCGCATCAGAATGTACTCGGCGTGGTCCATGCCGAAGGCCACCTGGGCGTGGATGTTCTGCTCGGCGTCTTGCGGACCAATGGTCTCCAGCAGCCGGCCCAGCGTGGTGAGATAGCAGCTCGGGGCCGCGGCCTGGATCCGCTCGTCCAAGGCCATCAGGTAGCTGGTCAGCGTGCCGCCGCCCGAGTTGCCGGTGCAGCCGATCCGCTTCGGATCGACCTCCTTGCGGCTGGTCAGATAGTCCAGACTCCGCATCCCGTCCCAGATGCGATAGGTTGCCGTGTTTCGGCCCAGCAGGATGCTGCCCACGCCGACCAGGCAATGGGCGACGGTGCCTCGGGCGAGCGGCTTGCCTTGGGCGTCGAGGAGTTGGAACCGCTCGCCCTGGTCGATCGGATCGTAGCAGAGGACGGCGAAGCCGTTTTTCGCGAGCAGGATGCACGCCCGCTGGTATGCCTCCATCGCCTTGCCGTTGTCGCTGTGCCCGCAGGGAACCAGCACGCCGGGAAACTGCGGCTTGCCGTTGGGCAGGTAGAACAGGGCGGTCACGTAATGGCCCGGCTGGCTCTGATAGATGACTCTCTCGATCGAGTAGCCGTCGCGCTCCAGCCGGCTGATGCGCTGGGGCTCCAGCGGCGTTCGCTCGGGAAATCCGCCGAGCTGGGCCACGAAAAACTTCCGCATCCGCTCCTGATGCGCGGCCCATTGCTCCGGGGTCTTGAGTTTTTCGTACTCCGCGGTCCGGCGGTTGAGGGCCTCGCGGGCCTGCCGCATCCAATAGGCGTGCACCATCGCCTGCGGGGCGATGCCGTCGATCTTGGCCGGCAACACGCGGAAATCGTCCGCCTTTGGCTCGGCGGAAAGTCCCCACGCACAAAGAACCACACACAGCGAGTGAATCATGGCCGGCGCCCTCCCGTGATCGGCAAGGTGAAGTGAGCACGTAGGTCGGTCTTTCCAGCCTGACAATATCGGCCGTCAGACTGGAAAGCCTGACCTACAGCTTAACGGCAGGCGGCACCGGGGTGCAAGCTAGATCCGCACGTTTTCCAGCTCGGGGTAGACGTCCGGATGAACAACCTCTTTGAGCCGCAGGCCGAGCTGCCAGAAGCCGCCGCCCATGGGGTTAAGATGCCGGGCCTGGGCCAAGATGAACTTCATCGAGCGCTCCCAGCGGAAGCCCAGAATCACGTTGTCGGCGGCGTGGCATTCATGCAGCACCAGGGAGACGCCCCGGCTGGTGAACTCCTTGGTCACGGCCGCGAAGCGTTCGCCGACGATCGCCTTCCCGTTCTCGAAGGGAATCACGAGCACCACCACGGTCAAGTTGACCCGGCGCTCCAGGCGCGGACCCTCGGCAAGGCCCTTCAGGCCCGGGCAGTTGTTGTTGACCAGGTTCAGCATGAGGCTTTGGACCTCATGCTCGCGATTCTTGGTAAACAGCGACACCGCGATCCCCTTTTTCCGAAGCGTGTGCTGGTTCTCACCCAAGTATAGTTCACGGGCCGCGCCAGGGGGTCGGGAGTCCTTTTCCATGTCGGCGATGAAGTCTAACCATGCAAGACAGCGGCTCCCACCGACATGGAAAAGGACTCCCGACCCCTTCGCCCGAACGCAGAGATTGGACTTATCCCCTTTCTTCTCGACGGGCGGTGACGGATAATCGACGGCCGTAGAGACCGATTTGCACGACTGTGCGGAATGGGAGGGCGGTATCATGGCTCGTTCGCTGGTTTGGGCAGTCTCTTGGGCAGTTGTCTGGCTTTTGGCCGCCATCGCAGGCGCGGCTGAGAATCTCGTTCGCAATCCCAGCTTCGAGGATCAGACCGATCGAAGCGGCCTTCCTGACGCGTGGCAAATCTCGGGCAACTCGCGGCGGGTCGCGCAAACCCTCTCCTTGGACCGCGGCCGCGACGGCAAACGCTGCGTCCGGCTCGCCTGCACCAAGTTCAATGGCGGCACGCCCGACTCGCACGCCATGATTGCCCAGATGGGCGTGCCGGTGAAGCGGGGCGTGGCGTATCGTCTGACGCTTTGGGCCCGGGCCGAAAGCCTCGGCGGCGATACCGTGCAGGTGGCCCTCTCCGACACCTCGAACTGGCAGAACTGCGGGCTTCAGGATTCGTTTGCGCCGACGCCGGACTGGGCCCGACACGAGTTCTCCTTCCGGGCCACGCGCACGTGTGCGGAGTCGACCCGGTTCCAGATCTGGTTCAATTCCACCGGCGCCCTCTGGCTCGACGACGCGGAGCTTGTGGAAGCGGGCCGCGAGTTATACCGGCCCGGACATATCATCCCTACTGCCAACCACAACCTCGTTCCCAACGCCAGCTTCGAGTGCGGCACGGACGGCTGGGGATCGGCCGAAGGCGACCGTATCGTCCATTGGGGCGGACGGATGAACCGACTGTTCGGCGAGATCGATACGACGCAGGCGTACAGCGGCAAGGCGAGTCTGAAGATTGCCGTTACGCCGGAGAATCAGCCCGTCTCCTTCTTCGATTATTACGAGCTGACCCGCGCGCCGGTCCGTGCCGCCTGGGCGTCATGCGCCCGCCGCTCAATCTC
>CAYTJV010000522.1:0-5566 GCA_964438165.1 uncultured Planctomycetaceae bacterium | reverse complement strand
TCATGATCCCCACGCCGCCGACGGTCAGCGAAACGGCCGCTATCGCCATGGCCAGGCCGGAGAGCATATGGACGGTCTTCTTGAAGACATTCGTCACCTCGGCCATGTCGTAGATTCGGAAATCGGCCTCGCCTTCAACCAGCCGATGCCGGTCGCGCAAAAGGCGGGCGATTTGCCCGGAGGCCATGGAAACCGCTTGCGGGGAGGTGGCTTTTACGAGGATCTGCCCGATCGTTTCGCTCCGCATGATGTGGGGCCGGCCGGGGAGCCGCTCGGCCTGGGACCGGCCTGGAAGCGATCGCCCGGAATCGCGCAGTCCCATCCCGCCCCAGCCTCCCCCGCTGATCCGGTACTTTACCGTGGTCCATGGGGCCAGCACAATGTCGTCCTGGTCAATGCCCAGCAGATTGGCGCCCTTGGCGCTGAGAACTCCAATTACCGTGAAGGGGACGTTCTTGATGCGGATGTCCAGCCCGACCGGGTTGCGCCCCTGGAACAGCTCGCGAACCAGGGTCTGTCCGATCACACAGACTTTGCTGCCGCTGAGGACTTCGCGCTCGTTGAACACGCGGCCGAAATCGAGGTCGGTCCAGTTACGCGCCACGAGGAACGCCTCCGTGGTGCCCGTAAGGTATCCGGGCGTCCAACTGCGGTTCCCGTAAACCACTTGGGCCCGCGCGGTGACGATCGGGGCGGTACACACGACCGCGGGACACTCGCGCGCGATCGCCTCGGCGTCTTCAGGCGTGAGCGTGTCGAGCTTCTCTCCGAAGCGGGGCGCCCCCCGCTGGGGTGCGCCGGCCTGCACGGCCAAGGTATTGGCGCCCAGATTGGTGACGGTAATCTGAATCGCGACCGACGCCCCCTGGCTGATTTCCATCATGGCAATCACGGCCGCGACCCCGATGATCACCCCGAGCATGGTGAGGACCGTGCGCATCACGTTCCGACGCAAGGCCTGAAGCGCGATCCGCGTGGCGCCGGCGGCCACGCGGAGCGTGTTGCGGGCGCGGCGAGTCGGGAGCGCGGCGCGGCGGTCCGGCGCCTCCGTGCCCGGCGGCGGAAAAGGGGACAGGCACCTTTTGCCTGAAAGGCCCGAAGGGTGCTGCGCACAAAAGGGGCCTGTCCCCTTTTCCGCCGCCTTTTCCGCCGCTCCCTTTCCTGCCCCCGACGGCTGCAAGCGCACGTCCTCCACGATTTGACCGTCGGTGATACGGATGATACGATCGGCAGCGCGTGCGACCTCGGGGTCGTGGGTCACCAGCAGCAGGGTAATCCCCTTCTCCATGTTCTGACGGCGGAAAAGCTGGAGGATCTCCTTGCCGGTGTGCGAATCGAGGTTCCCGGTCGGTTCATCGGCCAAGAGCAGAGTGGGCTGGTTGACCAGCGCGCGGGCAATGGCCACACGCTGCTGCTCGCCGCCGGAGAGCATGTTGGGGGGATGGTCCAGCCGCGCTTCCAGCCCCACCGTGGTCAGCAATTCCCGACTCCGCTCGCGCACCTGGCGGCTGGTGCCTCTCAGCGTGGAGTAGGCAGCCGGCATGCGCACGTTGTCCAGGGCCGTGACGCGGGGACGGAGATTAACGCTCTGAAAGACGAAACCGATGCGGCTGACGCCGAGGCGGGCCAATTGCTCGGCCGACAATCGCGTAACCTCAACCCCCTCAAACGAGTAGGATCCAGCGGTCGCCTGGTCCAGGCACCCGAGCAGGTTCATCAACGTCGTCTTCCCCGAGCCGGAAGCGCCCATCAGCGCGACGAACTCCCCCTGTTGGATCGTCAAGGTGACGTCCTTGAGGACCGGCAGGTCGATGTCGCCGACGCGGTAGGTCTTGCTGAGGTGTTTGAGCTCGATCAGGGCCATTTGGGGTTCGGGGTTAGGGGGTTAGGGGCCAGGGGTTAGGATTGAGGGTTCAGGATTTAGGATTTTATGTCTCCCAGGAGTTCTGAACCCTGACCCCTAACCCCTGACCCCTCTACTTCTTTGTATTGACCACCTGCGAGATGAAGCTCGACACGAAGTCGGGTTGCGCCTCGCGCACGGCATTGATCACGATTTCCGTGCCCGGTTTGAGATCCCCGCCACTGATCTCCGTGAGGATGCCGTCAGAGAGGCTGGTCTGGACTTGGATCGGCTGGACGAAACCATCGGCAGCCACGACCCAGACCGTGGGCGACGCCAACTCCACTTTCTGTTCGCCTTCCTCGCCCGAGCCGTCGGCTTCCTGTCGCAAAGCCGAGGGCGGCAGGACGCGCCGCGCGGACGGCGAGATCTGGGCCAACGTCGGCCGCCAGCGGAGCGCCTGGTTGGAGACCAGCATCGCGTCGGACCGGCGGGCAACTTCGAACTGGAGTTTGGCGGTCATGTAGGGCAGGAGTTTCCCGTCGGTGTTGTCGACGTCGACCACCACGCCGTACGTCACCACATTCTGGGCCATGCTGGCGTTGAGCCGGATTTTGGACACCGTGCCCGAAAAAATCTGATCGCGGCAGGCGTCGACTTTGAAGGTGACTCGCTGTCCGACGTGGATGTCGCCGATGTCGGCCTCGTTCACCGCGGCAATGACGTTCATCCGGCTGAGGTCCTTGGCCAAAAGGAAGAGACTCGGGGCGTTCAGCCCGGCCACCACCGTCTGGCCCACGTTGACGCGGCGATCGATCACCACGCCGTCGACCGGCGAGCGGACCACGGTGTACCCCAGGTTGATGTCCGCCTGGTCCTTGGCGACCTTCGCCTGCTCCAACTTCGCCGCAGCGATTCCGGCTTCGGCTGTGGCAATGTCGTAGTTCGCCACGGCGTTCTCGTACTCGGTGTCGGAATTCGTGTCGCGCAGTTTCTGGGCGCGGCGGTAGGCGCTTTCCGCCTGCTTCAAACGGGCTTCGACGCGGGCCAGCTCGCTCTCCGCGAGTTTGAGATTGGCCAGCGCCCTCTTGAGCTCGTTCTGGTGGGGAGCGTCGTCGAGGTGCGCCAGGATGTCCCCCTGCTTCACCTGCGAGTTATGGTCGATCATCTTGCCCGGCTGGTTCGGATCGGGGCCGAACTTCTTGACGATCCCCACGATTTGCGCGCCGACGTCGATGATCTCCACCGGCTCCACCGAACCGGTCGCGCTGACCGCAACCAGCAAGTCGCCCCGGGCGACCGGCAGCGTACGAAACTCCGGCCGGGCAGCCGAGGCCGTCCGCCAGAAGTAGAAGCCAATCGAGCCCGCAAGCACGGCTGCCACCAGAAAGAACAACGATTTCTTCATGGTCTTCCGCTCCGTAGGACGGCCTTTCCAGGCCGTCCTACCCTCATGGTTTCTCGGGCCTCGGCTCCGCAAACGCTTCTTCCGCGTGGGGCACGTTGTGGGGCACGTTGCCAACGTGCCTTTGGGTCGTGGGCACGTTGGCAACGTGCCCCACAGGCGCTGCGTCCACAAATGCCTCCGGGAGAAGCGATTCGACAATCTTGCCCTCCTCAAGTTTTATCACGCAATCGGCGGCGGCGAAATAGCGGTCATCGTGGGTCACGGCGACCACGGCTTTCCCCCGGCGCTTCAACTCGGGCAAGATGCGCAGATAAAAGACCCTACGGAAGACGGGGTCCTGGTCGGCCGCCCATTCGTCAAACACGTAGATCGGGCGGTCCTCGAGGTAGGCGGTCAGCAGGGCGAGCCGTTTGCGCTGCCCGCGCGAGAGACTGGTCGTGGAAAACGTGCCGCCGCTCACGCTCACCACGTGATCGAGCTCCAATTGACGGAGGTACTCCCCCGCCCGTTCGTCCAAGTCCGACGCCTCCAGTCCCCACAGGCTGGCAGACACCGCGGCGTCGTCGAACACCACCGAGAAGAGCTGCCGGTAGCTCTCCCGGTTCTCGGTGGTAATCGGTTGCCCGTCCAGAAGGATCTCGCCTTGCTCGGGCACATACAATCCGGTGAGCAGCTTGGCCAAGGTCGTCTTGCCGCTGCCGTTGCCGCCGATGACGAACAGGATTTCGCCGGGACGCACGGTCAGGTCGATGGGGCCGAGCACGAAGCCTTGCGCGTGACCCTCGCGGCGGTAGGCATGGGTCACGCCCGTCAACTCGATCTGCTCCCACGGCCCGAGGGGACTCGCGTCGGCTTCTTCCACCTCGGCTTCGCGAAGCATGAGGCCCAGTCGCTCGATTCTTCCGATGGCGATGGCGGCCCACTTCATGGACGGCAGGGCGCCCATGATTTGGTCCAACGGAGACATCAAGAACATAATGACCCAGGCATAGAGGGTCAGCGTGGGGGCGTCGACAGCAGGCTGGAGCCGCGGCCAGACGAAGATCAGCATCCCCATGGCCACGAAGAACATCACCCGGCTCAGGACAATCGCCGCGTTGTGAAGGCAATCGCCCCAAAACTTGTTCTCGCGCACCGTGGCTTCCGCCGGCTGGAGCACGCGATGAAGGAACGCTTGCCGCCGGTCGCGGTGCGTTTTCAGCTCCTTGACGCCGTCGAGCAGCTCGCGGATGGCCTTGAACAACTGCTCCTGCGCCTGCCAGCCGCGCTTCATGTAGCCTCGCGCAAACTTGGAGAAGTACAAATAGATCGTCACCCCGAACAGGCAGAAGACGGCGGCGCCCCCCAGCAGACCCAGCGACAAATAGCCCAGGTAGACCGCCCCGCAGAAGAGAATCACAAAGCTGACCACCAGTCCGGGCACGGCGTTCATGACGTGCGTGACCGCGGCCACGTCGTTCGTCAGCGCGCTGAGCATGCGGTGCATGCCGATTTGTTCCAGGTGCCGCAGCGAACAGGCCAAGATCTGCCGGCAGAGCCCGATGCGCAGCCTCGACACCGTGTTTTGCGTCAGCCGGGCCAGGAGCACCTGGGAACCGATCCGCGTCAGGAGGACGACGAAGCAGAGGGCGGCGAATAGTCCGATCACCAGCGGCGACGATTCGCCCGGCTGTTGCATGGCCGCAAACATCGAGGCCATCAGCGCCATGCTAGCCACGCCGCTCACCGCCCCCACCAGGGCCGCCAGCAGCACGATCCGCCACGAAGCCTTCAACAGAAGAACAATCAGCTTCATCAACTCACCGCCTCGATAACTTGGGCAGTTGCCTGTAGGACGGATTGGCAATCCGTCCTACGATAATGGGTCAACTTATTTTCACACGGCTCGTAACCTCGGCAACTGCGTCGAGGTGGTGGCCGAGGCGCTCGGCCAGCGCGTCCGCGTCGGGACGTCGAAGGATGCTGTAGTGATCGCCGGGGACCGTCTCCATCTGGAGTTGGGGGCAGAGCGATCGCCATCGTCGGTCCAGGCCGCCCCACGCATTGCCGGCCCGGAACAATACCGCGCGACCGGGGTAGGGTTGGGGACGATACCGCGCGGCTGCGGCTAGGTGGGCTTTACACACCGCGGCCAGCCGTCGGATCTCGGCCACGCCAATCCCCTGCGCCAAGTTCGCTTTTTGGGCGATTTGCTCCCACTGCTGGTCCATCGGCAGTTTCTTCAGTTCCGCGACCGACAGACCGAGGTGGGGAGCGATCCACCGGACCACCGAGCGGTCATCCAAGTCCAGCTTATCGTAGTCGGCGACCGAAAG
>CAYTJV010000521.1:0-5579 GCA_964438165.1 uncultured Planctomycetaceae bacterium | reverse complement strand
TAATATGTACGTGCGTATATGTGGGTAATACTGAGCGCTGAGCGTGGGAACGAGAAAATAGCGAATACTGAATGAAGAATGAGCCGGCGCGCGGCGTATTCTGACTTCCGTATTCGCTATTCAGTATTCGCGATTCATTCTCTTCCGCGCGACCCAAACGTCTTGCACCATCTGGTACGATGCCGGGCTGGGAAGGTGGGCAACCACGTCCGCGCCTTGCAGAAGCTCCTCTCGCACGTAGGCCGGAGGATGATAGGCCACGAAGCATTTGCTCCCCTCGTACACCCCACCGCGCACCACCAGGTTGCCGCCGCGATACTGTTGCTGTTCGTCGGGCAAGAGCCGCTCCAAGCAGGCGTCAGCGTGGGTCGTGAAGATGACGATGCCCGACGGCCGGATGACGCGGAAGACCTCTTCGATCCAGCGCCGATGGCCTTCGGCCGATAGGTGCGTGAAGACCGAAATGGCGTAGAGAGCATCCAGCGCTCCGCTTTCAAACGGCAACGGGGGCTCCAGGTTGTTGTGGCGGAACTCCACGCCGGGGATGTGCGTCCGACACCACGCGACGGATGCGGGGTTGTAGTCGGCGCCAAACAGCTCGACAGTCCGGTCGGCGAGCGTGCCGCGAAGGTGCCGGATGACCCGCCCCGGCCCGCAGCCCCACTCGCACATCCTCAGGGGATTGACGGCGAGATGTTCTCGGATCAAGTCGGCAATAAGCTGCGCGTGCAACATGCCCGAGTCGTGATACTCCCGCCAGTTGACGTGGTTGTACGCGTCGTAGGCCAGGGCAGCCGGCGGAACGGAAAAACCGGGATGCTCCGCCAGGAACCGCCGGTTGGCACGGTATCTTCTGATGATTTCCCGCAGCAGCGTCACGCGGTCGGCCAGCGTCAGCAAGCGGGTCTTGCGCAACAGGCCGGCGATCCGTTGTCTTGCGGTGGCCATCATTCTAGGAGTCTAGCGGCCGGCAGCCTGGCACGGCAAGCCTTGCCTTCGCTGGAGTCGTAGGGTCTACTGAAACGGTGTTTGCGACGGAAATGCACCAACTGCTCGACTTCGGCGAGGGACGCAAGCTGGAGCAATTCGGCCCGTTGCGGCTGGAACGCCCTTGCCCCGGCTCGGAGGATGTGCCGCGGTCTGACTTGGGGCTCTGGCAAGCCGCCGATGCGCGGTTTACGGGCGCCAGCGCGAACGAGGGCCGATGGGAGTCGGGGCGAGCGTTGCCCGAGCGATGGACGGTCCGCCGCGGGCCGATGGTGCTTGAACTGAAGCGATGCGAGTCGGGGCACGTGGGCCTGTTTCCCGAGCAGGCGGAGAATTGGGAGTGGCTTGCCGACGAGGTGCGATCGGCCGGGGGACCGATCCGCGTGCTGAACCTGTTTGCGTACACCGGAGGCAGCACTTTGGCGTGCGCGGCAGCCGGGGCGGAAGTGACGCACGTCGATGCCGCGCGGAACGTGGTGGCCTGGGCCCGGCGCAACGCCGAGCTTTCGGGGCTCGCCGATTCTCCGATCCGCTGGATTGGCGAAGAAGCCGTGAAATTCACCCGCCGCGAGGCAAAGCGGGGCAGCCATTATGACGCCGTGATCCTCGACCCACCCAGCTACGGGCACGGTCCGCGGGGCGAGGTCTGGCGTTTGAGCCGGCATCTGCCGCGACTCCTGGGGCTCTGTGCCGAACTAACAGCCGGGCAATGCCGCTTCATCCTCCTGACTTGCCACACGCCAGGGTACGATCCGCCGCGCCTGGAGGCCATGGTCCGCGATGCGTTCGCTCCCTGCTCGCAGCGCGAGTTCTCTTCGCGTATTACGATGCTCCGGACCCCGCCGGGCCGGGCACTGCCGAGCGGAGTGGTCGTACGATGGAAGCGCGGGACTTGAACATCGGTAGCCTCATTTCGCTTCTCCCCACCGGCCCCGTGCCGGTGGAAAGGGGTTTGGCAACTACGGCGGCCATACGGCGTCAGCTTTCGTCATGGCCTCCTTTCGCTTCTCCCCACCGGCCCCGTGCCGGTGGAAAGGGGTTTGGCAACTACGGCGGCGACGGTAGTCGTCAAACCCGTTTCCACCGACACGGGGTCGGTGGGGATTTGATTGGATTGGTCTCCTCTCACGTAGTCGTCAAACCCGTTTCCACCGACACCGGGTCGGTGGGGACTTCGCCGTATCCGTCTCCTCTGAATCTTAATGAGACGCGCGCGGAAAACCGTTTGGTGCCTACCCTACGGTGTCTGCGAGAGCCCCCTACACCCGCCACGGCTCGCGCATCGTGCGGCGCAACATGCGATTGGCGTCGCCGTCGCCGAGGAATTCCTCGCGGGCCGGGTCCCACTTCAACGCTCGGCCGGTCCATCGGGCGATGCAGCCTAAGATGGGCACGATCGTCGACTGGTGCCCGATCGACACGTCGCAGGCCGGCCGCCGGCGCGTGCGGATCGATTCCAAAAAGTTCGCGTGGTGGCCTTGAACCGCGAGCAGGTGATCGTACCGGCCGGGCAGATCGCGGACGATCTGGGCAGGGTGCGAGACCAGGTAGCCGCTGCGGCCGACGTGGATCCAGCCCCGCTCGCCCACGAACACCGCCCCAAAGGCCTGAATCGGCGTCTTCGGGTCCCAGCCCTTGGGGATGGAATGCCGGCGGCTGTCCAGCCGGCCGTCGACCACGTGCAAGAGCTCCCCGCCGGGATACTTGAAGGTCAAGTCAGGATATTGGCCGGTCTCGGGCGGAATGACTTCGACGGGCCCGGACTCATCCATGCCCAGGGCCCACTGCACCACGTCGAAGGCGTGTACGCCGCCGCTGGAAATGCCCCCGTTGCCGAAATCGCGGCAGAACTCCCAAGGAACGACGTTCAGAGGCTGGCCCAGGTAGTGAAAGCGGTGGTTGAACGGGCGCCACGGCGACGGCCCCAGCCAGAGGTCCCAATGAAGCGTCGGCGGCGTGGGCTCGGCCGGCAGGTCGATGTCGATGCTCGGTTGCGAGAAGATCGTGTAGATGCGGTCGATCTTGCCCAACGCGCCGTCGCGGACCAACTGGCAGGCGATGCGGAACTCGCGGCCGGAGCGCTGCTGCAATCCGACCTGGCACACCCGCCCGTGACGCCGCACCGCGTCGACCATCGCCCGGCCTTCCGCGATCGTCAGGCAGAGGGGCTTCTCGACGTAGACGTCCTTGCCCGCCTCGGCCGCCATGACCGTGGCCGCGCCGTGCCAGCGGTCGCCGGTGACGATCGCCACGGCGTCGATGTCGTCGCGGGCCAAAAGCTCGCGCAGATCGACGTAGGCGTCACAACCCCGGTACGCGCCGCTGGCCCGGGCGGCGGCGTACTTCCTCTCCACCGTGGCTTTGGCGTCTTCCAGACGCCAGGCGTCGACGTCGCAGACGGCCAACACCTGCACGTCGGGATACTGGAGGAAGTGCCGCAAGTGCCCGCGCCCCATGCACCCCACGCCGATGAACCCCAGCGCGATCCGATCGCTCGCGGCGGGCGAGCCATCGGCGCCAAGCGCCGAGGCCGGAATGACCCAGGGGGCTGCCGCCAACGCGGCGGCGGACCGCAAGAAGCTGCGGCGGGAGGCCCGCCAATTACGGACAGCGTGCATGCAATGCTCCTCTCTATTCGAGAAAGTCGATGCGTGGTGTTCTCGCCATGCCGGCAGCATAACGGGCCCAGAGCGGCCGGTAAAGCCCGGGGGGCTTAGCGTGAGCGTCTGCTGGTCCTACCACTTCTTCCAGTGCCACACCATGCGCACGATCCCGACCGAGATTAACGCCAGGCCGACGATGATCCAGAACGACCACGGGTGATCCCGCCCGGGGAAGGGCACGTTCATCGAGAAGATGCTCACCACGAGGGTCGGCAGCATGATGGCGATGGTGATGATCGTCAGCGTCTTCATCAGCCAGTTGAGGTTGTTGCTCACGATCGAGACCCGCGCATCCATCATGCTGGCGAGAATGTTCGAGTAGATCTCGGCCTGCTCATAGCACTGGCTATTCTCGATGAGCATGTCGTCGATGAACTCCAGGCTCTCCGGGCTGAAACCGATCTTGGCCGCGCTGTGCTTGAGGCGCTCGATGAGCTTGGCGTTCGAGTTGATCGCGTTCAGGTAGTACACCAGGCTCTTCTCCAGGCTGAACAGGTTCAGCAGGTACTTGTTCTGCATGGAGGCGTTGATCTGGTCCTCGAGCGACTCCGACACGGCGTTGATCACCTTCAGGTGCTCCACGAAGTGGAAGATCGAGCTGTAGATCTTCCGCAGCACCAGGTCGTGGAGCGAGGTCATCCTGGCGAACGGCTTGCCCTGGAACAGCGGCAGGTCGTCGGAGACCACGATCACCAGCTTGTCGGCAAAGAGAAACAACCCCGTCGAGGCAATGCGAAAGACGAACTCGTCGGCGCTCGAATAGTTGCGCGGCCGCTTGTAGATGATCGCCACGTGGTCGGGCTCGAACTCCAAGCGGGCCAGCTCGTCGGGGTCCAGGGCCGAGACCAGCGTGTGCTCGTCGATCTTGAGCGTCTCGACCAGGTGCTTACGCTCCTGCTCGTCCGGATTGACGTACACGTACACGTTGCCGGCCAGGTCGCCGTTGCGGGTCACCTTCCCCTGGACCAATTCCATTTGGTGGAGCATAAGCTTACCCCTTGCCCCTGGTGCGAAGTCTTGAACACCTCAGAATACTATAGCTTCTGAGGGGCGCACAAGGACGGGGCGAATCCGGGGACCGCTCAAAAAGGGGGACCGGAGCAACAAAATCGGGTTTGGAGCCATAAGGAGCAAACGAATCACGAAAACCCGAAAGAGCGAGCCGAGGGTGACGGGCGAGCATTCATCACTGAATGCTTTTCGGTCTTTCGTCGTTTCGGTCTTTCGTGATTGCCCGATTTCCTGGCTCAAGGGTCTTATGGCCCGTTCCAATAATATTGCAGCATGCCAATGTGGGGCCTATTGCCAATCTGCCGTGTTTTTGGCAGGTTGGCAACCTGCCCCACGGTGCAGTTTTTCTGGAACGGGCCAGACCCTTGCGACAGCAAGTGTTTCCGCGTAGTCTACAAGCTCGGCTTGTCCGGGATTCGAGTTTGGCATCGGATGGCGGCGCTGCCGCCTTGGGAAACACGCTGAAGATCAGCAGGGGGTGAAGGATGAAAGTCCAGGCTTTGGCGCGGGTTGCGGCCGTTCCGCTCTCCGTCGTCGCGTTGGCGTTTTCCGCGGCGTCCGTGGCAGCCCAACCAGGCTCACTCGTCGTTCCGGAAAGCCCGGGCGCCGGGACGGAGGCAAAGATCCCGGAGCTCGGGGAGGCGGCCAGACTCTTCCGCAGCGGGGATTACGACCGAACGCACAAGGTCCTTGAGTCTGTGGCCAAGAAGTATCCCGACATTCCGCCGCCCGACGTGGTTATGGCCGGTTGGTTCTCAAACGCCAACCAAGCAGCCATGGCCCGCGAAGCTTTGGAGCGCGCGATTGTCGCCAATCCCAACGATCCCGAGGCGTACCAGATCCTGGGCGAAATCGCGATTCGCAACCGCGAGGTCGCCGAGGCCAGCTTGCTGTTCGAGAAAGTGGCCGGGCTGACGC
>CAYTJV010000520.1:0-5589 GCA_964438165.1 uncultured Planctomycetaceae bacterium | reverse complement strand
AGCCTACCTGTGCGGGTCCGCGCCCGTACAGAACTCTCTGCTCGAACTCTGCAAGATACCGCAGAGGTGTGCAGCCAGCTTAGCACCACCGGGAGGTCCGGAGAAGGCGCTAGGACGAAGTCTCCCTACCCTTTTCGAGGCCTGCTCAGCGTTCACTCGCGTTACGGCCTGCACACTCGCTGAACCGCCGAGGCGGTCCTTTGACAGTCGAGAAGACGGCCACGCTGCCGCGCGTCCGTTCCCAAATTCCAGGTGTCCGGTTTGTCGGCCTTTGGCGTCGTGGCGTGCCAGATTCCGCCACACGATCAGCGGGCAATACGGGGACGGCTTGGGCTTCTGCCGAAACGTTTTGTGGCGGCCGGCGCGTCGAGCGTGGAGGCGATTTCCCTGCAAGCGGTGTTGGAAACCACCGCGCCCGGGGCTGCACGTGAAGACAACTCCCTCGCACCGTAGCGCCGGGACGCCCCGATTGCCCGCTTTGGGTCGGAGCAGTACGGTTGGCTTGGCACAAACGCGCTCCGCCACGAGGGCGGTTCGGCCGCCATCGACCAGGACTGGAGCAACGTCTCCTCGAGGTCGACCGCCAGGTTTCCTCGAAGCCGGGGCCCAGCCAGACCCGATCGACCAAGCCCGAGTTGCTGGGGAAGTTCGAGCTCTTGGAGCGCGTGGGCCAGGGTGGTTGTGGAACGGTCTACAAGGCGAGGGACCGGGATCTGAATCGGACCGTGGCGTTGAAGGTCCCGCGTTCCGGATCCTTCCGCAGCGACGGCGAGCGCCAGCGTTTCTTACGGGAGGCCCGCTCCGCGGCGGGCTTCCGCCATCCGGCGATCTGCCCGGTCTACGAGGCCGGCGAGCAGGAAGGGCAGGCCTACATTGCGATGGGCTACATTGCGGGCCAGACGCTCGGCGTCTGGGCGGCGGAGCGTGGGATCAGCGCCCGGGAGGCGGCGCAGATCGTAGCCAAGGCGGCCCGGGCGACGCACTACGCCCACGAGCGGGGCATCATCCACCGCGACATCAAGCCCGGCAACGTGATGATCGACGCCGAGACGGGCGAACCGGTGCTGATGGACTTCGGCCTGGCCAAGGAGATGAGCGAACAGGCTGAAGCGCTCACCGAAACCGGCGACGTGATGGGCACGCCGGCCGACATGGCCCCGGAGCAGGCCGCGGGGCGGAAGGACCAGATGGGGCCGGCCGCCGACATCTATTCGCTGGGAGCCGTGCTTTACGAGTTGGTTGCCGGGCGGCCGCCGTTCCAAGGCACGGTGGGCGAAGTGCTGATGAAGGTCCAAAGCGTGGAGGCGATGCCGCTGAGAAAGGTCGCGCCTCGGGTGCATCGCGACCTGGAGACGATTTGCGCGAAGGCGTTGGCCACGATCCCCGCCGACCGCTATTCCAGCGCGGCGGCGTTGGCCGACGACCTCGAGCGATTTCAGGCCGGGGAGGCGATCCTGGCCCGGCGCGAAGGACCCACGCGCAAGCTGGTGCGTCGCATTCGCCGCCGACCGGTGTTCTCGGCGTTTCTGGCGGCCACCGTGCTGATCGTGGCGGGGGCGTTCACGTTCGCCTGGCGGGGGATGGAAGTCCATCGGGTGAGCTCGCTGTTGGCGTCGATCGAGGCCAATCTCAGCGAAGGCCCCTGGGAGGCGGCAGCGCCCGGACGTGTTGACAACGACTCTTCGCGACATGTGGCGAAGCCCGCGAGGCCGACAATGCGCGGAAGGCATTGCCTTGCAGGCCATAGCCTTTTCTGAGTTGGCCCGGTTGCCGGTGATTCTCGCGGGCGCAGAGTTGATGCGCAATCAGGCGTTCGGTGGCGACGTTTCGGACGATCAGGAGGCCGTGGTGTGGGAAGCAGTCGAGCAAGTGTACGGAGCCATCCTGGAAAGCCACAAAGTGACCTCGCTTCAGTTCAGCCAGCTTGCCGCCGCGTGGAAAGGAGTGTCGAACTGGTTGGGCTGGGGATCCGTGGCGCCGACATTGGACCCGTCGCTGCGGGCCGGAATCGCCTATGTGTTTGGCCATCGCTACCTCCGCTTGGGCAAGCCGGAGGAAGCGGCAACGTTCTTCGAGCAGGCCCGGAAGGACGCGCCAACCGGCTCCGGCCTTGCCAGGCTCGCGCAGACCGACTTGGAATTGCTCAAGGCCAGGCGCGGGCAACTGCTCGTGGAAAGCGACTTCCCCGGCAAACTTCAGCTTGCGGTCCAGCAAGAAGGCAAAGAAGTTGCCAAGCTCGATGTCCCGGCGAAAGCGACGCTCGATCTTCCCGCCGGCAGTTACCGCTTGTCGCTGGTCAGCACACCGGCGGATGTGGTTCTTTCGAGCGACCAGGTGGCGATGACCCCGGCCGGGCGGCGGATGGTCCGCGTCGCCTGGCTCTGGAAGCCCGGATCCCGCGATCACGGTCTGCCGGGACTGGTCCCGCGTCCCGCCAAGCTCCCTCATCTGGGCCGCTGGCAGGCGGAGATGGCGGCCCCGCGCGGGCCCGTGTACGGAGTCAGTTGGGGCGGCGACGGCCGATGGGTGGCCTGCGCTACCGGCTCTGTGGCGCGAGTGTACGAGTTCCCCGGACTGCGCCCCGTGCGGCTGTTCCTGGGACATCGGGAGATAGTGGTTGCAGCGGCGCTCCAGCCGCAGGGCGTTCGCCTTGCTTCCACCAGTTACTCCGAGCCGGCCCGGCTCTGGGACGTGACGACGGGCATTCCCGGTCCGATCCTGGACGACAGTTCGCACGGCAACCGTTCTGCGGCCTGGAGTCCCGATGGCCAACGGCTCCTGCTATCCTCCGATCGGAGCAACCAGTCGCCCTCGCTGTGGAACGCCGACGGGAGCCTAGTCAAGATTTGCTCCGGACACACTTCTCCCGCCCCAGCCGCATGTTGGGGTCCGGACAGCAGCAGTTTCGCTTCCGCAGGGCAAGACGGGACGCTTCGCCTCTGGAACCGGGACGGCGTGGCCGGTCGTGTCATCGAGGTCCGCAGTAAAGAGAAACAATCCGACTGGCCGCACCGGTTGGCTTGGGGTGCCGGCGGCCGTTGGCTGGCGATTTCGGGGATTCCGGATGCCAAGGCCATTCAGCTTTGGGACACCAGTAGCTGGAAACCTGGGCCGGTCTTCCAAGAAGGCCGCATAGCGAGCTGCTGCTCCCTGGCCTGGAGCCCCAATGGAAAGAGTCTGGCTGCCGCGGGTTTTGCGGACACGGCCGCCTGGCTCTGGGATGTCGAGCGAAATTTGCAGCAGCGTCTGGTGTCGCACGCCAATCGTCCCGTGTCGCTTGCCTGGGAACCGACGGGGAAACGGATCGCAATAGGCGGCGACGACGGGACCTTGCGATTCTGCAGCATCGCCGACGACGCGCCCGGGCCCGTGCTGGGGGATCACGGTGTGCGAATCGCGGACATCGTGCGGAGCCGCGACGGGAAATGGTTGGCCAGCCGCGGGCACGACGAGAACGTTGTTCGACTTTGGAGCGAGGACGGCCGACCGGGGCCGGTCCTCAAGGGACATGCCGCGCACGTGTCTGCCATCGCGTGGAGCCCGGATGGCACACGGCTGGCCTCCTCCTCCGCCGACAAGACGATCCGCCTGTGGAAGACGCCCAGCGGTGAGGCTGCCAAAGTATTGACGGGCCACAGCGACTTGGTGCTCGCCGTTGCCTGGAGCCCCGACGGCAAAACGCTTGTGTCGGCTGGCGCCGACGGGACGATTCGTCTCTGGAAAGCCGACGATGGCTCGACGATCAAGGTCTTGTCCCTGGACAAAATCGCTTTGCCCATTCAGGTGGAATGGAGCCCTGACGGGAAGCGATTCGCGCTTTCAGGTCCTTGGCCCCCCAACTCGGCCATGCGGATCTTCGGCGCCGACGGCACGCCCGGCCCGGTGCTCAAAGGAGAAGTACACTGGATGAGTTGGAGTCCCGATGGGAATTCGATTGCCTGCGGTTGCGGTGACAACATGGTCCGGATCATCGCGGCTGCCGACGGCCGACCGGGGCCGGAGATGAAAGGCCACACGGCCGCGGTCTGGCATTTGGCCTGGAGCCCGGACGGAAAGTTCCTCGCCTCGTGTGGCAGTTGGGGAGACGTGCAGCCCCGGTTGTGGCACGCCGATGGCCGGCCCGTGCTGGTTGGCTGGCCTGCGGACCACCAGTACATGGCGGTGGCCTGGGATCCGACCGGGAAATGGTTGGCTTTGGCGTTCTATGATGGCGAAATACGGCTGTGGGAGGTAGCCGGGAACCAGGCCGGCCCCGTACTGAAAGGACACTCGGGTTCACACCAACGAATCTCTTGGGCTGCCGACGGGCGGCACCTGATTTCGACCTCCACCGACAACACGCTCCGTCGCTGGGACACCACCACCGGCGAGCTGAGTTCCGTCACAGTGCCCCTGCCAAACGGCCAGGCGGCGTACTTGTCCCCGGGCGGAAAGCTCGAAGTCACCAGCCCGGAGGCCGAACGCGAGTTGGTCTACATCGTCGAGCAGCCCAACCGGGAACAAAAGTTGTTCAGTCCGGCGGAGTTCCGTCAATTGATCGCACCCCGCCAGACCAGCCAGAGCACAAGCGGCAAACAATGACCGTTGCGGCCGCATCATTTGTCCTAGTAGGACAGGGGCATGAGATGGACCCAGATTTAGTGTGACTTGCGGCCGGTTCCGCATTGACATGGGGTTTGGGGTACGGGATAATCCCCGCCCCCATAGTCTCGGGATGGCCTTTATGATCCGCCGCAGTGCCGCCAGCAGCCGATCCTGCAACCGCCGTTGGTGCGTGCCGATGTTTGCGCGCCGTTGGTGCAATGTGGCGGTGTGGTTTTGGATTGTCGCGGGCCAAGCTGGTTTGGCTCCAACTCGGGCTGCGGAACCGGCCCCCATGCCGCCGGTCCGCCAAGAGGATTTGCTCCAGTTTAGACCGCGAATGCGGGAGGCCCTGGGCAATACACCTTTACCGGCGGGCGACACCGGTACACCGGACACGCCGCTGGGCGTCCCGGTGATTCAGGGCATTGGGCAGAGCGGGGGCGAGATTGTCGCGGCAATGCCCGGAGATCCCTCCAGCTTCGGACCCTCCCAGTTCTTTCGCGGTCCCCAGGAGCGATACTCCGGCCGCGGGCAGCCTTTGATTCAAGAGAGCTGGAGCTTCCGGCCGTTCAGCATCACAGGCATTTTCGGTTTTGTTCAGGGCAGCCCGCTGATCGACGATTGGATTCGCGAGAACCAGGGGGTGCTGGGAGGGGTGCAACTCGGCTGGGACTGCGAGCACTATTGGGGGTTCGAGGCCCGGCTCGCCTGGGCCGAAGTGGAAGTCGTCGACAGCCAGCGGGCGATCGCGGCGCAGGAGGCCAACGACGATGCGGCCGGATTTTCTCCCAACGACCGCTTCCGCCACCGCTTCGACGGCCGGCGCCACAATCACGTCTTCTTCTGGGACGCCCATGCGCTGTTCTATCCGTGGGGCGATTCGGCGTGGCGTCCCTACTTGACGGTGGGAGTGGGGGCGACCGCCATGAGTTTCATCGATCGCACCGACGTTAGCTACAAGGACACCCTGTTCACGGTCCCGGTCGGGGCAGGGGTCAAATACCG
>CAYTJV010000519.1:0-5599 GCA_964438165.1 uncultured Planctomycetaceae bacterium | reverse complement strand
ACAAACCGGAACCGCCCCTTTACTTCCTTCCCGTAAACGCTCCGGATATGCTCTTTGAGCCTCTGAAAATGCTCCCGCCATTGGTCCCCGTGGGTAACGAGGGCGTGCCCCAGGTCAAAGGCGACGGCGATCTGGTTCGGGTCGAAATCCTTGACGATGTCGTACAGTTCGCCCAGGTCCCCGCCCGCCATGCCCGTGGCCTTATCGCCGCCGGAAGAATGATTGTGGAATAGGGCACACACGCCCAGCTCCCGGTTCATTGCCGCCAGGTCCTTGAGGCTGGACCTGATCTGGGCGCAGAGCTTTGCCGCCGGCACGTCCCGCCGATGCGACCAGTAGCCGAGCCGATAATGCCGGACCCCCAGCTTCCTGCCCGCGCTGAGGATCGCCCGAGCATGTGGCGAGTCGACGCCCTGGATCGCGGTCGTCAGCAGGAGCATGCGGACGCCGTGTTTACTCAAGGCATCGGCATACTGGGGCATACGGTCGGCCGCGTGCTCGGGAGCGATCTCGCCGCCCGGCCGCACGGGGCAATCGATCCCGTCCAGGCCCGCCGCGGCGGTGACCTCGGCCGCCTGCTCGAAATCGAGCTTCAGCTCCTGGTAGACTTTGCTGAACACAGCCACGGGCGGCAAGGGGCTTTCCGTCGCCGAGCAGGCGAAGCCCCCTTCGCCGACAAGAACGCTGCCCGTGCCGACGGCGGCCACGGCCTTCCCAGCCGCTTGAACGAAAGACCGTCGAGTCATGCGATGTGGGTTTTTCATTGCCCGCTCACTTATTGAGACTGCCCTTCCGCCGCCAGCACTTCGGCGATGTGCAGCGTGCGGATGTGCCGGGTTTCGGGATTGCGGCGCAACATGCCGCCGATGTGCATCAGGCAACTAATATCGGGCGAGACGACCACGTCGGCGCCGCTCTTGACGATGTTTTCCGTCTTCGTCTTGCCCATGGCCAGCGAGGTGCCCGGCATCTTCACGCTGAAGGTGCCGCCGAACCCGCAACATTCCTCCACGTTGGGCAGCTCGCGGCACTCGATGCCGCGCACGTTCTGAAGCAGTTTCAGCGGCGGATCCACGACGCCCAGCTCGCGGCGGGTGTGGCAGCCGTTGTGCAGCGTGACTTTGTGCGGGAAGTAGGCCCCGGTGTCGGTAACGCCGAGCACGCTGACGAGGAACTCGGTGAGCTCGAACACGCGGCGGCCGACGCCGACGATCTCGGGATCCGGGTCCACGTGGCCGAAGAACACTCGGCACATCGCCGAACACGAGCCCGAGGGGGAAACGATCCACTTCTGGTCGGCAAACGCCTTGCAGAAGTGGCGGATTACTTTGCGGGCCTCCTCCCAATAGCCGGAGTTGAAGGCCGGCTGACCGCAACACGTCTGCCCATCGGGAAAGACGGTCGGGATGCCGAACCTGGCCAGCAGTCGGGCCGTGGCCTCTCCGACCTGGGGAAAGAACTGGTCCACGTAGCAGGGAATGAACAGCGCCACCGGCTCGCCGGGGGTGTACTTGGGATACGCCGTGCCGGAAGGACCGTCGTGAGAAGGTTGGATCATGGGAGTGCTCCGAGCCGGGCCGTGTCGGCCCGAAAGAACCGGGGCGGCACGCCCCGGCTCCGAAACGAACATGCTCCGAAACGATCGTGTCCTTTATAGTCGTTCGTGGCTCGTTTGGCCACCCGTCGGGCACAATCTCTGGGGGTTGCCGGTACCCTCCGGCCGTTGGTATCCTGACAAGCATGTCGAAACCCCGAGCGTGGATCTGCTGGAGCAGCGGGAAGGACAGTGCCTGGGCGCTGCACGTCACTCGTCAAGAGAACGTGCTGGACGTGGTCGGCCTGCTGACAACCGTGACGGAACCGTACGCCCGCGTGTCGATGCACGGCGTTCGCGAGGAGATCCTGCGGGCCCAGGCGGAGGCGGCGGGCCTGCCGCTGGTGCAGGTGGCCATCCCGGCCCCGTGCCCCAACGAGGTTTACGAGGCGGCTATGCGCGGGGCGATCGAGGAGGCCCGACGCCAGGGCGTCACGCAGATGGTCTTCGGCGATTTGTTCCTGGACGACGTGCGCGCGTACCGCGAGCGGCAACTGAGTGGGACGGGAATCAGCCCGGTGTTTCCCCTCTGGCTGCGGCCCACGCGGCAGTTGGCCGAAGAGATGATCTCAGGCGGACTGGTGGCCTACGTGACGTGCCTGGACCCGAGCAAGGTGCCGGCGGAGATGGCCGGCCGGAGGTTCGATCGCGACTTCCTCGATCAGCTTGGACCGGGAGTGGATCCCTGCGCCGAGCGCGGCGAGTTTCACACCTGTGTGACGGCCGGGCCGATGTTCGCGCGGCCCATCGTCGTGGAAGCCGGTGAGACGGTCCAGCGCGACGGATTCGTGTTTGCCGATTTGAAGCTGGCGGCGATGACAATACCGCAAGTAACCGAAGGCGGGCCGATCAGGCAATGAAACTTGCAGTCTTATGGACCGGGGGCAAGGACTCCGCTCTGGCAGCATACTTGGTTTCCAAGATGGGGCATACCATTGCCGGACTAATAACCTTTGTTCCACGCAACCCCGATTTCCATGCCCACGACCTTTCCATTATCAATTTACAGGCAAGAGCCATGGGTCTGTCGCACCAATGCGTCGAGGTGCGTGAGCCGTACAAGGACGGCTATACTGCCGGTTTGAAATCACTCAAAGACCGTGGCATTCAGGGGGTAGTCACCGGAGACATTGATTTGGTTGACGGATTGCCAAACTGGATTTGCGAATTGAGCCGACCGATGGGTTTGCCGGCAATCATGCCACTTTGGAAACAAAACGGTTGCTTTTTGCTCCAGACATTGTTGGAACTAAAGTTCAAACTGGTAATTTCCTATGGAAACAAAACAATGACAGACTTTGTTGGCAGGGAGTTGGATTGGAAATTGTATGACGATCTTTTGGAGCAGAATGGCCGGCATGGCGTGGACGTTTGTGGTGAGAACGGCGAGTATCATTCCATGGTTCTAGGTGGTCCGACGTTTAATGGAACGATTCGTCTGGATTACGAAGTGGATCATCACGGCGATGGCAAGTTCATTCGCATCAGGTCTGGCAGGCTGGTTGGCCCAGGAGGGCAGTGAAGGGCCCGGAGTGGAAAACTTGACATTGACGTTTTCTCGCGCGGTGTCGCAATGCGTATCCTGCTGATTGTCGCCGGAGTGCTGCTGATCGTTGCCCTGGGGGGATTGGTCTTCCTCGGGACCGGCGAGCGTCACGGCCGCGCCGATTTGCCGGACGCCATGAGCGAGGCAAGTGCCGGGCTGCCGCAGCGGATCGTCTCACTCTCGCCGAGCACGACCGAGACGCTTTTCGCGTTGGGACTGGGTGATCGCGTGGTTGGCGTCACCCGCTACTGCCAATATCCACCGGAGGCCCGGAAAAAGCCACAGGTCGGCGGCTATCACGACCCAAGCTACGAAGCCATTGTCGCGCTCCAGCCCGATCTGGTCGTGCTCCGCAGCGAGAATGAGCAGTTCGTGAAGGCCTTCCGCGACTTGGGCTTGACCCTCCTCGAGGTGCGTCACGATTGTGTCGAGGGGATCCTCGATTCATTCCTTATGATCGGCCGGCGCTGCGGGGTGGAAGCCGAGGCCCGGCGGATCGTCGCCGACATCGAGTCGCAAATGCACCGCATCACGGAGAAGACCGCCGGGCTCCAGAGGCCCCGGGTGATGGTCGTGGCGCAGCGGACCCTCGGCACCGGCAAGATCCAGAACGTCTATGTGGCCGGGTCCGATCGTTTCATGAACCGCATGATCCTTCTGGCCGGAGGCAAGAACGCTTGCAGCGATACGAGGGCCGGATTTCCCGTCGTTTCCGGCGAGGGGATCCTGCGCATGAATCCGCAAGTGATTCTCGACCTGCTGTCCAACGCCCCGCGGGGCGGGCTTTCGGCTGAGGAGGTCTTGCGCGACTGGCAGCAACTGCCCGACGTCGAGGCGGTGCGTTCGGGCCGGGTGCATTTGGTCGAAGACGACTATGCCTTCATCCCCGGCCCGCGGTTCATCAAACTGGTCGAGAAGTTCGCCCGGCTCATTCATCCGGACCAGGGGCGATAGGGACCGATGGTCAACCGTCCGGCTGAGATCGTGCTCGACATCCGCGCGTTCTCCTTCCGCCTGGGAAGAAAGGAGATCCTCCACGACGTGTCCTTCTCGGTGGGGCGGGGAGATTATCTTTCCGTTGTCGGACCGAACGGGGCCGGGAAGACGACCCTGTTGAAGTGCATCGACCGCCTGCTGGTCGGCGGCACGGGCCGGATCGAGGTCTTCGGCCGGCCGCTGGAAAGCTATTGCCAGAAGGATCTCGCGCGGCGGATCAGCTACGTGCCGCAGGCCGACGGCCGAGTCATCCCGTTCACCGTGCGGCAGTTCGTGCTGATGGGCCGGTACCCCTATTTGAGCCCCTTCTCGTCGATCGACAAGGAGGGCTGCCACGCCGTCGACGAGGCCCTCGAAATGACCGGGACCGCCGAGTTCGCCGATCGCCGCCTGGATACCCTCAGCGGCGGCGAGCGACAGAAGGTGTACATTGCCGCCGCCCTGGCCCAGGGGTCGGATATTCTCCTGCTGGACGAGCCGACAACGTTCCTCGACTATCGCCACCAGGCGGAGATCCGCGACCTGTTGAGCCGCGTCAACCAGCAGTCGAAGGTGACGATCGTGTGCGTCACGCACGATCTGAACCGCGCGGTGCTCGATAGCGACCGGATCGTGGCCCTCCGCGCCGGCCGGGTCCTGTTTACGGGAACACCGACGGAAATCATGAATCCCGACGTCTTGGAGTCGTTGTTCCAGACGCCGTTTCTATTGACCCCTCACCCTCAAGCCGCGATCCCGGTGATCGTTCCCGGGCCGCCGCCAAAGCCGCAGCCATGAGAAGACCTTGGGTGCTCATCCTCCTGGCCGTGCTCGCCGCGCTGGTGCTGGCGGGCACGCCTTTCGCGGGCATGGAGAGGATCCCGTTTGCCACCCTGTGGCAGCACGGCGATCAAATCGCGGCGAGGATTTTCTGGCAGCTTCGCGTGCCCCGCGTGGTGATGGCTTTTTTGGCCGGGGCGGGACTGGCTGCCGGCGGGCTGGCATTCCAGGCCGTCTTCCGCAACCCGTTGGCCGAGCCCTTCACCCTGGGCGTGGCCAGCGGGGCGGCACTGGGGGCCTCGGCGTATATCCATCTCGGCTTGCCCTTCTCGCTCTTATGGATCTCGGGCTCTTCGTGGTTCGCCTTTGCCGGGGCCCTCCTGGCCGTCGTCCTCGTGTACGGAATGACCCGCGCAAGGCAGGGGTTCTCCACGGCCACGATGCTCCTGGCCGGCGTCGCCGTCAGCTTCTGCTTCTCCAGCCTGATCCTCTTCATGCAGTACTTGAGCGACTTCACCCAGAGCTTTCTTCTGCTCCGCTGGGTGATGGGCGGGCTGCACACGGTGGTCGGCTTCGACGAAGTGCTCACCGTACTGCCCTTGGTGGTCGTCGGAACCGCGATCGTGCTCTACCTGACCCACGAGTTGAACCTGGTGACCACCGGCGAAGAACTGGCCGCCAGCCGCGGCGTGGCCGTCAACCGC
>CAYTJV010000518.1:0-5600 GCA_964438165.1 uncultured Planctomycetaceae bacterium | reverse complement strand
TCAACCGACATAATCGTTAGGGCCTGACTGCCTTCCGTGGTCGTAGGGCAAGCTGACAACAAGGGGGGGCGATGCGCATTGCTTGGTTGACCGTCCTGCTGTTAGGGATCGTTCTGGAAGCCCGGTGCAGCGTCATGTGGGCCCCCGAGTCCCGACTCCGATCGGCACGCGCCGATGCCCTTGCCAAGGCCGGTGACAACGCTCCGGCCACGCCTGCTCCATCGGCCCCACTGCCGACGAGCAGCCAACGGGAATCCTCACCCTTGCCCGACGACCCACGCGCCGACCTGACGCTGGAAGACCTGGAGCGCATGTCGATGGAACACAATCCCACCCTGGTCCAAGCCGCCGCCCGGGTGCAGGGCGTTGAAGGGAGGTGGATCCAGGTCGGGCTCTACCCTAACCCGGTCATCGCATATCTTGGCAACGAAATGGGCAACGAGGGCAGGGCCGGGCAGCAAGGAGCGGCGGTTACCCAAGAACTGGTCACGGCGGGGAAGCTCCGCTACGCGCGTGCGGCCGTCTCCCACGAAATCCAGCAGGCCCGCCACGATCAAGACGGGCAACAGCGCCGCGTGCTGAACGACGTTCGCATCGGCTTCTACGAGGTCCTGGCCGCGCAGCGGACGATCGAGCTCACCCAACAGCTTGTGCGGATTGCGGAAGAAAGCCTCAAAACGACCGAGCGGCTCTTGGAGGCCCAAGAGGTAAGCCGGATCGAGGTCCTGGAATCGCGTATTGAAACCGATACGGCGCGCCTGCGGCTTCGCACTGCCGAGAGTCGCTTTCGGGCAACCTGGCGGCGGCTGGGAGCAGTGGTGGGCCGGCCGGAGATGGCGCCCACCCCGCTGCGCGGCGATTTGGAAGAGCAACTGCCTGGGCTCACGTGGGAGGAGGCCCTGGAACAGTTGCTCGGCAGCAGTCCCGAGTTGGCCAAGGCCCAAAGCGGCGTGGAGAGGGCGCGATGTGCCTTGGCGCGGGAGTGCGCGCAGCGGATCCCCAATCTCGACGTGCAGGTCGGCGTGCAGCACGACAACGCCACCGGATACGATATCGCCAACGTGCAGTTCGGCCTGCCGTTGCCGCTGTTCAATCGGAATCAAGGGAACATCGCCCGGGCACAGGCCGAGCTGGTCGCGGCCGACAGCGAGGTGCAACGCGTCGAGCTGGAACTGCGCGACCGGCTGGCCGTCGCCTTCCAGCAGTACAGCGACGCCCGGCAACAGGTCGACGCGTACAAGAGCAGCATCCTGCCGAACGCCCAGGCCTCGCTCGACTTGGTCCGCAGCGGGTACCAGCGGGGCGAGGTCGGATACTTGACCGTGCTCACCGCGCAGCGGACGTTCTTCAGCGTGAACATGGGCCACCTGGAAAGTCTGCGCCAACTCAGCACGAACTGGGCCGCGATGGATGGTCTTCTGCTCCGCGGCGGACTGCGCGCCGCCGTGGCGGAGTCGCAGGAGTAGAAGAGAGAGGGAGAGGGGGAGAGAGGGAGATACGAACATCGCGCATGTTTCTCGGTGCGTCCGTGTCTCCCCCTCTCCCTCTCCCTCTCTCCCTCTCTTTCCCCAAGGGGCTTGAAGCACGCCCCGGTCTCCCGTATTCTGACGCCAAGCCACGGTCGTAGGGACAAGCAGCCTTGCTTGTCCAGTGTCTTGTCGGACAAGCAAGCCGCGCGGACAAGCAAGGCTGCTCGTCCCTACGACGGTGAGAGGAGTCCAGTCAATTCGATCGGCGAACGTCCTTTACGCAGGAGAGCGAACATGATCCAGTTGGGAATGCACACGGATAACTGGCGTCCCTTGAGCGGCAGCTTCCAAATGGCTGTCGAGAGCGCCGTCAAGTACGGCCTGACGCACATCGAGTTCGGCGTGATCCACGGTCAATACTTCGTGAACGGATTGGGATACGACCCGGCCGTGTCGCTGCAATCGAATCCGCGGAAGCTGAGACGCTACCTGGAGCAGAAAGGCATCCAGGTTTCCCAAATTGACGGGGCCTTCCCGATGATGGGACCGGAAGGCTCGACGTTCGGCGTTCCGTATGTGCAGCAGGCGATCCGTTTCGCCGCCGACATCGGCTGCCCGATCGTCGACACCACCGACGGGGCCTTCAAGATCGAAGGCTATAGCGACGAGGAGGTCTTCCGCATTGCCTGCGAGAACTACAAGCAGTGCCTTTCCTGGGCCGAAGATTACGGGGTGATCCTGGACGTCGAGACGCACGGGCCGTACACCACCAATCCCGATTTCCTGGAGCGGTTGTTCAAGCACTTCGAGTCGCAATACTTGCGGTTCAACTTCGATACGGGCAACACGTATATCTCCGGCAAGGATCCCCTGGAGTACCTGACGCGGTTCCGCAAGTACGTCGCCCATTGCCACATCAAGGACGTAAGCCCCGGTCTGTCGGCCGCCATGCGCGGCGAGGAGACCGGCATCGGCTGCTCGGAAGTGCCCGTGGGCGGCGGCGTGAACGCCGAGAACATCCAGAAGTGCCTCGCCTATCTGAAGCAGACTGGTTGGGACGGCGTGGTCTCGATCGAATGCTACGGCGCCGACGACAACATTCGCAAGAGCATCGAATTCTTGCGCCCGTTGGTGTCTTGACCACTTGCAAAAGTTTTTGAAATCAGTACGATATTGCCAAATTGGGACTCGAGAGCGCATCGGAGGCTTGCGGCGATCACGTTCCGCGCATCGGATGGACGCACAAAGGAGTGTCAGGAGTCGCCCGGCGGTTTGATCTTGGATCACAGGATGCTCCAAACAGCCGCGCGGTCGACTTGTTGGCTGGTTTCCGTGGCGAGCGACCTGCCGAGGATCGGCCCCAGCCCGAACGCGGCAGGAATGTCGCCCAGGACGTTTGTTAGGAGGACATGAGGTGGCCAAGAAGAAAAAAGTAGCCAAGAAGAAGGCTGCGAAGAAGAAGACTGCGAAGAAGAAAGTGGCCAAGAAGAAAAAGAAGAAGTAGGCCGTCAGGCCGAAGGCGGTCGGCCGCTGGTCGGCCGACACAATCCACGCCTTCTACCTTCTTCTGCCGCTACGACGAGAAAGAAGCGCCCGGCAAGTCCTCCGGGCGTTTCTATCCTCTTGAACGTCGAAAAACACCACGGAGGCACGGAGACCGGCCTCCTCCGTGTGCTCCGTGCCTCCGTGGTGAATTCCTTTCGTCCAACTCAGTCCGACGGGAATGGCGGCGGCTGGCCGGTCAACTCGTGGAGCGCGTTGCGTGCGGCGCGTTGCTCGGCCTCCTTCTTGTTCCGCCCCCACGCCGCCTGGTAACGCGCGGGGCCGATTTGAGCCGAGATCTTGAAGCACTTGCTGTGGTCCGGGCCCTTCTCGTCCAGCAATTGGTAGGTCGGGGTGGTTCCGTGCTCGCGCTGGGCGAGCTGCTGCAGGAGCGACTTGTAGTTGCCGCCGGCCTCTCCTTCCGCGACCAGATCGATCTCCGGCCCGAGGTGCTTGGCGATGAACTCGCGAACGAACTGCACCCCCCCGTCCAGATACATGGCCGCAATCAACGACTCGAACACGTCGGCCAGAAGGGAGGACGGGATCGTCGGATGGGTGCTCATCCCTTTGCCGAGAATGAGGAACTCCTGCATCCCCAATTGCTCGCTGATCTTGGCGCACGTCTGCCGGCTCACTACGACCGATTTCAAGCGCGTCAGGTCGCCTTCCAGATACTCGGGATAGCGCTGATAGAGCAACTCGCAGACGACGGCCCCGAGAATCGCATCGCCGAGGAACTCCAGGCGCTCATTGGAGGCCAAGCGGTGCAGGGCGCCTGAAGCGTGGGTCAAGGCGGCCCGCAGCAACCCCTTGTCGACAAACGGATAACCGATCCGCTCTTCGCAAGCGTTACCAATGGAGGCAAAATTCTGTTCCAGTGCCGACGAACCAACCGTTGCCATGAAAACCCACTCTACCGCAGACCGGCATACTCCTGCCACGGGGTGCCAACTCCGTAAACCTAACAAGCGATGCGTGTTCTGTCAACGCTTCTAAGACCGCCCCCTAGCTCTCTGCGCGGTATTCCCCCTGCCTCCAACTTGACTCGGCCGCTCACCGCCCGAAGAATGCATCGGTACGGGCGCTTCGCGTGTCCCACGGAACGGCGAGGGAAGAGGGGCGGCAGGTTTTGCGAGGGTAGTTTGTCCCCCTCGCCGATGCCGCCATACTCCTAAAGAGTGGCCGGGAATCATGCTTCAGTTGCCTCGCCTTGCCGTAGGAATCGTCCAACCGAATACGCTCACGCAGCCGATGGTCTGGGCCTTGTCGGAAGCGTTCCGCCGCATCGGAGTCCGGGTTCAGAGCTTTCTGTCCAGGGCCCATTTCTCCCAATACGCAGGCAGGTTGGAAAGCACCGGCCTCAGCCCGCGCCACCTCGATAGCTGGTTGATGTCGCCCGACGCGTGCCGCGCGTTGTTTGTCTATGGGACCCGCTCGGCCGATCTGGCCGTGGTCGAAGGGCAGTTCCGGCCCGTGCCCGAAGGCGGCGCCGGCGGCCAACTCGAACCGCTCTGCCAATGGCTCGATCTGCCCCGGGTAATCGTGCTCGACGTGGCGCGCCTGGAGAGTTGCCGCCTGCCGGAAATTCCTCGCGATACGGCGGGCCTGTTGCTCGACGGCATCTCCGACACGAACCATTTCGCACGCCTTACAACCGACCTGGAGTCGGTGCTGCACGCGCCGGTGTTGGGCGCTTTGGACGCGATGCCCGACTTGCGCGCCGCGCTGGCCGAATTACCCCCGGGGGAGCGTATTCCGGCCGCTTTCTGTCGACAATTGGGCGATCGTTTCGCGCGCTGGTGGAATCCGGGCAGGATCCTGGAACTGGCCACTCGTCGCCAAATGCCCGCCCCGGATTCGTCCTGGCTCCGGGGAGGGAAAACCCGGCGGTGCAAACTCACCGTGGCCATCGCCTACGATGAGGCGTTCCATTGCTACTTCCCCGACACCTTGGACCTGCTCGAATTGCAGGGGGCGTCGGTGATCGATTTCTCGCCGCTTCGCGACGAGCACCTGCCGCCGCAAACCGACATCGCGGTGTTCGGGTGCGGCCGGCCGGAGCACTACGCCACCACGCTCTCGGAAAACCACTGTATGATGGCGGCCCTTCGCAGCCATCTCTGCGCCGGGCGTCGGATCTACGCGGAAGGGGGCGGGGCCGCGTATCTGTGCCGGCAGATGGAAACTCCTTGGGGAGAGTTCAAGCGGATGGCCGCAGTCGTGCCTGCCGTGGCGCGATGGCTGCGCGAGCCAGCCCCGCCCACACCGGCCGAAGTCAGGCTCGCCCGTCCCACCTGGCTCGGCTCCACAGGCACACTCCTGCGAGGCTACCGGAACTCGCACTGGCAGTTCGTGCCCCTGGACGGTTCGCGCACGACCTTGTCGGACGAAGCCGATCAGTACGAGATCCTGGGGGACTTCCAGGCGATCGGCAGCCCGATTCATCTCGACTTCGCCGCCGACCCGTGCTGCCTCAATCACCTGTTCTACCCGGAACGGGTGGACCTCGCGCAACGATACCCCTTCGCGGTTCCGTCGCCGTAGGGCAAGCTGCTAGCTTGCCCGCGACCGCAAATGCGCTGTTCG
>CAYTJV010000517.1:0-5601 GCA_964438165.1 uncultured Planctomycetaceae bacterium | reverse complement strand
CTCCCGTCACGACCATCAATCCAAGTGCCGCCCAGAATACAGGGTCTCCGTGGCTCAAGGTTGCGGCCAAGTAGCCTGCCGCCAAGAAACTCCCCACGGCAATCCAGGTGAAGGATTCCAGGAAAACACTGGCCGCAGCCACTCCCGTATCCACACGATCGCCCCGAATCAGCCCTGCCCGGATCACGATCACCAGGGCCTTGCCCGGAACGTACTTGCCGAGATGGCCAATGTAGTACGCGCGGAGGGATTCCCAGAAACGCGGATGCTGGCCGAGGGCCCGCAGGGAGCAGTACCAGAACAATGCGGGCGGAAGAAGTGCCAGAACGTACAAGACGGCTGCCAGTGCGATCCATCCGGCGTGAAAGGCCCAAGGATACTCGTCGAGTTGGTTCCACGCGTCGACGAGCGTCTGCCAGACAAATCCGACCACCACGGCGATGATCGCGATCTTGACGGCCAGCACAAGCCAGCGTTTCCAGGCGGATTTCTGCTCGCTCACGTTGCTCAAAGTCTCGTTGTGCGTCGGGCGCCGTTCGTAGTCCCGCCTTTAGGCGGTTTCTTCGCGGGAAACCGCCTGAAGGCGGAACTACGAACAGGTGTCAGTTCATCCTGCGGGGAAGATATGACGTTTGATTTCTCTTTACGTTGGCGCCGCCCCGCCGGTAAGATAGAGCGGTTGGATAAATAATAGCAGACTTGCGAACGCGGGGGAACTGCCCATGCATGCTGTCATGCTCGGGGTAACATGGGGGCTGTTGGGGCTCGACGTGGGATGGCGGCCTCTAACGGGCGGAGGCGTGGAATACACTATTCAAATTGCTCCGCACGAAATGGACATCTTCAAACAAAACGGCATCGAAGGCGACGTTCCGCCGCAGTTGAGGGACATTCGCGTATACCGGGTTGTCGTGGGCAACGACGTCTTGCTTCGCCAGGATCCTCCGAAGCAGCCCCCCACGACGTCCAAACTCTCCAGCCCCACGGCCGGGCCCGACGTCGCCGCGAGTTCCTCCGCACAACGCAAGTCGTCGGCCTACAACCCGTTCTCGTCATTGAGCTCGCTGGTGAGTCGATACCCCTTTGGCCAGAGCGATTCCGATCCGGCCAAGCGGCCCGTCGAAAAAGAGGCTTCCGGCCCGAAGGCCACGAGCAGCGACCGTTGGTTCGGCGAGAAACAGCCGAAGGTCGAACATGCTACGACCAAGGAAACGACTAAGGAAACGAAGGAGACTTCCAAAGAAACGCCCAAGCCCTGGCTCCCATTCACCGTCGTCGTGCTGGCACTGTTCGGATCGCTGGGCGGAAATTTGTACATGGGCTGGATCATGTGGGAGACCCGGGCGCGGTATCATGCCCTCGTGAGGCGACGCAAAAAGGGGGAGCATTCCTTGAGGGAGACGACCTATGAACCTGACGCCGAAGCCGAGGACGAGTGAGCACATGGGAGAGACGTGTCGGACACGTAGGATGGCTCTCCAGAGCCGTCCGGGACAGGTCTGGAGACCCATCCTACTGTGCTTCTTCCTTGCCGAGGTAATAACGGCGTTTTTCGCCGCCCCTCTGCCTCAGGCCGCGATGGGGGCGGAAGGGCCCGCGGCTCGGGTTGGTGTTGCGGTTGCCCAACGGCCCCGCGGGGAGCCTTACGAGCTGGCCGGCAAGCGATTGGTGTTCGTCAACTGGTTCTACGTGCGGCCGGGCGGATTCGCCTGGCTTAATGACAAGGGGCAAAGCGTGGCCGTGGTCGGCGACGAAGGTCCCTGGGGCGCGCATTTTCGCCGAAGCGACTGGCCCTACGGCATTCGCCTGGTCGCGCAGCCGGCCCAGCGCATGGGACCGATCTTGAAGGGCGAGCGCCCGTGGGAAGCCAAGGGCGTGAGCATCAATACATTGATCCAGGTTGACGGAAAGTACCGTGCCTGGGGGCCGTGTTGGTGGGAGAAATCGCGCGGCTTCGGCTATCTTGAATCACCTGACGGGATGCACTGGCAGCGTCCCGAGCTTGGGCAGGTCGAGTTGGAGGGGCGCAAGACCAACCTCATCGATGCCAATTTCGGCGAGGGCTGCGTCTTCATCGACCCTTCGGCCCCGGCCGCGGAGCGATACAAGTCGGTCCGGCTCAACGAGATGAGCTACGAGGCATTCGAGCAGTACAAGCTCAAGCGGCCCGACGGCTGGGAGCCGAAGGCCAAGCGCGAGGACGTGGGCAAGGCGTTCTTCATCCAGGGGGCCGTCTCGCCCGACGGCATCCGCTGGACGCCGCTTGCCGACCCGCTGGTCGTCGAGCACAGCGATACCCAGATCGTGGCCTGCTACGACGCGCGCCTCCAGAAGTACGTCATCTATACCCGCGGCTGGCTGGTGGGCACGCAATCGCCGCAGGCGACGGCCAGTTTATCGAGCCATTGGATCTCGCCGGGGCGGCGGTCGATCGGCCGGACCGAATCGAGTGATTTCCGCCGCTTTCCGCTTTCCGAATTGGTTCTCGTGCCGCCGTCCTCCATGCCGCCGTCCGATGTGCTCTACACCAACTGCAAGACGACGATCCCCGGGAATGTGGACCTGCATGTGATGTTTCCCACGGTCTGGCATCAGAGCGACGATACGACCAGCGTGGCCATGGCGGCCAGCCACGACGGCAAGCTTTGGGATTTCGTGCCCGGCGGCGCGGTATTCCATACGGCGGCCTTCGGCGAGTGGGACGGCGGCTGCCTGTTCGCCTCGCCCAACCTGGTGGAACTGCCCGACGGCAGCTTTGTGCTGCCCTACACCGGGTACAACTTCCCCCACAAGTATCCGCGCGGCCAGTTGCGCTTCCTGCCGGGCTACATGGTCTGGCCCAAGGGACGCCTCGTGGGTCTGGAAGCGACGGAGCGGGGCGAGTTCGCCACGGTGGCGATCGTGCCGCCCGGCCGGAAGCTGCTGGTCAATGCCTTGGCGAAACGGACGGGAAGCCTGCTGGTGGAAGTCGCCGGCCTGGATGGAGTTCCGCTGAAAGGCCGCTCCTTTGCCGAGGCCGACCCGATCGCCGGCGACCAATACCGCAAGCCGCTGACGTGGAAAGGGCAGGACACGCTCACGCCCGAAAAGGGCACGCCGGTCATGCTCCGGTTCCGAATGGACAAAGCAACGTTGTTCGGGCTAGACTTCGCGGATTGAGATGCGCGAAATCGTAGCCGAAGTCGCCAGACTTCGGGCGTCGTCGTTGAAAACGGCCCGAATTCTGGCGAATTCGGCTACAAGGCACGTACACCAAAAAGTTCCCACCCGATTCCTTGACATTGAGGGTAAGTATGCCCGACATTCAGGATCTCCTCCACGCGAAACAAGAACGGATCGACGAGCTTCACCGCCTATGTCCGGGCCAGACAGCCCTGGTGGTGATCGACATGCAGCACGCCTTCCTCGATCCCGGGGCCGCGCTGGAGGTACCCTCAGGGCGAGCGATCGTTCCCAACCTCCAGCGGCTGATCGACGCTTGTCGCACTCGCAATGTGCCCGTGATCCTCACCGAGTTTGTGTACTCGACCGCCGTGCCTTGTCTTCGCGGCGACCCGTTCGGGCCCGAGCATTTGCCCATTGTAGAAGGCCAACCGACCGGGTTTGGACATCCGTCGGACAACTGCGTCATCGCGCCCTATTTCGCGAAGGGAGCGAATTCCGCCGACACGATCCCCGAGCTCGCCCCGCGGCCCGACGAGTTGGTCGTCCGCGGGCACGCGTACGACAAGTTCCTCGGCACCCCGCTCGACCTGTCCCTGCGGAGTCGAGGGATCCGCTACCTCGTGCTCACCGGCATAGTGACCGACATCTGCGTGAACGCGACACTGATGACGGCGGCTAATCTCAACTACCGGGTCACGGCAGTCACCGACGGCGTGGCCACGCTCTGGCCGGAGATCCAGAAGGCATGTTTCGACATCTGGCGCCGCAAGTTCGCCCGGCTCCGTAGCACCGAGGAGGTGGTGCAAGAGATCCTCTCACTTTAGGTCAGGCTTTCCAGCCTGCCCCGCGTTGCCCTCGGGACGGAATCGCACCTCTCCCCCGGCCTTCTTCAATTCCTCGATGACTTGCTCTCTCGTCGCCTCCGATCCTCGTAGCTTACTTTGATCCCAAATACTCTGCGAGGGTCAACTTCCCGTCCCTATTCTTGTCCTTGGCCTCGAAGTCCTTCTTGAGTGCCAAGCGACCCTCCGGCGTCTGGATCCAAACGTTGTATTCCTCCAAGGCGAGTTTCTCGTCTCCGTCCTTGTCTTGCCGGTAGAACGAGACCTCCGCCGATTCGATCCGAGGGATGAACTCCTCCAGGCTCAGCTTCCCATCGCGGTTCTTGTCCAGAAGGGCGAACACCGCTTTCAAATGCTTGTTCCGCACCAAGTCCGGGTAGCCTTGGCCCAACTCGTCCTGCGATACCGTCCCGTCCTCGTTCCGATCCAATAGCAGGAACCAGCCCTCGCCCGAGCGATTGGCGAATTCGGGGAAGTCGAGCTTCTTGTCATGGTTCTTGTCGAAAGCGGCAAATGTCCGCTCCGCGTGCGGTTTAGATGCGGACGGCATCATCCCCCGGGTGAACTCCTCAAGATCCAAATACCCGTCGCCGCTGTTGTCCAGTTCGCGGAAATGGGCCTGCCCCGGGGGCTTCAGGAACTCCGACAAGCTGACTTTGCCATCGTGGTCCGTGTCGAGAATGGCAAACACGTCCTTTCCCTTGCGCGCCCCCTCGATGCCTCCGCGTTCGGCGAGATACTCGTCAAGGCTGAGCACCCCGTTGCCATCCTGGTCGAGTTTCTTGAAAACTGTCTCGGGCGACGGGGGTTTCGCCGCGGACCGGGGCCTTGTCGGATCGCCAGATGGCGAAATGCCGAAAAGGATCTTCGTGCCATCTCGGGACATGGAGACCCCGGTGATGTACCCGTCGGGATATGCGCCGGGGACGAGTTGCGGCGGGGCTTTCTGGGCGAAGTCGAGGAAATACAACTTGTGCCCCCATCGCCTGGTCGGAGCGCAGAGACCCACGAGAATGCGCTTGCCATCGCCGCCCCAGGCGATGTGCGAGCTGAACCGGTCGCCCGACTCGGGCATCGCCTGGGGCAATAGCACTTTGAAGCCTCTCGCCTCCCCATCGACGTGGACGGCCGCCAACTCCGGCTTGCCGTCCGCAGTGTCCCCTTTGAACGCGATCCATTGGCCGTCGGGCGACCACGCCATGCCCCAGTAGACCTGCCGGTAGGCTCGGGTCAGCAGGGTCCGGCCCTCCGCCTTGTCCAGGTCGTGAACGCGGAGGTTAGCGCCCGACGAACCATAGGTTGCGCAGACGATGCGGTTGCCCGTGGGACACCAATAACTCCCAAAGCCCGCTCGGTCCACCAACTCGGCGCCTGTGCCATCGGCGTTCACGATCCATACGCCTGGGTTGTTGCGATACCAACTCAGGGCAAGCCGCTTGCCGTCGGGCGACCAACTGGGGATCCTTCCTTCGCCGAGGTCCCGCACGTCGCTGCCGTCGGCGTTGGCCACGAACTCATGAATGTGACCAAAGCCTTCCCCGAATACCGTGCGCCAGGCGTCGAAGGCGATCCGCTTGCCGTCGGGCGACCAGGC
>CAYTJV010000516.1:0-5627 GCA_964438165.1 uncultured Planctomycetaceae bacterium | reverse complement strand
CGGTGCCGATCCCAATCTCGTTCATCGCGCCGGTGAACATCGGACAACCGTTTTCGCCGCGGCTGCTTCCCCGGGATGAACCGGTTATCGGGAAGCAAGCGACCGCCCTCCCCCTGTTGGATGGACCCCCCCTGACAAACAAATGCCAAAGCCGCGTTTGCAACGCGCGTTCAAGAAAAAACGGCCTATTCTTCCTAGGAGCGCCGGGCTCGGAGGAAGTCTTCGGAAAAACGCCGAAACGTCCGGCCGCAGAAGGAAAGGAGATCGCGTGCCGACACTGGAAACGGTTGACAAGAAAGTCGCGCCTGGCCTGGAGACGCTCTTGCGGCGAATCGACGGGATCTCCACGCTGCCCCAAGTCGCCTTGCGCGTGATGGACGTGGCCAAGAATGAGAACTCCACCCCGTTGGATCTCAAGGAGATTATGGAAAACGACGTGGCCTTAAGCGCCCGCGTGCTCCGCTGCGTGAATTCCTCGGCCTACGCGCTGCGCTCCAAGGTCACCAATCTCCAGCAGGCCATCTCTTACCTGGGCCTCAAACAGATCCGCAACGTGGCGATGACGGCCAGCGTGTCCGAGCTGTTCCGCAAGGACGAGAAGATCGGGCCGTATTGCCGGCGGGAGCTGTGGCGCCACCTGGTGGCGGTGGGCATCTGCGCGCGATTGATCGCCATGCGGCGGAACATGCGCGACTTCGAGGACGCCTTTCTCGCCGGACTGATTCACGACGTGGGGATCATCCTGGAAGACCAGTACGATCACGGAGCGTTTTCGCGCTGCATCGAGGCGTTGTCCCGGCACACGACGCTCGTCGAAGCGGAGCGCGCCCACCTGGGATTCGATCACACGGTGCTGGGAGACCGAGTGGCCGAAACCTGGGGTTTCCCGGAGCCCGTCCGCGCGGCCATTCGCCATCATCACGCGTCGATCAACTACCGCGGCCCGCACGTCGACATCGTCCGGGCGGTGGAAGTGGCCAACTTCATTTGCACGGCCAAGAAGATCTCGTCGATCGGGGTGAATCTGGTGAAAATCTGCCGGCCCGCCCTGGAAGCACTCTCGCTTACCGTCGACGACGTTTCCGTGCTCTCCGAGGACCTCGACGAGGAACTCAAGAAAAACGCAAGTCTTCTGAGCCTATAGACACAAAACCGATGGAAACAGCATGGGACGACATCGTCGCCCTGTTGGAGGACGGCGTCGCGAAAGACAGCGCGGCCCGCGGACTGCGGTCGTTGCAGCCTTTTGCGCCGCTCTTGGTGTTGATCGCCGACGGCGACGGCGAAGTGATCGCCAGCGACGACCTGGAGGGACAGTTCGATGCGAGCCAGGCCAGCCTGCTGGCCGACGAAATGGCCCGGCAGCTCGCAGGCGACCGGGCCTGCCGGTTTGAAACCGCGATCGCCGGCGCGACCCATCTTGCGCTGGCGGTCCGCCTTCCCGAGAACGCGGGCGGAGGACTGCTGGGCTGCGTGCTCCGCTCGGCCGGCGCCGCCGCGGAGGCGCTCGACGAGCTGCCCGACTCCCTGGTGCTGGACGCCGCCCTGGCGTGGACGATCTGCCACGATCGGGCCGCCAACCGCCGGCTGAACACCCGCGTCGAGCACCTGCTGGCCGAACGGCACATGCTCAAGACCTCCCATGCCGAAGCCATTACCGCGGCGATCGAAGAACGGGAGACTCGCCTGAGCGAGCAAGAATCGCACTTGAGGGAATTGCGGGCGGTCATGGCGCAGAACCAGATGATCCTCAACTCGGCCGGCGAAGGGATTATCGGGGTGGACTCCAGCGGGCGGATGATCTTCGTGAATCCGGCCGCGGCGAGAATGCTGGGCTACGAGGTCCAAGAACTGATCGGCAAACCGAGCCACGAGACCTTCTACCACACCAAATCCAACGGTGCGCCGTACCCGAGAGAGGATTGCCCCATCTACGCCACCCTGCGGGGGGCCATCGCCTCAACGATCAGCAACGAATCCTTCTGGCGCAAAGACGGCACGAGCTTTCCGGTCGAGTACACGAGCACGCCGATCCGCGACGGCGAGAACGTCGCGGGGGCCGTGCTCACGTTCCAGGACATCACGCAGCGAAGGATGCTCGAAGCCCGGCTGCGTCAAGCGCAGAAAATGGAGTCGATCGGCCAGTTGGCGGCCGGAATCGCCCACGAGATCAACACGCCGACCCAGTACATCGGCGACAACGCGCGCTTCCTCGACGACGTCTTCGGCGACTTGGGCGAGCTGCTCATCGCCTGCAACGAGCTCCGCCAGGCCGCCGGCCACCAGGCCGTGCCGGAAACGATGCTCCACCGCATCGCCGCCGCCGCCGAGAAGGCCGACGTGGAATACCTCCTCGAAGAGATTCCCAAAGCGATCGCACAGTCCCTGGACGGAGTGCAGCGCGTCGCCAGGATCGTCCGCTCGATGAAAGAGTTTTCCCATCCGGGCGGGGACGAGAAGCAGGCCATCGATCTGAACCGGGCCATCGAGAGCACGCTCACCGTGTCGCGCAACGAATGGAAATACGTGGCCGACGTGGTCACCGACTTCGATCCGCAATTGCCCCTGGTCCGCTGCCTGCCCGGCGACTTCAACCAGGTCATCCTGAACCTGCTGGTCAACGCGGCGCACGCCGTCGGCGACAAGGTGGGCACCGGCGGCCAGAAGGGAACGATCGCCGTCAGCACGCGACGCGACGGCGACTGGGTCGAGGTCCGCATCCGCGACACCGGCACCGGAATTCCCGAGGCAGTCCGCGCCAAGGTCTACGATCCGTTTTTCACCACGAAGCCGGTGGGGCGGGGAACCGGCCAGGGGTTGGCCATCGTCCATTCGATCATCACCGAAAAACACCATGGAACCATCGACTTCCAGACCGAGCTGGGGGAGGGAACCACGTTCATCCTCCGCCTGCCCCTTCATGAAAAGCCGGCTGTCCCAGGAGCCTCTTGAGGTGAAGAAGACGCTTCCGTGGAGGAGTGAGCCGTGAGACGCGTTCTGTTCGTCGACGATGAGCCGAAAATCCTGGACGGACTGCGCCGCATGCTCTACAGCCTGCGGCGGGAATGGCGGATGGACTTTGCCGAAGGGGGACGCGAAGCCCTCGAGCGCCTGGCGGCTTCCCCGTACGACGTGGTCGTGACCGACATGCGCATGCCGGGGATGGACGGATCGGAACTGCTCCGCGAGGTCATGAATCGTTATCCGGACACCGTGCGGATCGTGCTCTCCGGCCAGTGCGACCGGCAGACCGCGGTTGCGGCCGTCGACTCCACGCATCAGTTCCTCACCAAGCCCTGCGACCCCGAAGCGCTGATCTCGACCCTCATCCACGCCTTCCGGCTCCGCGAGAATCTGGTCGACAAGACCTATCGAGAGCTGGTTTCCCGGGTAACTTACGTGCCGAGCCTCCCGGCCGCGTACGACGAGCTCGTGGCGGAACTGAAGTCCTCGGCGCCCTCCATGCGGCGGATCGGCGAGATCCTCGCCCTCGACGTGGGGATGACCGCCAAGATCATGCACTTGATCCACACGAGCTTTTTCGGCCCGGCGCAGCGGATCTCCAACCCGATCCAGGCCGTCAGCCTCTTCGACCTGGAGACGATCCGGGCCCTGGTGTTCTCCACGGCGGCCTTCGCGCCGTTTCGCACGCCGGAAATGCCCGTCGCCGTTCTGGAGCAACTGCTGGATCACAGCCTGACCGTGGCAGCCGCCGCCCGGGAAATCGCTGTTGCGGAGAGCCAGGACGCCGCGGTGGTCGAAGACACCTATCTGGCCGGCTTTCTCCACGACATCGGCATTCTGGTGCTGGCCGAACACGTCCCGCGATCGTTACGCGCCACGCTGGGTGATCAGCGGTCCATCTGCGAAGTGGAAATGGAATCGGTCGGGGCGACCCACGGGGACATCGGCGCCTACCTGACGGCACTCTGGGGCCTTCCCCACCAGGTCGTGCAAGCGATCAGCCTACACCATCGGCCGGGCAGCTCGGCCGATCGGGAATTCACCCCGCTGGCGGCCGTCCACGTGGCTAGCGCGGTCGACGAGAAGCGATTCCGCAACACGGAGGGCGCGGCCAGTCCCATCGATTCCGAATACCTCGAAGGTCTTGGATTGTCCCACCGGCTCGGCACGTGGTGCGACATCTGCCGCTCGGTGCAAGCGCAAGGAGTTCTGTCGTGAATGAGCGGATCCTGTGTGTCGACGACGATCCCAACATTCTCCAGGCGTACCAGCGGGCGCTGCGCAAGCAGTTCCACATCGAACCCGCCCTGGGCGGCGAAGCAGCCCTTCTGGCCGTCAAGGATCAGGGACCGTATGCCGTGGTGGTGGCCGACATGCGCATGCCGGGCATGGACGGCGTCCAACTGCTTTCCAAGGTGAAGCAGCTCGCCCCCGACACCGTGCGGATGATGCTCTCCGGCAACGCCGATCAGCAGACCGCGATCGACGCGGTCAACGAAGGATGCATCTTCCGCTTCCTCACGAAGCCCTGCCCGCCCGAGACTTTTGCCAAGGCATTGCAGGCGGCGATCGAGCAGCACCGCCTGATTACCGCCGAACGGGAGCTCTTGACCAAGACCCTGGGCGGAACGATCAAGGTGCTCACCGAGGTGCTCGGCCTGGTCAACCCGATCGCTTTCGGCCGCGCCAGCCGCGTGCATCGCCTCGTGGGCCGCCTGTGCAAGCAACTGGTCGCCGAGAAGAGTTGGCTCATCGAGATCGCGGCCCTGCTCTCCCAGATCGGCTGCGTTTCGGTCCTCGAAGAAACGTTGGCCAGGGTCTACAAGCGGCAGGACCTCTCCGAGGCGGAAGTCAAGGCCCTGCAATCGCACCCGCAGATCGGCCGAGACCTCCTGGGGCGAATTCCCCGCCTCGAAGAGGCGGCCGAAATCGTCGCTTACCAGGAAAAGCTCTACGATGGCCGGGGGTTCCCCGAAGACGACCGCAGCGGAGAGCGAATCCCGCTGGGCAGCCGGATCCTCAAAGTCGCGCTGGATTGGGATACGCTGGTCTCCAGGGGAATGAGCGAAGAGATGGCACTGGCCCAGATCAACGAGCGCCAAGGGTGGTACGACCCGGCCATCGTCGACGCCTTGAGGAATGCACTCAACATCAAGGACGTCCACGTGCTGCGGCACGTGCGGATCCACGAGCTGGTCGACGGCGCCATCCTGGCCGACGACGTGCGCTCGATCCGCGGCACGTTGCTGTGTGCCCGCGGGCAAGAGATCACCCCGTCGATGCGGGCCCGCCTGAAAAGTTATCTCGCCAACGTGGGAGTCCAGGGGCCGATCCCGATCTGCGTGCCCATCGACAAGGCATGGCAGTTCCCCGGCGAGAAACCGAAACCGCAGCGCGAATCGCCCAAGTCGGCCGAGGAACCCAATTGGGGCAGTCTGATTGACCAATCGGGGTCAGGCTTCAACTGCTAACCAACGTCGGCTCGCCGAGCAGTCGCTCGACCACCTCTTGGACCGGATGGCGGCCATGGCGGAGCCGACGGCGGATATTGCTGAGCGCGGCCGAGGTGATGCCTCCGTAGCGCGCGCCGATGGCCCGCTGCGTCATGCCCGTCAGCCGGCAGGCCAGTTCCACGGCCACGAGTGGGAATATGGTGGGAATAT
>CAYTJV010000515.1:0-5639 GCA_964438165.1 uncultured Planctomycetaceae bacterium | reverse complement strand
TAGGACGGCCTTCGGCTCCTCGTTCCCACGCTCTGCGTGGGAACGCACCTCCCGCGACGCTCTGCGTCGCTACCGCCGACGCAGAGCGTCGGCAGGAGCGGGTTCCCACGCAGAGCGTGGGAACCAGGGCGGCCTGGAAAGTGGGCACCCCGATCGTCACCTACTGGGCCGGCCCGCCGCTGACCGACGCCGTCGCCCGGCAGATGTCCGAAGGCGGTTGGAACCTGGCTTGGTGCTCGGAAAGCCAAATGGACGTTGCCCAGCGGCACGGTCTGCGGGCAATGCTGACCGACGGGCTGCTGTCGCCCGCCACGCTCGACCAGCCGGCGCAGCGGGAGAAGCTCGATGCCCTGATTGCCCGGGTACGCAACCACCCCGCGCTGTACTGCTACTTCATCACCGACGAGCCGGGCGCGCCGGCATTCCCGGCCCTCGGCAAGCTGGTCGCGTATCTCCGCGAGCGCGACCCGGCGCACATGGCGTACATCAATCTCTTCCCCACCTACGCCAACAACCAGCAGCTCGGCACCAAGGGCGACACGGTAACGGCCTACCGGGAACACCTCCAGCAGTATCTCGACGTGGTCAAGCCGTCGCTGGTGAGTTACGACCACTACCAGTTCTCCAAGGCGGGCGACAACGATCAGTACTTCCTCAACCTGGCGATGGTTCGCCAGGCATCGCAGCAGGCGGGCGTGCCGTTTTTGCACATCGTGCAGGCATGCACCTGGACGCCCTCGATGCGCGTGCCGACCGGCGACGAAATGCGCTATCTGGTCTACACGACGCTGGCCTACGGGGCCCAGGGGATTTCGTACTACGTCTATTGCCACCCGGGCCACACGGGCGGGATCGCCCTGCCCGACGGCACGCCGACGCCGATCTATCACGCCCTGAAATCGCTCAACCGCGAGTTCGCGGCGATTGCCAAGGAGCTTCAGCCGTTGCGATCGCTGGGAGTATATCACTGCGGGATGACGCCGCCGGGCACGGAGCCGCTACCCAACGATGCCGTTTTCCGCCTCGATCCGCCCGTACCGACCATGCCGTACAAGAGCCCCGAGCGGGTAAAGGGAATTCTCTTGGGGTCTTTCGGGCCCGCGGAAAAGCCAACGCACGTGCTCGTGGTCAATATGGACTACCAGGCTGCCGCGGCCGCACCGCTGGTCGGCCCGGGAAACCTCGAAAGCTTCGATGCCGCCCGCGGCACGTGGTCCCCTCCGGCCGGCAACCGCATCGAACTGCGATTGCCGCCCGGAGGTGGGAAACTCCTGCGAGTGCAAAGTTCGGGCGGAAAATAGTTCCGGATTTCGATCGTAGGGCAAGCAGCCTTGCTTGCCTGGATTCGGTTTGCCTGCCTGTCCTACGTCTAGTAGGGCAAGCAAGCTGCTTGCCCTACGACCCGCGCGATGGAGATTGACGTACTATGGACTGTCTGATTGGCATTGATCTCGGTTCCACGAACTTGAAGGCCATCGCCTACGACCTCGAAGGGCGGGCCGTGGCCCGCGCCGGCCGGCCCAACGAGCGGGTCAATCCGTATCCGGAGCATCCCGATTGGGCCATCTGGCGCCCGGAAGCGATTTGGGGCGGGGTGGCCGAGTGCCTCCGCGAGGTCGTCGGCCAGCTTGAAGACCCAAAGTGCATCCGCGGCATGGCGGTCACCGGCATGGGCATGGATGGACTGCCGATCGCCAAGGACGGGCGAGGGCTCTACCCCTTCATCAGTTGGCATTGCCCCCGGACCGAGCCCCAATATCGCTGGTGGCTGGAGCACATCGGGGTTGACCGGCAGTTTGCTCTGGGCGGGAACCAGATCTGGGTCTTCAACACGGCGTTGCGCCTGTTGTGGATGCGCGAGAACGAGCCTGCGATCCTCGATGCGGCCGAGAAATGGTTGTTGATCGAGGATTTCGTCAATTTCATGCTTTGCGGCCGCTACGCCACCGACTACAGCATGGCCTCGACGACGCTGTTGTTCGATCAGCGAGAGCAGTGCTGGTCTGAGGAACTGCTTGCGGCCTCGGGCATCGACCGGCGCCTGTTGTGCGATCCTTTGCCCAGCGGCACGGTCCTCGGAGAGGTACACGCCGCGGCCGCCGAGGCGACCGGATTGCCCGTAGGAACGCCGGTGGTGCTGGGCGGCCACGACTACTGTTGCGGGGCCTTGCCCACCGGGGCCTTCCGGCCCGGCGTGGTGCTCGACGTGACCGGCACCTGGGAAATGGTCGTCGCCGCGCTGGCCGAGCCGGTGCTCACGCCCGCGGTGCGCGAGATGGGCATCCTCGTTGACTCGCACGTGGCCCGCAACGCCTGGGCGGCCATGGGCGCGACGGTCGCCGCCGACATGCTCGAATGGTTCCGCAAGGAATTTGGCTTTGAAGAGCGCCAGCGGGCGCGAACCGAAGGGGGCGAGGACTGGGACTACCTCATGCGTGCCGCCCAGGCCGCGCCGCCGGGCGCCCACGGCGTGTTCTTCCTGCCGCACATGTCGGGCAGTCACTGCCCGGTGGTCGACCACCAGTCGATGGGCGCGCTGGTCGGGCTGCGGAACATCGCGACCAAGGGGGATCTGTTCCGGGCGGTCATCGAGGGGCTCGACTACCAATTCCTTCAGGTCGTGCGCGGATTTGAATCGGGCCTGGGCGTGCGGCCCGACCACATCGTGGCGATCGGCGGAGCGGTCAATAACCCCTTCTGGATGCAGAACAAGGCCGACGTGGTCGGCAAGCCGATCGAAGTCCCGGGGTTGGACGAGGCGGTTCCGCTGGGCGCCGCGATCCTGGCCGGGATCGGTGCGGGGCTCTACCGCGACGAAGACGACGCTTTCCAGCGTGTCAAGAAACCGGGCCGCACATACGAGCCCAATCCCGCGTCCGCGGAGAAGTACGCCGCGTGGTTCGCCAAGCACGAGCAACTCTACCCTGCCCTGCGGCCGTTGCACGCAAATCTGCGCACATAGCGGTGCGAGCGGTGGAACATAAAGCCGCGACCGCTGGTCGCGCCTGAATTGCCACGGACGCTGGAAGCACCGGCAATCCCAATATACACTGATCGTTGCCGGTGCGAAAAAGCGCGACCAGCGGTCGCGGCTTTATGTACAGCGCGACCGATGGTCGCGGGTTTGGGGGGGCCCTGCCATGCGGTCAACGTTGGGATATCACATCGTGATTTCCGGGTACGGATTGTGGTTGCCGGGAGATGATCGCGGGTAGACGACGAAGGCCGTTCACCGGAATACGTCGCACCAAGGGCCGGTCTGGTGCAAAGGGAAATGGCGGTCGTTCATTTTCGACGTCGATGCCCTGGAGCAAGCCATGAAGTACATCGAGCAGCACAACGTCCGCCGCGGCGTCGGCCCGAGGCCGTACGCATTTCTAACGCCGTTCGATCCGTGAAACACATAAAGCCGCGACCGCTGGTCGCGCTTTGAATCGCCATGGATGCGGAATCCGTGGCGAATCTGCGCGACCAGCGGTCGCGGCTTTATGTTCCGGCGGTCGCGGCGTTATGCGTGGGAGAAGGCGATCCCCTCGATTTCCACCAGGAGCTCGGGGCGGCACACGTCGGCCACGGTGTAGATGATCGGCAGCGCGCCCAAGCGCTCTTCGCAGACCTTGCGGGTCTTCTCGTAATCCTCTTGGCACTTGATGTAGACGCGGGCCAGGGCCATGTCGCGAAGCGTCGCCCCGCAGCCGGGCAGTCCGTGCCGGACCAGGTTGGGCTCGGAAATCAGCGCCGCGATGTTATCCAGCGTCTGGTTGGTCTGGGCTTCGATGTCCTCGATGTGCTGGCTCTCCGACTGGGTGATGCTCGCCGTCCCGGAGATGAACAACGTGGCGCAACTGCCGGTCGTCAGCGCCATGGCCCGGGAGAACTTGGGACTCTTCGGTCCGTAGGACGCCATGTAGTCGAAGGCCGAGGTCTGAAGCGGATTCTCCAGCGGCCGGGCCACGATGTCGTCGCGCTTCGTGCTCAAGGCAAGGCAGCTCATGATCACGTCGCGGACGTCGGTGCCGATTCCCGTACTGGCGGGATAGATCGTTTCGGCAACTCCGGGCGGGACGTGCTTGGCCAGGAAACGGGTGTTCTCGTAGTAGTCGCTCCGTGCCCGGTTCAATTCCTTGTAGCGCTGCGTCTCGCCTTCCGGGCCGACGATGTCGCCCAGGTAAAGCCAGGTGCGAATGATCTGGTCGAAGCGCACGTTTACCCCGGCCAGCATTTCGCGCATCTGCGTGAAGGCGTCGATAGATCGGGCGTACACGCCCGGCTCCGGAACCTTGGGCAGCACCTGGCTGATGTGCGTCCAAGTGACCCCGCCGTGCCGCGTGACGACCAGTTGCTCGCCATGGCGCTCGATCTCGACCTTGCCGGGTCCGCCGCCGACGGCCATCGCCTCGATCGCCACGAGCGTCCCTTGGCAAGGATGCTGGGGGATGTACGAGGTGGCCGGCAGGTGCTCCCCATAAAAATCGCGGACGATCTGGCGGCACTCGCCGATCAACCCCGCATCGGCGACGAATACCGCTTGGCTGACGACCGAGTTCCGCGTGCCCTCGTTTTCGATGACGCACTCGATCGTGCGCAGGGCATCGCGCATTTGTTCCGGCAAGGTGGTTTCCCGGCGCGGGACCGCAACGGCGATGATGTGCCGCACGCCGTTCAGCTCGACCACGGAACACCCAACACCTGAGCTCGATTCGCGTCGGATCATGCGTTCCCCCGGCTGCGTTTCCCTACGCCAATGGACAGCACGTGTGGACCCTGGACGATCCACGGTACACTCTACCCCAACACGGTGGCGGTCGTCAACCATCGAGCTTGCCTCCTTCCGGAAAGACGATCCTTTGGCGGGCGGCGCCGGTCCGGTAAACCTTCCGGGCCATCGGGCACCGCGACGCTCGCACCAAGCCGACAACACGTCAAACTCATGCCAGGCGATCTCCGCATGTGCGCCGCGGGAAGCTTTACGGCAAGTTGCCTAGGTTCCTCGGGCTTGCAGGGACTTCCAGCGGACCGGGAAACACCTCGGGCGTTGTTTGGGCTTCGATCAACCAACAGCCGGCATCCCGGCTGGACTCGTGGCGGGTTTCAGGCGGGTTTATTTCACGCTGTCTCGCGTGGCGGGTCAGGGCCTTCGCGCCCCGAACGTCCTACGCTGCTAATGTAGCAAGGCAATCCGCCTCCTGTCAATAATCTAACCACGCTCGCGGACAAAGGTTTCGCCCCCCAAGAGGGGGCATGGCACTCGACAAAATGGGGCTTCGCCGGTAGAGTGAATCGAACTGGCGCGGCAGGTTACAGAAAATGCACAAAAATGAGCGAAAAGTCGGCGATTGAGGGCATCCTCTCCGAGCTAAATCCCCAACAGCGGCACGCGGTCGAGCATGGCGACACCCCCTTGCTGATTGTGGCCGGGGCCGGCACGGGCAAGACGGCCACCCTCGTACACCGCGTGGCGTGGCTGATTGCCCGCGGGGTTGCGCCGGAGCGGGTCCTCCTGCTGACCTTCACCCGCCGGGCGGCTGCCGAAATGCTCCGCCGCGTGGACGGCGTGCTGCGGCGGCTCCGCGACTCATGTGGACCGGTCTCTCCGAGACCGGACTTGCGCGTCACGGAAAGACGCGACCACGTAGGGC
>CAYTJV010000514.1:0-5681 GCA_964438165.1 uncultured Planctomycetaceae bacterium | reverse complement strand
TACGGGTGCCTGAACCGGCTCGGGTTCCAGTCCTTGGAGGAATACAGGATATCGGACCTGTGGCGCGAGACGAAGCGGCGTTACCGCAGTTCTGACTACCCGCAGCGGTGCCTCATCTGCGGTTCGAGCGATTTCGACTTGCACCACCGCAGCTACGCTCGGTTGGGCGAGGAGGAACTGTTTGATCTGGTTCCCCTCTGCCGCCGACATCACGACCGGCTCCACGAGTTGCTCGATCCGAATCCCGAACTGTCTGTCAAGGACACACACGACTATCTGGTCTTCCTGATCGGGGACGAGCAGGGTGCGGACACCGCGCGCGACGCTGCTCCCGCGCAAGTCCATGTCCCCGCGTTCCCCGGGACAGCCGGCCACGACCACGGCACCGCGGCAGAGATCAAGCAAAAGCGGAGTCAAGCTGGAAAGAGATGGTCACCCGAGGAAGATTTGGCCCTGCTGAAACACTTCCGTGAAGGGATGCCCGTCGAGCAGTTGGCCGACCGGCTCCATCGCGGGGTACGAGCCGTCGAGGTGAGGTTGTTCAAGCTGGGGTGCCTTTCGCTCGGCAGTTCGAGGGAAATCCAGGCCGAACAAGGCGCTGCAGCAGACCGGGCCGGCATGACCGCTTCCCGAGACACGTAGTCCCATCTGCCAGCCCGACTGCTGAGCGTGGTTGTTCCGCTCACTGCCGTCCCGTCAAGTCATTCCTTCTCTCGGATGTCTCGGAAAATCACCGAATTCCGGAACGCGCGGCCGAAATGTTATCGATCACGCGGGACGTGGCAATTGCCGCTGAACGCGTCCGAGCAACCGAAACGTGAAGAGGCTTTCCGCTGACTGATTTGGCCACCTCGTCCGCGCATCAGGGAGGTCGATGGATGGGCTGTTGACTGCGGTTTGTCGGGATTTGGCGTCTCACCAGCGGTGCCGGCAGGCGAGCTTGGCGGCCGGGTCGAGCAGGCCACGGCGTTGCGGAGGGCCGATCCCGGTTGCGTTGCGCGCGTAAGATACATGCGCGGGTCGGTCGCCGGCACCCCGTGGTCCGACAGGGGCATCCGACTGTTCGTGGGCCGAACCCGGGTGTTGAGCTGAGTGGTTCGGTGGTGGCCGCGATCGCGCGATCTGGCAGGTGTCGGTCGGCCGCGGTACAATTGCACAGTTGGCCAGGTCGCGCAGATCCGGGGAGTCGCTCGAATGAAACACGCAATGGACGCCATCTACGAGAATGGCACGTTTCGGCCCATCCAACGCGAAGTGATTGCGATCGCCGAGGGACAGCGGGTTCGAATCACGGTGGACGACGAAGGCGAGCCCCAGGCCCTGCGACTTGCAGTATCGGTCTACGACGGGCAATCGGAGAATGATATTCGCGAAATCGAAGAGATCGCTCTTGACCGTGGAACCTTATAACCGGTTTACGCATCGACAATTGGCTCGCCTGAGAAGGACTCCGAACGTGCCACAACAGGGCAGTCGGCGCTCTGTCGCTTCGCTCCGTCCGCCCTACGGTGAGATTCCAGCAGCGGAACGGAGCGTTGGGACGGGGCGGAAATCGGGGTGGTCTTTGTAGGCCCAGTTGCGGCGGCCGAAGTAGGCGCCGTAGTACGGGCCGTTGGCGTCGATCCAGGTGGCCAGGCGCACGAATTCCTCGGGGGTGAGCTTCGCGTCGTAATGGCCGCGGCGGAGGATTGTCATCAGACCCGCGTAGGTTATGCTTTAGCATATCTCGCTAGAGGAATCGTTATGCTGAAGCATAACCTACCCCTGAGAAAGGAGCAGACAATCATGGTTTCTCGAAGGCGTTTTCTCAGTCACGCGGCAGGCGCCGTGACAATGGCGGGCGTGGGAGGGCTGGCTTCGGGAGCCGGCTCCGAGAAGGTGGAGCCGATGCCGATCGCCCTGATCGGCTGCGGCGGCATGGGCCAGGGGCACCTGCATCTTCTGGCTCCGCGCAAGGATCTGCGCATCGCTTATCTCTGCGAGCCCGACGCCAACCGGCTTGCCCAGTCCATGAAGTTTGTCGAATCGGCCGGTCAGAAGGGGGTCAAGACGGTCAAGGACATGCGGACGATTCTCGACGACAAGTCGGTCCGGGCCGTCTGGATCGCCACGCCTGACCACTGGCACGCGCCGGCGGCAATCCTCGCGGCCGATGCGGGCAAGCACGTCTACGTCGAAAAGCCCTGCGCGCACAACCTCCGCGAAGGGCGGCTGATGATCGAGGCCGCGCGGCGGAACAAGATCGTCATGCAGGTCGGCACCCAGAGCCGCAGCACGCCGCACGTCATCCAGGCGATGAAGTGGCTCGGCGAAGGGGCGATCGGCAAGGTGCTGGTGGCCAAGGCGTGGAACAGCCAGCGGCGCGGCAACATCGGCCATGCCACGCCGTCCGAGCCGCCCAAACACCTCGATTACGACCTCTGGCTCGGCCCCGTGCCGCACATGCCCTACCAGCGGAACATGCTGCCGGGCATCTGGCGCTGGTGGTACGCGTTCGGGGTGGGCGACATCGGCAACGACGGCGTCCACGACATCGATCTGGCCCGCTGGGGATTGGGCGTTACCGAGCATCCCTCGACCATCACGGCCCTCGGCGGCAAGTATTTCTTCGACGATGATCAGCAGTGGCCCGACACCCAATACGTCGTCTACGAGTACCCCGGCGACGGCCAAATCGGCCAGAAGCGGCAACTGATCTTCGAGCAGCGGACCTGGTCGCCGTACGTCCAGGAAGGCTTGGAAAACGGCGACGCCTTCTACGGCACCGAGGGAATGATGATTCTCGGCAAGTCCGGCGGGTATCAGCTCTACGGCCCGCGCAATAAGCTCATCGAACAGATCAAGGCCGGCAGTCCCGACCTGGCGGCCCACCACAACAATTTCCTCGCCTGCATCGGCAGCGGCGCGGCCCCCAACGCCGAAATCGGGATCAACCACCTGACCACGGCCTTGTGCCATTTGGCAAACATCGCCACGCGCGTCGGGCGAGTGATCCGATTGGACCCGAAGGCGGAAAAGATCCCCGACGACGCCGAGGCCGCGGCCATGCTGCGGCGCGAGTACCGTACGGACCACTGGGCCATGCCCAAGGGAGTGTGAGTTGCGGAGAAGGGAGAGGGGAGACGCGGAGATTACGAAGAAGGAGTTGAACAATGAGTCGAACTGCGTTTGGTGGTGTGAAAGGGATTGGGGCTTTGGTGTTGGTTATTGCGGCCGGGGTATTGGCCCGGGGCGACGAGGCCAAGGTCGCGAAGTATGCACGGTTCCAGGTTGGCGGCAAGACCGCCTGCGGGATCGTGGAAGGAGATCGCGTGCGGCAGATCGAAGGCGATTTGTTCGGCGCCAGGAAGCCGACCGACAAGACGTTCGCCCTCTCGGAGGTGAAGCTGCTGGCGCCGACGCGGCCGGGCAAGATCCTCGCCCTCGCCGGCAACTACAAGAGCCACCTTGGCGACAAGCCCGCTCCCGCCAACCCGGAGTGCTTTTTCAAGCCGCCGTCCTGCCTGATTGGGCAAGGGCAGACGATCGTGATTCCCAAAGGGACAGCCAAGGTGGACCACGAAGGAGAACTGGTGATCGTGATCGGCAAGCGGGCCTGCAAGGCGCCGCCCGAAAAGGCCATGGACTGCGTGTTGGGCGTCACCTGCGGCAACGACGTCAGTGCCCGCGATTGGCAGAAAAACGACGTCCAGTGGTGGCGGGCGAAGGGCTCCGATACGTTCGGCCCGTGCGGGCCCTGGGTGGTATCGGGCATCCGCTACGACGACCTCTTGCTCACCGTGCGGGTCAACGGCGAGGTGAGACAGAAGCAGCGGACCAGCGACTTGATCTTCGGCGTCGCGGCCCTCGTGAGCTTCATCAGCCAGCACGTGACGCTGGAGCCGGGCGACTTGATCTTCACCGGCACGCCGGGCACCACCACCGCGATCCAGCCCGGCGACGTGGTCGAAGTGGAGATCGAAGGCGTCGGCGTGCTCAAGAACCCGGTCGCTGCCACACGCTGAGCGAGCTCGCGTAGGTTATGCTTTAGCATATCTGGCAACGGGATCGTTATGCTGAAGTATTACCGGCAAAAGTGAAGATTGCAGGCCCCAGGATTCTGAGGTTCACTCTAGGAGTCTGTCCGAGTATTCGTCGCTGCTGTCCCTTTGCGGGTCTATCTTGGGCTGGGGAGGAGGCTTGTCCGAAGCACTTTGCCGAGTCACAATCAAAGGGGGAGATATGGTATGAACTTGAGGAGCGAACAAATCCAGGCAAACGAGTACAGGCAGTAACACGCGGATCGTGGGAGGCGCACGCCATGAGTATCCTTATCACGGACCCCCAGTTGGAAGAACGGCTGAAGGAGCAGCGGCAGGCGTGGGGAGCCGATCGCTACGACGAGGTCTGGGAGGGGATCTACATGATGGCGCCACTGCCGAACAACGAGCATCAACGGATCGTCCGTAAGATGTATACCGTCCTGGATCAAGTCGTCTCTGCGCTCGACCTGGGGGAAGCGTTTCCGGGAGTGAACCTCTCGGGCGCCGGCGGCGACTGGCAGGACGACTACCGCGTGCCGGACGTGGCCGTCTTTCTCCGCAAGGGCGGGGCGCGGGACTGCGATTCACACTGGGAAGGGCCAGCCGACTTCTTAGTCGAGATCGTCAGCCCCGGTGATCAGACCCGTCAGAAGATTGCCTTCTATGAGAAAATCGGCGTCGAGGAACTGCTCATCGTGGATCGCGCGCCGTGGAAGCTGGAACTGCTGCGTCAGCATGGGAGGGCGCTGCGGAAGATCGGCCAGGCCACACTGTCCGGGGGCGAAGTGCTCGTAAGTCAACGGCTGCCGCTGGAGTTCCGGCTCGCTGCCGATAAGCCCCGACCGAGGATCGAAATCATCCATCCGGCTGCCGGGCAGCGGTGGCTGGTGTAGCGAGCACTTCGTGGCGCAGTTGGGCGGCAATGTAGAAGGAGCCGGTCACGCAAATCAGGTCCTCGGGGGCGGCCAAGGCCCGGGCCGCTTCCCAGGCGTCGACCGGGCGCGGGCAGATACGGAAGCTCCGGCCACTCACCTCGGTTGCCGCGGCGGCGAGGTCCGCGACGGGCACGGCACGAGGATTGTCGGCGTACTGCGTCAGAATCACGTCATCGAATTGCCCGAGCAACTCGCGCAACATGCCCGGGATGTCTTTTTCCTGCGTCGAGGCGAAGATCAGAATCCGTCGCCGCGCGGAGAAACACCCGTTGAGGACCTCGATCAGGGCCTTGGCCGAGGCGACGTTGTGGGCGGCGTCGATCACGACTGCCGGGCGGCGGGCGATGAGCTCAATCCGGGCCGGCCACGTCAGGTGGCGCAGGCCGGTTCGGATTGCTGTTTCGGGAATCTCCCAGGACTTGTTGGGCGACCCGCGCGACTGGCGCAACTGGGCCAAGGCGGCCAGGGCTACGGCCGCGTTGGCCGCCTGGTGACGGCCCAGCAGCCCGAGGGCCACGCCAGAGTACCGGTGCGGCGCACCCACCCCCCGGTAAACAAAATCGATCGTGCCTTCGTCGGGGGCAGATTCAAGACCGTGCGGAGGCGTGTACTGGACGTCGAAGTCGATTCCCAACTCGACGAGCCGGCAGGCGCGGTCGCGGCACGTCTGGCGAATGACATCCCGAGGCCCGGGGTCGGTCACGCCGCTGACGACCGGAACGCC
>CAYTJV010000513.1:0-5684 GCA_964438165.1 uncultured Planctomycetaceae bacterium | reverse complement strand
GGATCGCCATCGACCCCCAATCGGGAGCGATGTTGTGAGGGATGAAGGATGCTAGCCAAAGAAATCAAGCCTGGGACGATTGTCAACCACAACGACGCCCCGTGTATGATCGAATCGGTGAACGTGCAATCGCCGTCCGCCCGTGGCGCCGCGACGCTTTATAAGTATCGTGCGCGGAATCTGATCACCAAGGCAAAGGCCGACATTACGCTCAAGGGGACCGATTCGCTCGATCTGGCCGACTTCGCCCGCCGCTCGGTCAAGTTCATGTACGCCGACGCCTCGCAATTGTACTTTCTCGACCAGGAGAACTACGAGCAGTACGGACTGTCCAAAGAAAGCGTGGCCGAGGAGAGCAAGTACCTGACCGAAGAGTTGGAGGGCGTTCAGATCCTGATCTACAACGATCAGGCCGTGGGCATCCAGTTGCCCGTGGCCGTGGAGCTCACGGTCACCGAGTGCGATCCCGGCGTGCGCGGCAACTCGGCCACCGGCCGCACCAAGCCGGCCACGCTGGAAACCGGCCTGGTCGTTCACGTGCCCGAGTACCTCAACCAAGGCGAGCGCGTCAAGGTCGACACCCGCACCGGCCAGTTCCTCTCCCGGGCGTGACCCGTTCGCTCCGTCCCAACCTGAAACATAACCCCTTCCCGTCGCTCATTCCGCCGTTTCGTGGCGGCTTGAAAACACCTCGCAGCCGACATAGCATGGAAGATGAGGAGATTACTGGCGCTTTGGAGGCATGGTCATGAATGCGACCGAAATCGTGGTGCAAGGTCGGCTGAACCCAGACGGGACGCTGGAACTCAATCAGAAGTTGGCGCTCCCCATAGGACCGGTGGAAATCACCATTCGGTCGCTGTCGTCGGCGCAGCCAGCCTCGGAAACTGAACAACAACGTAAAAACCTTGAACGGCTAAGACGCGAATTGGCTGCTTTGCCGGTACGCAATCCGGCGGATGGGTTTTCGGGCCGGGATCATGATGTCGCGCTATACGGGAGCGACGAGTGATTTTCGTGGATACGGGCGCTTGGTTTGCGGCTTTCGTGCCGAACGATCCGGACCATTTGGTCGCGGACGCTTGGCTGGCGCAAAACCGGGAGCCGCTGGTGACCACTGATTTCGTTCTGGACGAATTACTTACGTTGTTGAGGCAACGCGGCGAGTACGAGCGCGCCGTGGCGTTGGGCCCTCGCATTCTCGACGGAGCCATTGCCGAGCTCGAATGGATTACTCCTGCCGATGTGCGCGCCGCATGGAAGGTCTTTCGGGATTTTCGCGACAAGCGATGGAGTTTCACCGATTGCACCAGCCACGCGGTAATCGATCGCCTGTCGATTTCCACCGCCTTCGCATTAGACGATCACTTTCGCCAGTTCGGCAGCGTCTTGGTTGTGCCCGCCGTTGTGTGATAGGTCCCACCGGGTGGTGGCGAGGGTGTCGCGTGCTGTCAACCCTTCGGAGTGCGAAACGACTGCTCTCGCGCCCAAGCACCGGTGGGCAGACGCTGCGCTTGTCCCACCCCACGGCTTTAGCCCGCAAGAGTCAGGCATGAGAGGCAAGGGCGAGGCCGGGGCGAAAGGGTGTCGCGAACCATCCCCCACTCGGGGCCGCCGACGTCGCGCGGCCTGTCGAGCGAGGATTCATCGTCGTCCATGGGCTCGTCCACTCCTGCGGGACCGCGTGGGACTGCCGGGCTGGTGGGCACGGCGAAGGGGTCCATTTGCTCAATTCCTTGGCCGTCTTGCGGGGCGGTGCTCCCGGTCGTCACCAGATATCCGGCGAAGATGATTCCCAGCACCACAACGCCGACCACGGTGAGGATCCCCGCGAAGATGTTGTAGCAGATGCTCACCAGGATCGAGGCCACGACCGGCATCTGGATCTGGAACATGCACAGGATCGCCGAGATCACCGACGCGGTGCCGACGCCGGCGAGGATGGCCAGGGGGCCTGTCCCGCCAAGATAGGAAACCAGCGCATTGGCCGGCACCACGCTCCAACCGACGATCCGCAGGATATCGCCGACTTCGGGCGGCTCCTGCTTGAAGATCCGGCACGCCAACGAGAAGCTCCCGATCGAGACGATGAGGTTGATCTCGATCGCGCAGACGATCATGGCCAGCGGGCCCCCGACCAGCATGGCACCACCAGGAAGAAAAGCGGCGACGAGACTAGCGCGCCCCCGATCCCGGCCAGCACGATCAGCCACTCCTTGGAGTCCGCGCGGTTGTCGTCGCGGTCCACGCCGCCGTACTTCTTGTTGACGGCCAGCCCGCACTCGGTGCAGTACACGAGATCCGCTTCGATCTTCGCCCCGCAATGAGGGCATTCCCTCTTGGCTCGGGTGTCGGCCGTTTTCGCTTCGCTCGCGCTCGGCGCGTGGGTCTTGACTTCGAACACGTCGGGCGTCGCGCCGGCGGCCGCCGCGGGGGCCGCTAGTTCCTCGTCCAACAGACGGCTCGCCGCGGTCGCGGGCTGCGGAGCGGGCGCGGGCTTCGCTACCGCCGCTTGCGGCCGGGCCTGGGCCGATCTTGTCCCCGGCTGCGTCGAGGCCTGCTTGCCCGGCGTGGCGGCCGCCTTCCCTTGTGCCGAGGCCGGCTTCGCGGAAGCGACGGTCGGGGTGCCTGTCTTGGCAGTGGGCGCCGGGCCCGGGGTCTGCAAAACCTTGCCGCACTTCTTGCACTTGAATTTCTTGCCCGCCAGTTCCGCCTTCACATGGTACCGCATTTGACAGGATGGGCAAGGAATCGTCATGACGTCTGACATGGCAAGTAAACCTCCCCGCAACGTGATTTGCCCGCACGATTAGGAGAACGAATGCTGTGGATCGCGCCCGCTACGCCTTGATCGTAAAGGAACGACCGCGTGGCACGGCCGCCATTCGCGGCGATCAGCGGTCCATTGGAGCGTGGGGCGACGGATTTTGCAAGATGGGAAGAGCCAAGGGGTCGGGAGTTTTTTTGACTGCGGCAACCGAAGACTGGTTCCTCATCAACGAGTCTGCAGCCGACTTGGAAAAGGCTCCCGACTCCTTCGCATTCAGGCTTCCCGCCGCCGTTTATGCCGCTGCCCGCAGGTAGACGACCGCGTCCCCGCCGAAGGGAGCTTTCAGGGTCCGCCACTCCCCGCCATCCACGCTGCCACCAGGCGTAGTTTTCCCGGTGATCGGGTGCATCCACTCAACCGAGACCTTTCCCTTTGCCCCGGAGAGATCCACCTTCACCTCGCCGCCGTCGGGCAGATACACCAGATACTCCCTGCCGGGACTGGCGAGGCAGTAGCCGGTGGAGGCCAATTCGGGCCTGGGTGTCGATTCCGCCAGGTTCATTCGCTCCGCGCAGCGTCGGGCGTGGCCCATGGCCCAGCGCGGCGCCTCGGCGTCTCGCACGCCGACCTTCTGAGCTTCGAGGATCGGCGTCCATTGAGGATCGTCGTAGGGGTCCATGAAGAGCACGTTGTGCCCCCGCAAGAAACCCTTCCAGACCCACTTCTGATCGCCGCCGACGCCGAACACGTGGTCCGTGTCGAGCAAGCTGACCTTGGTGCCGGGGGCGGACCGCGGCGCGGTCTTCAGGTCCCGCCATCCATCGGAGCCTGGCGAGATCCAAGCGGCCGGGCTGGCCAGCATCTGTTCGTTGTTCTCGGAACCATGCCCGGTCAACCCCACCGGATGCTGTTTGGCTTTCGTCCTCTGGTATTCCTGCACCGTCCGGACCACCCACCAATCCCAGTCTTTGTTCCCGCCTTCGTTGGTCACCTCATAGAGCACGTTGTCCAGGTCGTTGACCGTATCGACCACCTTGCGCAGATACGCCGCCTGCCGCTCGCGCACTCGAGGATCGTTCAGATCGGGACCGACGTCGCTTTTCAGGTTGCCGTTGAACTTTTGAACGTTGTTGTCCGGCTGGTACGGGTGGCCGAGCCACGGGCGGCCACCGTACCAGCCCTTGGCCGAGCTCCATCCCTGGAAGAGCATGACCGAAACGTAGATTCCCCGCTCGCCGGCCTGGCGAACCCGCTCGCGCAGCCGGTCGAAATAGGCCGGGTCGAACTTCGAGAGGTCGAACTTGGGCTTGCCGTCCCGGGCGAGCCCGGGGCCGGTTCGACCATAGGGATTGGGCTCGATGAACCAGTCGTTGGGGTTCTTGCCCTTTCCGTCCGACCACGGCGCCCAGCGGGCTTGCTCCCAGGCCCACATGCGGATGAAGTTGTGGTTGTGCTTCTGGAGAAAATCGAGATAGCCGTCGTAATCGAACTTCGGTGGCCGATCCTTCGAGCCCTGGTCCTGGAGATTCGACCAGGTATGCGAGCCGGTCACGTAGATCGCCTTGCCGCTCCCATCGGTGAAATAGCGCGGGTTCTGGGGGTGTACTCGCAGGGGACCCTTCATCGGCCCTGTGGCCGCGGGAACCGCGAAGCAAGTGCTAGCCACGATTGTCAGGACCAACCAAAACGGCAGTAGTTTGTTCATGTCAATCCTTCCCGCGACGACCTCCCCCTGCCGACTGAGGACGGGTCGCAAGTCGTGGATTTGCTTGAGAATAGCCTCCTTGCGTTGCTCGTTTTTTTGATCAGCAAAACTCGATTTTTCCAAAATAGCCCCCCCGTCGTATCCCGACCCGGCACTATGAAAATCGCGCATTGGCCGTCTCGTGCCCGACAATCGCCCCGAGAACCAAGAGTGCGCCGGGTGACACGGTCCTTTTACAACGCATCCTGCAATACGTATGAGTTCATGGGACAGCAGCTCGAATGGACCTGAGCTTCTCCCGTCGATGTACCATAGGTCAGGAGCAGAATGCTGGTCATGATTTCGGTCTGTTTCCGCAGGCATCAAGACCGTTTGCCTTGCGGTGTTTGCCCCATTCCCGGTTGAGCTTCTTGAATTCGGACTCGTCGATTGCGTTGATCTTGCGGAGTGCGAACAGCGCAGATCGGATCGAGACGGGCGGTAGCACCATTGGGCCCCCGCACTTCTTGCAGGTCATGCGGGACGGCCTGATATTCCTAGCTTCTTTGATCCTTTGCCTCTTCTCGGTCATGTCGTGACAGAAGATCGCGAGTTCGTCCCAAGTCATATCGCTTGACCAGTGGGACTTCAGATCCTCAAGCATCTCCGGAAACCAAGCTCTCTGTGCATCACCGGCGGGCATTGTGTTCGGTCTTTGCTCCAATCACGAACGCTACCGTTCGGCTTCTCGGGCGTACGAACTCTCGGTCGGATTGACGTTCGTCACGCTGCAACTGGGCAACCAACCCATCCAGCGTGCCCCCCGCCTCCGCGAGCAACACTTTCTCGCGTTTCGCGCAACTCATCAAGAATTGGATTCTTCGTCATCGTACAGCTCTCCAAGGAACTCGGCAGGTGTGCAAATGAGCAAGCCACCGTAGCCTCGGTCGGCGAGAATCGCATAGATCCTGGGTAGGGTATGGGCATTTGCGATGTGCCGACAGTTCTGGGTCAACAGATATTCTACACCGGCAAAGGCAGCCGCGGCTACGTGTAAGGCATCTGCCGCGGCCTTTGCAGGCATCAGCGACGCAGAAACCAAGGCCTCCGCGATTTGCCGGACTTCGTCGGTCATCGGAACCAAGGGAACGCCCGCCAGCAGTTTCAACCGATCGGCCGCCGCGTCTGGATCGCCAGCAGATACTTCATTGATGACCAGTTGAGACGTTA
>CAYTJV010000512.1:0-5739 GCA_964438165.1 uncultured Planctomycetaceae bacterium | reverse complement strand
CACCCCAGCAGCCCGACGGGCAGGGTGGCGACGCGCGAGTTCTTCGAGCGCGTGATTCGATTCGCCCAAGAGAACGACTTGGTGGTGATCCAGGACGCGGCCCACGTGATGCTCAGCTACGGCCAGCGGCCCTTGAGCTTCCTCCAGGTGCCCGGGGCTCGGGAGGTCGGCGTGGAGGTCCATTCGCTTTCCAAGGGCTGGCACATGATCGGCTGGCGCTTGGGCTGGGTGTGCGGTCACGAGCGGATCGTGCGCGCCTTTGCCGACGTGAAGGACCACTGCGACTCCGGCCAGGTCATCGCCATCCAGAAGGCCGCCATCCGGGCCCTGGACGATCCCGAGATTCCGGTCCGCACGCGGGCCAAGTACCGCCGCCGGCTGGAGAAGCTGGCCGGCGTGCTCGACCGCTGCGGCTTCGACTGCAAGATGCCCGGCGGAACGTACTTCCTCTACGTGCCCAGTCCGAAAGGCGTGGCCGGCGGACCGGCCTTCGACACCGCGGAGGCGGCCAGCCAATACCTGATTACTGAGCACTCGATCTGCACCGTCCCCTGGGACGACGCCGGGGCGTTTTTGCGCCTGTCCGCCACCTACGAAGCCCCGGACGAAGCAGCCGAAGACGCCCTCATGGCGGAAACCGAGGCACGGCTCAAACAGATCGGCTTGGCGTTCGGTTGAGTCCTGCGCCGGCGCTGCTACCGAAGACGTCCGGTCGACGCCAGGGTGTCATCGGAAAGAGAAGGAAAGTGACGGAGTTCTCCCCATAGTACCAGATCTTGCACATCTCTTGTCCCCCGTTCACACCGGTGAAAGCTACCGGTTTGCCTGTTGGTTTGATTCCCAACCATGAGCCTTGATGAGTGCCACGTGCCGTGACGCATGTGGCCACACCGCCCCGCGATCAAGCGACTGGATGATTCGCGTGCGGCGCGGTTGGGGGCGTTGACGACCGCATTCCCCCGGTCGAAAATTCATGAGCGAGCAGATCGATGCGGAAATGAAACGCCGGTTGGACAAGTAGGTGTACTCATGATAGCGGATCGTTGTGGCCACGCGCGGAACAGCGGCGCACGAGCTCGGCTGTTCTGCCTGCCCGTGTGGCTCTTGGGCTGTGTGATTGCCGTCGGGGCGGAGGTGACCCTGCCGAGGGCCGAGGTGATCTGCGTGATCTGGAAAACATTGAACCCACCCCACGTGGGCTTATGGGGCGAACGGGTCATGACGACGCTGTTGGGGCCGCCCCAGGCGGGCGGTTCGGGGCCCATAGCGGCCCGCGGATCGTTGAAAGCGGTCGCTTCCTCCAACGTGCCGATGTGACAGACCTCGTATTCGAGGACGACCAGGGCCGCCCGCTTAGCGCCGACGCGCGGTTCGAGATGGTCGCATGGCCCGACCGCCTCGCATTGCTGCTGGAGGCTTCGCCGGGACGAAAGGAGATCCCAGCCGGTCCGTCCTTCGGACGCGTCGGCGGCGGTTACTTCCTCGACGGCAACAGCGCGATCGACGTGCCCCCTTCGGCCGAGTTGGAACCGGAGAATCTCACCCTGGAGCTTTGGGTTTATGTGCCCGAAGGCCCCTCGGCGACCCGCAACCATCCGTGGATTGTCTGCTCCAACGGCAACGAATGGGGCAAGGGCCACTACGGTCTGATGCTCCTGGACGGGAATCCTACGGCCACGCTGGATATCGGCGGCGGTCGCGAGAACGCGTACTCCGTCAGCACGACGCATGCGCCGCTGCGCCGCGAGCAGTGGCATCATTTGGCCATGACGTACGACGGGCAAACCCTGCGGCTCTACGTAGGTGGAAAGCAGCAGGGGGCCCGGCAAGTCAATAGGAAACGGACTGCCGGCTCCGGGGCTCTGGCGATCGGCCGGCGGCACGATCGGTTCGACGACGGCTATCACTTCCGCGCCGCGATCGACGAGGTGCGGCTGTACCGCCGGGCCCTGTCGGCCGAGGAGATCGCGTCCCATGCCGCCAGCCCGGAGGCGGCTCGGCCCGACCCCGGCTTGGTTCGCGAGTGGACGTTCGATCCCCAAGGGCCGGCCGCCATGCGGCGACCCGGCCAAGAGTGGCCGAGCGCCTCGATGGAGATCCGCCTGCAAACTGGCGGGCAAACGTTCTCCGACCGCATGGCGGCCTCGCCCGGCGAGGCTTGGGTCTGCGGCAAGCGAAAGAGCGTGGCAATTGCCGTCCGGCCCACGCCCGCCGGCATGGTCAACGCGGCAGAACCTCGCGGGATCGAGGTGACTGCGGTTGCCATCCCCGCCGGTGAGCCCCGTCCGGTCACGTACGACGCCGTGCGGGGCTGGCACTGCGTGAACCTCGATGGGATCGAGCCGCAAGGCAAGCAGAACGACGTCATGGAGCGGGTCAAGCTGCGCGTGGAGAACCGGGAGGACCGGGAGCAGCCGGTCCGGTTGCTCTTCGACAAGAGGGACTCCGGCATGCGCGTGCCGTGGGGATCGCCGATCACGGGCATGTCGCCGATGCTCCGCGACCTCGACGGCTTCCCGCTGGGCATCCCGGTGCAGATCAGCAAGAACTGGCACGCGCAGCCCGATCGGGATCTCGTCTACCAGGGCGGCTGGTTTCACGGGTTCACGTTGCTCCGCATTCCGGCACGCTCGGCCGTCGAGTTCGAGTTCACGCTGATCTACGCGCATTGGGGCGGAGTCGCGGCGGCTTCGCACGCCCAGTTGTGCCTGATCGGCTGGGGGAGCAATCAGATCTGGAATCAATCGGCCATCGGAGCGTGGGGAGAGAGCATCTGCTACGAGCCGGACCAGGCCCAAGCCCAGGCGGCGGTGCTCGATGTTCGACCGCTGATGGTCCACAGCATGAGCCAAGATGCCCCGCTGCAATGGAACTGGACGAACAACGTGGGCGACGATGGCCTTTCCTGTCAAGGAATGGATTGTGACACGGGGTTCGGCGCCGTTACAATGGGGGCGGTGGTGCGGTAGCCGACTGACCCGAATAGCCGATCTCTAGAGACCTCCCTGCGAAAGGCCCCTTCCCGATGAACAGAACAACAAGACACGTTCTCGTTGCCTTCTCCGCCGCCTTACTCCTGGCTCCGATGGCTGCGTTGCATGCCGCCGATACGCCCGTGAAATCGAAGGCCCGCGCCAAGAGCAAGACGCCCGCCAGGACCGAAGCGAAGGGGCCCGCGCAGCCCCCGCCGGCGCTTGCCAACGTCGCCTATGGCTCACACGAGCGGCAGGTGCTCGACTTCTATAAGGCCGAGTCGTCGCAGCCCACGCCGCTGTTGTTCTTCATCCATGGGGGCGGTTGGGTGGCGGGAGACAAGGCGCGCGTCGCTCAGCTCGACAAATACCTCGCCGCGGGGGTCTCCGTGGTGTCCATCAACTATCGTTACAACACGCAGGCCCATGCCGCCGGCGTGAAACCGCCCGTCGAGTGGCCGCTCCGCGATGCCGCCCGCCCGCTGCAATTCGTCCGCAGCAAGGCGGGCGAGTGGAACAACCACCAAACCCCGAACCGCCCCCCCGGCGGGTGGGCCGGCCGTTCCCCCCCGGCGTGAGGGCGGAGGCGAACGGGCGGGCGATCTCTCGCAGGTTCTGTACGGCCGTGTCGATGAGGACGGCCTCGGGCGCGTCGGCGAAGCGGGCGGACACCCGGGACAGGAGCGGTAGGACCACGCTCTCCACGTTGGCGGCGATGGTCTGTTCGAGCTCGTCGCGAGCGCGGTCGCGCTGCTCCAGGATGACGCGCAGGGCGATGTTGCTCTCCTCCAGGGTGCGGGCCAGCTTCTGACGTTCCGTGATGTCGGTGGCGAGGATGAAGCACGACAGCTTGCCTCCCACGCGGCAGGGAACGAGTGAGAGGATCGCGGCCTTGGCCGATCCGTTCACACGCACCTCCACGTCGAGCCGCATGGCCGCTTCTCCTTCGGCGAGCGCAGCGCGTATGGCGTCGAGCGTCTCGGGCCCCCAATGCGTCACCACGGGCTGGCCAACGAGCGTCTCACCGGTGGACTCCAGGAACGCGGCTCCGGCGCCGTTGGCCTTGATGTACAGGCCTTCTTGATCGACATGAAAAGCGGGATTGGCAGCGAGTTCGAACAGCGTGCGGTAAAGATCGGCCGACTCTTGAAGGGCCTTCTCCGCCTCGCTTTCGAGGGTCGCGTCGCGCATGACGCCAACCAGGTGCGCCGGCCGCCCCTCAGCATCCACCAGGGTTACGCCCCGCTCTCGGATTAGCGCATATGTCCCGTCCGCGCGCAGCATCCGGTAGTCATCCACGTACGTCGTGGCTCTCCGGACCGATTCGTCGAGCTTACGCAGAACTCTCTCCCGGTCGTCGGGGTGGATGCGTTCGGCCCATGCCGAGATGGTCCGGAGGAGGTCCGGCTCAGTTCCGAGGAAGGAACCCAACTGCGCCGAGAAGTCCACCGTCCCCCGGTTGATGTCCCAGTCGTAGTAAGCATCGAAAATGGTGTCGATCAGCGTGCGCAGCCGTTTGCCGGGCGGCAGCCAATCGGAGTCGCGGTTGTGTGTAGGTTCTCCGCAACCGGGCGCGCCGTCGGCGATCATCAAATGGGTACTCGCCGCGTTATTCCCCTGCTTGCCCACCGCTCTCCCTCCGATCGATTGAAAGATCCTCCGCAAGGTTTCTCTTCTGTAATGGTAGTCAAAACCTACTGGTAACCAACTATTTTACTACCTCGCACCCCCTCGGGAAGCCTTGTAGACTCGTGGTCGAGATGGGGGGGAGCCAATCTGAGGGGCCGCGCCCGCACGCAAGCGGGTGCGGACCCGGGACCCATCGAGTCGCCCCGGACGGCGACTCTTGACGTTGTGGAGAGAGAGCAAGGAGGAGGGAGTATGGCCGGCCGAAGCCAAATGTACACGGGTCTCGGCACGCCGCCGGATGCGGCGGTTGTCGAGAAAGCCATCGAGCGACTGAAGGCGGAGATCGGGGGAGAGAAGGTCGTCACGAGCATGCACGGGAGGGCCGTGCGGGCCTCGTGTCCGGCGCCCTTCCCCCTCCACATCTGGGAGGAACACGTACCCGATATCGTGGTGCTGCCGAAGACCACCGAGGATGTCGTGGCGGTCGTCAAGATCGCCAACGAACTCAAGATACCCATCGTGCCTCGCGCCGGCGCCTCCGACCTGTGCGACTTGGTGGTGCCCCTGAAGAAAGGCATCGTCCTGGATGTGAAGAGCATGGATCAGGTCATTGAGATCGACGAAGAGAACATGTGCGTGACCGTGCAGCCCGGGGTCAACATGTGGAAACTCAATGAGCTGCTGGGACCTCTCGGCCTGATCTTCCCCGACGACCCGGCCGGCTACTTCAACGCGGCTATCGGCGGGCGCATCGGCGCTGGCGGGTGGAGCCTTCTCGGCATGGGCTACGGGCACATCCACGAGAACCTGATCAGCATGGAGTACGTGCTCCCCACGGGCGAAGTGGTGTGGATCGGCCCGGGAGGGGGGGCGAAGAAGATCAGGAAGTCGTCGGTAGGCTATCGGTTCAAGGAGCTCTTCACCAATACATCCGGCACGTTGGGAGTGTGCACGCAGGCAGTGCTCGAGCTCTGGCCGAAGGCGGAGGTGGTGGCGCCGGCCTTCTTTGGGTTCCACAGCTTCCCCGAGGCCCACAACGCGGCCGATACCCTGTCGAAGTCGGGCCTGCGCACGCTGTCCGGGGTCTTCACCTTCGACGAGCGCAAGGTGGAGTTCCTGCGGCGGGACGACGAAGCCT
>CAYTJV010000511.1:0-5744 GCA_964438165.1 uncultured Planctomycetaceae bacterium | reverse complement strand
ATGAGTCCGTCCAAGGCCCGGTTGCGGACCGAGGCCGAACCCGGCGCCTTCTTGTCAGCCGCCTGGCTTGCACTTTTCGCTTCCTTCTCGGCCATCCCCCACCTCCGCGATGCCAACCGACCTCATGGTGCCAGGAGATCTCGCCCCCCACTGCCATGGGTTCGTCGATGGGCCTCATTATACTAGACTGGGAGTCCTTTTCAACAAGTGGGGCACGATTCCAACGTGCCCGGCACGTTGGAAACGTGCCCCACGGCCATAGTGCGGTCCCCGCTTATAAGCGGAACTTAAATCGCCATACTCGCCAAGCAGCTCCTTCGCCTTCTTACCGCACGGACCATCGCTGTCGAGTTGAACGGCTCGTCGCAGCTTTTCGCGGTATGCGTCGGGATTGACCGCCCGGAACGGGAGTGCGGCATTGATGAGTTTTCCGGCCCGCAGGGCGGCTTGACGCCTCGTCGACTGCAAAAGCTGTTGAGCTTCGGCGTGCTCGGGGGCCATGGCCAGGACCCGCGGCAGCTTTTCCAAAAGCGCCAGCACGTGCGATTCCTCCGTCGGTGGCCTCGACTGCTCCAACAGAAGGAACTCGTGCTCCGCCGCGGCCTTGACTTCGCTCCAACGTGTCTTCAATGCCTCAAAGGCGGAGACGTCGGCCGGAGGAATCGGCGCGGACCGGAGCCAGGCGAAACGGACCCTCGCCCCGGACCAGTCCTGCTGATTCACCATGTTCGTCGTATCCTGGATCGCGGCAGCGACGTGGACCGGTAGAGTGGCTTCCGCCTGGGCTGTCCATCGCTGTACCTCTCGGCGATGCGGACTCCGGGGGAACCACTTCAAGAACCGCCGTGCCTCGCTCCAGAACTGAAGCAACCGTTCGTCCTTTCCCTTGAGAGCGCGAAGGCGTCGCCATGCCCTCTCTTGGACGTCCGCACGGGCCCGCAAGTGCAATTCGGATTGCCAGGGCTTTCGCATTTGGGCGGCCTGCCGGCGGACTTCCGACCACCCGAAACGACTGGCCCCCTCGGCTTCTCCAACGGCTTCCTCAAGTCGATCCTCCTCGGCCAAGGCGACGGCGGATTTCAGATGCCCCAGGGCCAAGGCATTTCCCTCCTGGCGCAGGGTTGCGTCGAGCAGACGCCATCGGTCGTGACCCTGCCAGGGACTGGCCTGATCGAGCAGCTCGCGCAGGGCGACCAGCGTCGGCTCCAGTCGGTCGGACTGCGATCCGGAGACCGCGGCCAGCCGGGCGACCGTTTCCCGCTCCAGGACGTCGAACAAACACGGTTCGAGCGGCGGGTACTCTTCAGGGCGAGTCACCCGCACGCCCGACAAGGCTTGCTCCGTGGCATCGAGATCCCGGCAGGCCGCGGTCAGTTTCGCGCAGTCCGCGTCGCCGTAGTGCTGCAAGACCCTCTCGTAGGCGTCGCGCCACTGGATCTCCCGACCCAGCGTGCTGGAAGGATCTGGAAGAGCTTGCGGGCCGCCGCGTTGCAGCGCGCGCTGGTACCACTCGCGCAGACCTTCGAGCAGCGGACGGATTTCGCCTTCCGGCAGGCCGGCCAGGAGCGAGTACGCCCGAAACGCCTGCCCATCGCGCGTGGCGGGGTCGCGCAGGCCGTCGGCCTGCCTGGCCTCCGCAGCCGCGCGCCGGCCGCGGGCCAGTTGCATACGCGGCGCCAGCCGCTGCGTCCGGGCCCGCAATTGCTGAACATCGGCTTCGCTCAGCCCCGGGGTGATCCGGGCGAGGAACCTGGCGCGGGCTTGGGCCCGGATCGCCTCGCAGATCCGGCCCGAATCCAGCGCCTTGTCGGCTTGCTCCAGGCATCGCTGGATGTCGCCTGCGCCTTGGGCCGTTGCCTCTTGCGTTTCGAGTCGCACCTTGAGCGTGAGCAGCCGGCGAGCGTGGAAGGCCGGGTCCGCCTCGTTGCGAACGAGCCCCCATGCCTGGTCAAAGCACCGCCGGGCGCGAGCCGCATCGTGCGACCGGATTGCCCCGACTACGTCATCGAGCGCCTTCTCGATCTCTCCGCGCCGCCGCGATAGTTCGCTCTCGGTGGGGGCAATCGCCGCTTTCAGATCGACGATCATTTCCTTCAGCCGCGCGTGCCGCCGATCGTCTCGGGCAGCGCCCGAGTCGGAAAGGGATTCCTGCCAGACTTGGGCTTGGATCAAGGCGTCCAACGGATCGTGGCGACGCGGCAGCTCTTCGATGCGAGCGAGCGTAATCTCCGGATCGGGCGCAGGCTCAAACGGCGATCCGGTCGATGCGGTGGCCGGGTCCGCGGAATCGTCGATCAATTCCTCCAACTCGGGCAGGTCGTCCGGCGAAGCGCGGCCCAGCCAGCGCGAGAAGAGGTCCTCCGGCGCCTGGGTCGCCAGCCAGAGGCAGGCCCCGAGCAGAGTCCCCACCAGCGGGATCCACGCCGGATGGAAACGACGCGCCGGCCGACGCGGACGTGCCGGCCCCGACCGAGCCGGCTCTGACAATCGAACCGGCTCCGACGATCGAGCTGGCTCACCAACCGGCACCTCGTTGGCACGCCCGCAAGACCGGCAATACGCCTCGTAGCCCCGGTCGTGTTCCTCAAACGCGACCGGCGAGCCGCAGCACTTGCAGGGCATCGAGAACGACATGGCGGGCTCAATGCGGCTGGACCACGTGAACGTTGCGGCCCGGTTGCCGCACAAACCGGATCGGGTCGGCGGGCAGCATCACCTCCCAGCCGTCGCTGTACTGGAGTCCTTCCACGCGAGTTTCCCAAACCAACGATCGGGCCTGGCGGTAGACGTCGAAACTGTCGGGCCAGACGTAGAAGAGGACGCAGTGCGTCCCCGGGCCCCGCTGCGGGGTCCCTTTCATCGCTTCGAGGAACCTCGATCCACTCTGGCGGATCGCTTCGCCCGTCTCGCCCGGGCGATCGGCCTTGCGCACGGGCTCAAACCGCGCCACCGTCTTGCCCGCTTCCCCGCGGAAGCGGAAATCGTGGTCGGGCAAGTCGAACTCGAAGGGCTTGGGCTGGTCCTCGCCAACTCGGTTGGCCGACGCGAAGGCCGCGATCTTCTCCGCAATCGCCTCATCCGGAGGCATCACGCTGACGCGGTTCTCCTGACAGATGAAGCGGATCGGCGTCTTCGTGGTGAACTGCTCGATGGGCGGCCGATACGTAAACTGCGTGACCGGCTTCTTTTTGTTCGAAGCAGGCTGCTTGCCCTTGGCGTCCTGACGCCCTCCCTTGGATTGGCCGCCTTTCGCGACTCCGGAAGCCGGCCCCGGCTGCCGTTTCGCTTCCGCGTCGGGCGGGCGCGACTCGATGTTCGCAAGCTGGCGGCGGAGTTGCTCAATCTGCTCGCGGAGGGCCGTCAAGCGGCCGGATTGAAGCTCGATCGTCAGGTGTGCGGCAGCCACGGCCGCGCGCACCTGCTCGACGAGTGCCTGGCGATCGGGCGCGGAAGAAGCTCCACCGGAGGCATCCGGATCGGGCGCCGTACGGCAATTTGCTGTCCGGCTGCGCGAGTGTACGGGAGCGCTCACGTCGCGCTGGTCATTCGGCGGCGGGGATCGCGGCGGGGTTGGAGGTTGCGGCGGTTTGGGCCCGGTGGGAGGCTTCTGTCCCGGCGTCGAGCCGGGCTTCTCCGAGGCCGGCCCTGCCGGAGCTTGACCGGTGCCCGCGGGCGACGACGGGCCCTGCGGCGCCGCTCGGGCCCGGGACTCCACGGCCGTGACTAGGGCCTGGAGGTCTTTCATCCGCTGATCGACCTGCCGAGCGTGCTGTTGCAAGAGGGAAAGCTGCTGGAGCAACGCTTCGGCGGTGCGTCCTGATTCGGGCGCCCCCAAACCTCCGCGCCCCGACCGGCCCGTGATCCCCAGCACCAACACGACCACCAGGATCAACGTCCCCGTGAGGTTCGTGATCGTGTCGGTGAGCGAGTCGAAGTTGAAGCTTACCAGGGGGTTTGCCTGCTTGCGGGCCATGGTCCTGTCTGGTTCTTCATGGTGTTCCAGGGAGCAGCAGCCAGTTGCGATCGAACGGCTCGACGCCCACCGCGATGCGGCTTGCACTCTGCTTCACCTGGTCGACTTCCACTACGTGGGCGAACTCGCTGACGAGCAATCCGCGGAGGCGCTTGTAATTGGCCACGCCGTCCGGGCGCACCAGGACGAGCAGGTAGCGTTGGTCGCGGGCGCTGTCGAGACGCTCGAGAAATTGCCGCATCGGCTTGGGATCTTGTGGAAGGCTCGGCAATTGCTCGATCTTGTTCGGATGGCGGACGACGTAACCCTCGGCGGTCACTTCGACCGGGATGGGAATCCGCCGATCGGACCGCGTCGGATCGGGCACTGCCTGGACCTCGACCGGCGCATCGAGGGCTAGGCCGGCAAAGGCGTCTTCGGGCCCCGTCCACCCCAAGGCAGCCGCATCGCCGCGGGCGTGGGCCTGCGCGTCCAACTCGCGCACCGTCTGCTCCAATTCCCGGCAGCTTGCCCGGTTTTTCACCAGTTGAGAGCCCAATTGGTGGATCTGGCGCTCCAGGTCGCGATACTGGCTCTCGTCGAGGGCCACGACGGGCGGAGGGGCTTCTGCCTGATGCCCCGGAGGTCTCTTGCCGTCCGTGGCTTGCTGGAGCCCGATGGCGCGAGTGCTGATCACCGACACCAGGTTGAGGATCAGGATCCCGATGACGGCCACCAGGACGCTAAGGAACGGGAAGAGATTCAGTTCCACGGTAGAGGACGAGCGGCTCATGGGCTCCTCTTTTCCCCACCGGCCCCGTGCCGGTGGGAGCGGGTTTGGGAACTAGGGCTCAATTTTCGTTGTGGCGGATTTTCGCGTTCTCCCCAGCGGCCCCGTGCCGGTGGGAACGGGTTTGGCAACTACGGCGCGCACGTAGTAGTTATCAAACCCGTTTCCACCGACGCGAGGTCGGTGGGGATCTATTCCAACGGTCTCCTCACGTAGTCGCCAAACCCGTTTCCACCGACACAGGGTCGGTGGGGATTTCACGACTCTATCTTCTTTTATCGCCGCCGAAACAGTCGCGTGAGCAAATTGGACTTGGGAGCATCGCGCAGGGGGACACGGCCCGGGCCGAGCCCGAGATCCGCGTCCATCGGCACCGGCTCGATCAGGCCGTCGAGCCTGGTTGGCCCCCCGGCCTCGACGGGTTCTCCGGCGGCGATCTTCTCCAGCAGCTTGCCGATTTGCCCGGTGAGGTCGTTTAGCGTCCCGCCGAGGCTCCCTTGGGCCACCTTGTTCCAAAGCTCTCCTTGCTGCTGGAGGATTTCCCGCCACCGGCGGCTGTTCTCCGCGACCGCGCCTTGGAGGTCGGAGACTGCTCCGGCAAGCTCTTGGGACCGCGACGCGGCGGACTTCTGGAACTCCGCAAAGCCGGCAGTCGATTGCTGGGCCATCTTCACCGCCTCTTGGAGCAATTGGGCTAGCTTGCGGTACTCCTCGATGCGCGAGGATTCCGACTGGACGGCGGCCTCCTGGACGCGGCGCACGGCGGCCTCGAAATCGCCCGAAATCACCTTCCCCAGCTTGGAGACCTCCGTCTGCCATTGCTCCAGCCACTTCTGGTGCTCGCGGAAGGCGCCCGCCAGGGAGTCGCGGACGACCTCGGGGAGCTTCTCGGCGGGGATCGGCCCTTGCTCGTCGCTCAGCCGCCGCAGGAGCGATTCGTTGGCGAATGCCTGGATGCGGTCCAACAGGCGGGAGCGCTCCGCCTCCGCACGCTTGCGCTCG
>CAYTJV010000510.1:0-5759 GCA_964438165.1 uncultured Planctomycetaceae bacterium | reverse complement strand
TGACCCGCCAGCTCCGAAAACAATTTGTACATCTGATCGCGCTTTTTTTCAGTGAATCCATCTCGTATGTCCAACGGTTCACGAACGCGCACCGGCAAGAATTTCTTCATCCATTCCTTCTTCTCGGCGAGCCGCCAGCGTCCGATGGCCGCCTGATCGCCTTTGAAAAGATCGAGCAGAAAGACGGTCTCCAGAACGTCGCGCATGATGAGTGCGCTGTCCATTGGTTTCGTCCCCAACACTATTGCCCGCTGCGCGTATTATACCTAGCACAGCACACGACGAAGAAGCCGGCACGACAGGTTTCGAGACCCATTCTTTGAGGCTCTCACGGGACCCAGCATCCCCTCACCCCCTGCCCCTCTCCCGAAGCGGGCGAGGGGAGCCTGACATCATCGGACGCCATCGGACACCGCAAGTCTTGCCTCGATGCTCCCTCTTATCGCTGCGGTCAGCTCTGTTTTGCAGTCCCGGAACGGGGCATTCGTCAGAGTCTTCCCATTCGGAAGGGCCGGCACGACCGGTCTGCTCGTTACGACCGGAGAAAGTTTCTAAAGTCTTACCCCAAGCAGAATCGAAACTAATCATCGGAAGGCTTGTTCCGCGACAGGGTACGTACAGGAAGCTATCCTCCGACGGAACGGGCCGATAAGGGGGGAATCTGCCAGCCGGCCTATGCCTGGTTCGGCGACTGCGGTCGCCGAATCTTGCGCAGATCCTCTCTTGCCGGTCCACCGCGTCGGGCAGTCGTGCCGGCTAGTTGTCCTATGTGTCACGGAAGGATTGGAACGCACCTTCTCTATTTTACGGATTTTCACTGACTTCCGGATGCCGAGGTTGCCGACTTGATTTGTGTGGCGCGGATAAGAAGGATTGAATCCTAGCCTACCTGAAGCGAGTTATCTCAGGCCCTGACCCAGAGTGTTTGCGGACTGTCCTGAGGCTCCCAAACCGACTCGATGGATCGAGCGGCGAGCGTGAGTCCGCAAACGAGGGCTTGAATGTTCCGCTTGCGACCTCTTGGTCAAAGTGCGGAACGACGTGGAAACCAAGCGAGTGTGATATCGGAGAGCCTGCAATGAAGGTCTTCACAACTGGTCAGGTCGCCAAGATCTGTAAGGTGGCCCCCCGCACCGTCAGCAAATGGTTCGATTCGGGCCGGCTGAAGGGTTACCGTATTCCCGGATCTCAAGACCGACGCATTCCCCGTGAGTACCTGATCAAGTTCCTCAAGGAACACGGGATGCCGTTGGGCGACCTGGAAGATGAGGCCATGGCCAAGGTCCTGATCGTAGCCCAGGACCAGATCTTGATCGAGAACATCAAACGGGAGCTTCCCCTTGATCGCTCGTTCAAGGTTGCAGTGGCTGCGAGTGGTTTCGATGCCGGGATCCAGGCGGAAAGCTTCCACCCGGATTGTATGATCGTCGACTTCTCCATCGGACGCACCGAAGCGCTCCAGATCTGCCAGAACCTGCGCCGCAACGCGGAGTTCGGCGACGTGATCCTGATCGCCTTGTTGCCCGACGACGGCAGCTCGACGAGCTTCGATCGCTCGAGCATCAACGAAACCTTCAAGAAACCATTCGACGCCGCGCTCCTGGCCGAGCGGCTTCGGACACTCATCGGTGCCAAGAAAGAATTGGTGTGAAGTGATTCTCCCTGCGGGGAGCACTTTGACCTCGAGTGCGATTCGCCGATTCGAATAACCCGTCGCGGCTAGACCCCCGCGACGGATATTTTTTTTCTTGGGGATGAGGGATGAAGGATGAGGGATGAAGGATGAAGGATGAAAGATCATCGGCCGGGTGTTAGGTGGCAGCGCGAGTTGGCAGGCCGGTTACACCCTCATCTCTCATCCCTCGTCTTTCATCTCTCATCCCTCAAGCGACGGCGCGGCCGGAGCGTTTGAGCTCGGTGGCCGGGGAGGCGTCTTGCTCCAGGCCGAAGACCCGGTAGCCCTTGCGGATACCAAAGGGGGTCCATGTCGAGCGTGTTCGTCGGGTTTCCTCGGAGAGAGCGAGATTGCGCTCTAGGGCTTCGCGGGGGAGATGCTGGGGCCTCGAATGGAGGCGGATGCACACCGCCCGGTGTCGCACCCCTTTGCCCCGCACCCCAAGGTTGTGGAGCCGTTCCCCCAATTCCCTGTCGAGCGTCCCATGCTCGATCCGCTCGTCAAAGCCGTTGACCTCCAGCAGGTGAGCCTTCCAGCACGAGGCGTTGGCACTGTTCCATACCGCACGAGATCCGAAGAGATACTCCCAGAGACCACCCAAGCATCGCCACCCGGGGAGGCTCTGGCTTTCGGCGTCTTCCACCAACCCGTTTTCCTTCAGCCACTTAGAATCCGTTGCCCGGCCGGTGACGATCTCCTCGCGGTTAGTCAGCCGAGTCAGTTGGGCCTGGAGTGGCACATATCCCCCAGAAAGAAAAAGGCCGGGCCTTGCCAGCCGGGTATGGACCTCCAGGAGATCCCATCGGGGGATGCAGCGGTCTTCCGAAAACACCAGATACGCGCCGGTGGCATGTTCGATGGCCCGGTTGAGAATGGCACACCGTCGGCCGTCTGGAGATCGGTCCCGGAGGTGGTGAATCGTCAGGGCGGTTTCGCATCTTAGCCGCTGGAGACAGTGCGACGGATCGGGTCCGTGGCCGCTGTCCGCCACCACGATCTCGAAATCCTGATAACTCTGCTTAAAGTAGCCCCAGATAGCCTTCGCGAGATAGGCCGGGTCCTCAGAAGCGCTTAAGATGACCGAGACTTCCAACGCCGGATCCCTCCGCATCGGCATGTCGGGTTGATCTGGAACGGTAGATGTTTCGGCGTAAGGGGGGGCGGCGATGAAGCCTGATCGCCTTCGGCGGCAACGGCATCCCAAACATCCCACACTTCCACGGCAATCGAGACCGTCGAGGCGTGGGAGCATAGCGGGCCCTCCGCACCAAGTAAACCCGAAATCCTAAGCTATCGCGGACTTTGACTTGCCTGCCCAAGCGCGGCGCTGATAGCATGATTCGCATGACCGACTCTGCCAGGAATCCCCAAGCTTCGCTATCGGATCGGTTCCAACGCTTAGGGCCGATCGCACTGGCCTGTGTGGCCTGTTTGGCGACCATTGCCACGCTAGCCCCGGAGAAGGGCGGCCCCGGCATGGCCTGCGACGAGCCGTATCACGTCGCCTACGGCAAGCGGTTGGTTCGGGCGGTGCGTCAGCAGGGCTTGGCGTTTTTCCGGCCGACGAACATCCGAAGGAACTTCGATTGGCGGCCGGACGGGCCGCCGGTCCATCCCCCGCTGGGAAACTGGCTCCTGGGGTGGGCTCACCACGTGTTCGATCCGGCTCCCAACGATCTCAGCACCATGTCGATCGTTGCGGCGCGGTTTGCGCCGGCGCTGACCTTTGGCCTTTTGGTGTTCCTGGTGGGCTGGTCGGCTGGCCGCCTGGAGGGGCCGGTGGCCGCGATGGCGGCTTCCGCGGCGGTGTTCTTGGTGCCCCGCGCCTTCGGCCACGCGCATCTGGCGGCCCTGGATACGCTGACGGCGCTGTTTTTCGTGGCGGCGACAATCGCCGTTGTGGAAGCGGACGTTCGAGGAGGCAGGCTCGGCTGGTACGCGCTTGCGGGCGTGATTTGGGGGTTGGCCATGTTGACCCGGCTGCACGGCTTGCTCCTGTTGCCGCCCGTGATGGTTTGGCTGGGCTGGCGCCTGCGGCTGCGCGGCATCTTGCCTTTTGTGGTCTGGCTGGCCGCCGGCGGGGTGACGTTGTTCGCCGGCTGGCCGTGGCTGTGGCTGGATCCCATCCGTCATGCGGCGCAATTCGTAGGCACGGCGACCGCGCGCATGCCGATCCACGTGTATTACATGGGACAAGCTTGGGCCGACCACGAAGTTCCGCGGCACTACGCGGTGGTGATGTTTGCCGCGACGTTGCCGCTGGGACTCTTGATTCTGGGATGTCTCGGCCTCTGGGCCCGGCGCCGCCCAATCGCGTCGCCCCCGGGCTTTTACCTCTTCGCGGGAACGATCGTGTTCCTGCTGGCGGTTTTCTCGTGGCCGGGCGTGCCCGTCTATGACGGCGTGCGCCTTTTCCTGATGGTTTTCCCGCTTTGGGCGGTGGCGGCGAGTGTGGGGGCGAAATGGCTTGTCGAGCATCGGGCTTGGGCAGGGCGGAGCCTGCGGCTCCGCCTCGGCGCGATCGCCGGCCTGGTGGCTGCTCAGGGCCTCGGCCTGGTGCTCTATCATCCCTGCTACTTGAGCCATTACGGCTTGCTCGTCGGCGGGCTGCCCGGCGCCGAGCGGCTCGGCTTCGAAGTCAACTACTGGGGCGACGCCGTGACGGAATCGCTGCTCAGGCAACTGAGCGAGAAAGCCCAGAAGTCGGCCGCCGTTTTCGGCCCGAATCTCGCCCCGTATCAGGCGCCGATGGTGGCCGTGTGTTCGGCGGCCCTGATCCGCCGGCGGGTCGACGTGATCGGCTGGGAGGGTGGTCGCAGCGGGGTCGAAGCCGGGTGCCGGTACGGGATCTTCTACCGCCGCCGCGCCGATCTCGACGGAATTCCCGACGAATTGCTCAATGCCAAAGTCCTCGCCGAACAACGGGTCCTTGGCGTGTGGACGGCGCGTGTGGTGGAGCTTCCCGCTCCAATCGGACAGGGGGCCTTGAAACACCTGATTGCAGGGCCAGCCACGACGCCGTCCGAGCCGCCGATGCCTCCTCGGCCCCCAGCCTCCCCTTCGACGGACCGGCTTCCGGGATTAGAATTGAACAAGTGATTCCCAAGAACGTGATACGCAAGCAACCTGCGCCTCCGAAGACTCAGCGGAAGTTTGCCACCCCCTGGGGCGAACTGAGCTACTTGTGCAAGAAGATCAGCTACTGGTGGTACGGGCAAGGCCAGAAGGCTAGAGCTGAGCGTTACTTAGATCGCTTGAACCGGGTCTTGCGCGAGCTGCCCGAGAATAATCTGGCGATTGTCCGAGAGGAAGGTTTAGCGCTCCTGTACGAACTCCAAGGAAAGATCGGCGAAGCCATTGCTCACCGCCGACGAGAGATCAAACTCATAGAGCGGCTCCACAAAGAGGCCCAGTCTCCAAGATATGATGAGAGCACCAGGGCCTACATGCTTAGCGAACGGGACGCTACTGTTTTACAGGCGCGGCGGACACTCGTGGAAGCGCTCACGAAAACGAAGGCCCACCAGACGTCAATGCGGTCCCCAGGTCGCAATGGACGCAACTCGCCTTCCAATATATAACTCCGCCTCACTGAACACAGCCGGCCGGTAACGCGATGAGCGAATTGACCCATTTCGACGCCCAGGGGGCCAGCCGGATGGTTGATGTGGGGGACAAGGAGATATCGGTCCGTCGGGCGCGGGCCACGGGTCGGGTGCGGATGCAGGCCGAGACCTTGCGCATGGTAGCCGACCGCCGGGCGTCCAAGGGCGACGTCCTGGAGGTGGCCCGGCTGGCGGGCATCATGGCCGCGAAACGCACGGCCGAGTTGATCCCGCTGTGCCACGGCTTGCCTCTGGACGCCGTTTCCGTATCCTTTCATGTCCCCGACGCGACGACGATCCAGATCGAAGCCGAGGCCCGGACCACGGCCCGAACCGGCGTCGAAATGGAGGCCCTCGTGGCGGTCAGCCTGGCCGCCTTGACGGTCTACGACATGTGCAAGGCCGTGGACCGTGGGATGGTGATCGAGGACATCCGTTTGGAGGAGAAGTCCGGCGGACGGAGCGGGCACTACGTGCGG
>CAYTJV010000509.1:0-5778 GCA_964438165.1 uncultured Planctomycetaceae bacterium | reverse complement strand
AATGGTGGACCCACAATCTCGACGAGTGTTGCTGGTGCAAGGCCGCCTGGCCTGTGTCGGCCCAGGGCCAAGGCTGGCGCCAGGTCCGCACCGAGCCCGATCAGCTCTTCGACCACTATGCCGTGGAGTACACCTTTGCGGACGGCACGCGGCTGTTCGCCCAGGGCCGGCACCAGGCCAACACCTGGGGCTTCTTCGGCGACGTGATCCACGGGGCCAAGGGCTGCGCCGTGCTGGGCGAAGGGATCTCCGACCCAAAGATTTACAAAGGCTTCCAGCAGACGGCGGCCAACGTGCTCTGGCAGTACAAGGGGAACTTCAAGTCGCCGGAGTGCAATCACTACCAGGTGGAGCACGACCTGTTGTTTGCGGCGATCCGCGAGGACAAGCCGTACAACGAGACCGAGCGCTCCGCCAAGGCCGCCATGACCGGGATCCTCGGCCGCATGGCCGCCGAATGCGGCCAGAGAGTGACCTGGGACGAGGCGATCAACTCGAACCTGGAGCTGGCCCCTGGGCTGGATAAGCTCACGATGGATTCCCCCGCCCCGGTCCTGCCCGACGCCCAGGGCCGCTACGCGGTGGCGATGCCCGGATTGACGAAGGTCCTTTGAGTCAACCTGGTGACCGAACATGTGGTCGCAGGCGATCGCGGCCCAACGGGCCGATCTCGCCCAACAGCACTACCGGGCCTGCGCGTTGTGCGAACATCGTTGCGGGGTGGATCGGGCTGCTGGCCAACGGGGGCGGTGTCAAACCGGGGTTGAGGCCCGCGTGTGGCGGCACCGCATCGAATACGGTGAAGAGCTGGAGTTGATCCCTTCGCACCTGTTCTATCTGTCCGGGTGCAACTTGGGCTGTGCGTTTTGCGTGCAAGGGGCTGAAGCGTTCGACTCCTCGCAAGGTCGGCCGTTGGAGGGCCGCTGGCTCAGGGAGACGATCGCCTGGGGCATTAGCCGGGGGGCCCGCAATGTGCAATGGATCGGCGGAGAGCCGACGATCCACCTCCCGGCGATTCTTGCGGCGAGCGTCCAGTGCGGCCGCCTGCCGCCGGTCGTGTGGAAATCGAATTTCTTCGCGACTGCCCAGACGTGGGACTTGTTGGACGGCCTGGTCGACGTGTACGTGGCCGATTTCAAGTTCGGCAACGATGCCTGCGCCAAGCGGCTTGCCGGCGTGGACGATTATCTGGCAGTGGTGACTCGCAACCTGTTGGCCGTGGCCGGAAAGGCCCGACTGATCGTTCGGCACTTGCTCCTGCCCGGACACTTCGACTGCTGCTATCGGCCGATCGTCGACTGGATGGGGCGATGGCTTTTGCGCGTGCCGATAAGCATCCGGGAAGGGTATTTGCCGAGTTGGCAGGCGGGCCAGCACGAGGAGTTGACCAGGGCGTTGGACCGGCAAACCGGGGCCCGGGCCCATGCCCTGGCTGCTGAGTGCGGCTTGAATGTCATTGAGTGAAGCGTAACTGACTCATGGAACCCGATGACGAGACGGCCGTTAGCGAAATCACGATCCTGCAGGACGGGCGGGTGTTCGTGTTGGGCGCGTCGCGACAGGTGCTGGAGATCCTGGAGGTACTCAGCCCAGAGGATGCCGGACTCAAGCAGCGGTTGGAGCATGCTGGCGGCGAGGAGGCGCGCTCGGCGCGGGTCTCCGACCCCGCCGAGAACGGCGACCGAAGGTCTCCTGCATTGCTGGAGACCTTCGGCCCTGACTTGTGCGGGGTCAGGAGACCCTCGCACAGCGCGGAGGTTACCTCCGACCGGCGAGAGTCGGATAGTCCCAAACACCGGGGTGGGGATCTCGCCTGACCCCATACCGCCGTGGTAGAATGTGCGGGGAGAAGTGCCAGCTATGACCGACCGCCCCGCACGACCGCCGCTCCGAGCAGTTCCTTTGAGCCCGCCGCCTCGTCCGGCAGAATCGCCCGCCCCCCCCCGACAAGAGGACGCGCCGCGCCGGCTCGATCCGCTTGACGAATTGGAGGTGCTGATCCGTGCGCGGTATCCGATCATCTACGTGGTGAGCTGGGAGGAGGAGCGGGTCGAGCGGTACTTGCGGGAAATCGCGGAGAAGCGGAACAAGAATCTGTTCGTATGGACGGTTACCCAGGGGATCATCAAGTCGGGCGCCGAGTCGCAGCGGGCGAAGTTCGGCGGGGGCAACACCGGGGATCCGCTGGTCGCGCTGGATGCCGTGATCCAGCACGTCGAGCCGGCGATCTACCTGTTCAAGGACTTCCACCGCTTCACCATCGAGGACCGCTGCAACATCTCCGTCATTCGCCGCTTGCGGGACCTGGCCCATCAACTGCGCGACACGTACAAGACGCTCGTGATCGTGGCCCCTTCGATGCGGATCTCGCCCGATCTGGCCAAGGACGTGACCGTGGTCGAGTTTGGGCTGCCGGGTCCGGCCGACTTCGGCAAGCTCTTGGACCGCATCACCGACGACGTGCGCGACAATCCGCAAGTAAAGATCGACCTGGACCTTGACGCCCGCGAGCGCCTCCTCCACGCAGCCCGAGGGCTCACGCTCAAGGAGGCGGAAAACGTCTTCGCCAAGACCCTGGTGTTGGACGGCCGCTTGACCGCCGACGACGTGAGCGTCATCTACAGCGAAAAGCAGCAGATCATCAAGAAAAGCGGGCTCTTGGAGTACTGCGACCCACAGGAAGACTTCAACCAGGTCGCCGGGCTGGACAATCTCAAGCAGTGGTTGACCAAGCGGCAGATCGCCTTTACGGAGCGGGCCGCGCGGTTCGGTCTGCCGTCGCCGCGAGGAGCGATGCTCCTGGGCGTGCAGGGTTGCGGCAAGAGCCTCTGCGCCAAGGCCGTGGCCAGCCTGTGGAACCTGCCCCTTTTGCGGTTCGACGTGGGGCAGATGTTCTCCAGCCTGGTGGGCTCCAGCGAAGAGAATGTCCGCCGCGCGATCCAAATGGCCGAGAGCGTCGCCCCGGTGGTCCTCTGGATCGACGAGATCGACAAGGCCCTGGCCGGCTCGGCGGCGTCGGCCTCCAGCGACGGCGGCACTTCGGCCCGGGTGTTCGGCACGATCCTCACCTGGCTCTCGGAGAAGACCTCCTCGGTGTTCGTGATCTGCACGGCCAACGACATCAGCCACTTGCCCCCGGAGCTGTTGCGCAAAGGGCGGCTCGACGAGATCTTTTTCGTCGACCTTCCCAGCCTGCCGGAGCGGATCGAAGTGCTGCCGATTCATTTGCCCAAGCGCGGCCGCGACCCGGCGCAGTTCGACCTCGAAGCCTTGGCCCGGGCCTGCGAAGGCTTCAGCGGAGCGGAGATCGAGGAGGCGATAATCTCGGCCTTGTTCGACGCCCTGAGCCGGCAGGAGGAGCTCAGCACGGCCCTGATCCAGAACAACCTGGCGGAGACGGTGCCGCTTTCCAAGACCATGAACGAGGAAATGGACCGGCTGCGCAACTGGGCCACCGGCCGGGCCCGGCCCGCCTCCGTGGTCCACGCGAAGCCCAAAGAGGAGACGAGCCGCAAGATCGAGTTCTAGGAGGATTACACCACGGAGACACGGAGAGCACGGAGTAAGAGAGCGGCTGTCGTCTCCGTGTCCTCCGTGCCTCCGTGGTGAAAACGAGAGCGTCAAGACAGGAGGGAGGTGCGACATGAGTACCGTAGTGGTGCTAACGCCGATCATCATCGCTAATTGGCCGGCGATCACGGCGGCCGTGACGGCGGCGGTCGGTGCGCTGGGCTTCGCCCTGGCCCGCGGCGCCGACACCACGTCGCTGCGCACGACAGAGAAAACCCGGGAGGAAATCGAAGTCGACAACAGCGAGATTCTGCAGGAAACCACTGGCGGAGACCAGCAAATCGTCGTCGAGCGCGAAGGATTGCGGGCCGTGTTCAGCCGCGACGCCCGAGGCGCGCTGCGCGTGTGCATGGAGGGGGTGGGCTATTCCAAGTCCGAGTTGCGCCGCATCGGCCAGGAATTGGTCGACCGCGTGACCCAGCAGTATGTCTACCACCGCGTGGTGAGCGAGCTCAAGAGCCGCAAGATGACGATCGTCGATGAAGAGGTATCCGAGGACCGGACCGTGAAGATCCGTGTCCGCAACTGGTGAACTTGGAAGTCGTAAGAAAACAACTTTATCGATTGTTGTAGGGTGGATTTTAATCCCCCCGTGTTTTCTGGGTGGATTAAAATCCACCCTACGGTGAAACGTACATATTATCCTTTTGCGGCTCCTTAGGGGGAGACGAAACCTTATGGCCAAGGAAGAAATCGAAATCGAAATCAGCCCGTCGGGCAAGGTGACGGCACGGACCATCGGCATCAAGGGATCTCGCTGCCTGGACGTTGCGGATCTCTTGGCGCGAATCGTAGGCCGCGAGGAGTCGCGCATCCTCACCAGCGAGTACTACGAGGCGGAAGAGCGCGTGCAGGACCAGATCCACCTCAAGCAGCGCCGATAAGGGCGGCCGGGAAAAGGCAACCAAATGGCCATATCCATGTCACTGTAGGGAACGCCCTCCGTGGCGTTCCGAGATGAACCTCGGACGCCGCCTATTGCCAGCGCTCGGAACGCCACGGAGGGCGTTCCCTACAGGCTGAAACCGTACAAGTGCCATGCAGTGCGCGAGCTGCCAGTTCGAGAACATGCCGGGGGTGCCCGCCTGCGGCCGATGCGGGGCACGGCTGGAGTTGGCGGCTGCGTCGATCGAGGTGAATCCGCCGCGAGCCGGGCCGGGAGCGAAACGGCTCCGCCGGTGGTTTCCCTGGTACGGCTTGGCGGCCCGACTCCGGGACGGCATGGAGGCGATTGCGCGAATCACGCTGCGGGAGCTCAATCTACCGCAGCCGCTTGCCGGCCTGTTCGGGCGGATGCTCCTTCCCGGATGGCCTCAGGTCTTCACCGGTCAAACCGCCCGTGGCAGGCTGTTTCTCGGAACCTACTTGGGCCTGCTGGTGGTCGGCCTGCTGTTCGTCGGCACGCCGTTGGGGAGCATCGCCTTGGGCCTCGCTCTTGCCGTCCACGCGTCGAGCGTGATCGACGTCCTTTGGGCGGCAACGACCGACTGGCGGACCCGCGTCACCTACGCGGCGGTCTGCTTGGCGGTGCTGGGGGCGGCGGTGTATTTCCCAATCACTTGGGCGGTGACGCGGTTTGTGGCTCCGCGGCAGATGGTCCGCGATGCCCCTCCGTTTGCCGCCGGCGACGCGGTCTTGTGCAACCCTTCGGCCTATCGATGGTCGGAGCCAGCCCCGGGCGACGTGGTGCTCTTTCGCGTTCTTCCGCAGCAGGTGCAGACGCGAACGCCGCAAGGTAACAACGCGGTCTACCGAGTCGACGGAGAGTTCATTGATCGGGTGTTGGCCGGGCCGGGTCAGAGCGTGAAGTGGGAAGGGGGAGCGCTCTGGGTCGATGGGCAGCCGTCGCCGTGGCTTCCGTTGAACCCGGCCGGGGCAGCCGTGAGCCTGCAATGCGCCGTCCCGGAGCGTTTCTATCTGGTGCTGCCCAGCGCGCAGCCGCCAAACGCCCCGAGGTATCCCGCCGAAGTCTGGGCAAGGATGAGTCTCGTGCCGCGTGAGAGCCTCTTGGGACGTGTTTTTCTGCGGCATCAGCCGCTTGCGCGGTGGTGGTGGATTCGCTGACCGAAGGTGAACCCATGGCGCGGTTCGAGAAACTCGAATTCAACGAGCCCAAAGGCAGGAAGCCGGAGTCCGCGCCGGCGGGCCCGACAGCCCCGAAACCGTCGCGCGCCCTGGAGGCCGAATGGATGGCGAAGGCCGATGCCC
>CAYTJV010000508.1:0-5791 GCA_964438165.1 uncultured Planctomycetaceae bacterium | reverse complement strand
TCCACGTCTGGTCCTTCAGGGCCAGGAACGTGAACAACGCCAGCTTGGCGTAGGCCGACACGTTGGGCCAGAGCTTGTCGCCGAAGAGCTTGATCGCGGTGCCGAATGATTTCTTGATCTGCATCCGGCCGCGCACGTAGTCGACGCTGTACATCTCGTCGAGGACGAGGTGGATCATGTATCCGGCCACCACGCCGCCCGCCTTGTAGAGACGGATCGGCAAGTCGCCCGTGGCCAGCAGGTACGCCACCTCGCCGAAAATGATCGCCGCCGGGATGCTGTGGAACATCCCCCGGTGGACCGTATAACGCTTCAGAAGCTCGGCCACGGCGAAGCGGATCACGAGGTACACCAGCGCGCCGGCCAGAATAATCGAGTCGATCGAAAAGCCGAAGCTCTGGAAGCGGTCGGCGAGCATGGTGGAGATGACCGCCGCGGCAAAGGCCAGGCTCTCGCGCAAGGGGACGCCGGGCCCGCTGTCGATGTCGGGCAGCATTCCCGACACGCCGCACAGCCCGCCGGCGAGGATGCAGACCGGACCGGGCACGTCGTAGAAGGCGTAGGCCGCCGCCCCGTAGCCCACGCCCGCCACCGTGCTCACCGTGATGTGGGTCTTGAAGCCGGCCATGGGAGAGAGGGGAGAGGGGAGAGTTGCGACGTAGTGCCTATGGCTGAAAGCTGAAAGCTGATCGCTGAGAGCTTTCCTTGTATCCGAAAATGCCCCAAACTACCAAGGTCAATCGTCGCGGATTCGTCTTCGCAAAGTCCATGGGGCTCGCTATACTCCCGCCTCTGGAGCGCGGCCGGACCGTAGCCGAATTCGCCAGAATTCGGGGTGACTTTTTGCCGCCTCCCGAATTCTGGCGAATTCGGCTACGAAGTTGTGAATCGATCGGTCCAAAGGGAGACGAGGCGTGAACACGCTGCCGATCCAGCCTTACGATCTGGTGATGCTAGCGGTGCTAGCAGTGGCCACGCTGTTCGGGCTGTGGAAGGGCATGGCCTGGCAGCTCGCCTCGTTGGCCTCGCTGGTGGTGAGCTTCCTCGTGGCGGTGCGGATGAGCGGGCAGGTGGCGCCGCTGATCAGCGCCCAGGAGCCGTGGAACCGGTTCATCGCCATGCTGCTCTTGTACCTGGCGACGTCGGTGGGAATCTGGCTGGCGTTCCGGCTGGTGGCGCGGATCATCGACCGGGTCCGGCTCAAGGAATTCGACCGCCAGATCGGCGCCCTGTTCGGACTGGCCAAAGGGGCGCTGTTGTGTCTGGTGATCACCTTCTTCGCGGTCACGCTCTCCGAATCGTTGCGGCAGAACGTTCTTACCACGTATTCCGGTCGTACCATCGCCACAGTGATCAAGCAGACCTCCCCGATCATGCCTCCCGAGGTCCGGAAGGTGCTGGGCACTTACATCGACCGACTGGACCGGAAGCTCGATCCCACGACCCCGCCCGAAGCTCCGTCGCCGCCGAAGCGCCTGGCGATTCCGCTGACCGCCGAGCTGCCGCGTGCGGCCGAGGCGTTGGGGCTCCCGCAGCGGCCGGTCTGGGACTGGCAAGGCCAGCCATCGGCCAATCCGCCGCCCGCCGAGGCAGCGCCGCCGGTCGAGGCCCCGGAGCGGAACCCGCCAATCCAGCTATTTCCCGTGAAATTACGGTCCCGCGACCGAACATAAGAAACATTATCGGACGTTGGGGAGAGTCCCGAAAACGGGCTTAGGATCGGCCGAGTAACAGATTCCCGAGTTCCGTAGCAGGCACACTCCGTGTGCCTTCCGCCGGTTACGGAACACGGCCCGCCGGTTACGGCACACGGAGTGTGCCTACTACGTTACGGGATCGGATCCGGCTCCCGCAGCAACTCCGCCAGGGACTTCCGCGAGGCCGCATAACCACTTTGCGGCGTGCTGACGGATTCGGTTCGATCGAGGGGCCCGGTCCGGATCGTCGCTTGCGGCAACGCGCGCCGCAACTTCGCCTCCTGGTCCGCGTCGATCGGGACGCCCAGGATTACGAGTTCCCGAAGTTTCGCCATGCCTTCCAGCCGCAGGAGTCCGGCAGGGGTGACCTTGGTTCCGGAGAGATCCAAAAACTCAAGATTTGGCAGGGCTCTCACGAAAACCAACCCGGCGTCAGTGATCGCCGGTTGCCTTTCCGCGACGGGTAATCCGGAGCCGTCCGCGCCGCAGAGCACAAGCCTGCGGAGTTGAGGCATGCGCCGCAGGCACTCCAGGCCCGCGTCGTTGATGCCGACCAGCTCACCCGGCCTCCAGAAATCGTCCGTGTCTGATAGATAGAACGGCCGCGGCCATCGGACGGTCAGCACTTCCAGTTTGGGAAGACTGGCGATCAGTTCCAGTTCCCGGTTGCTGAGGAACGATCGCACCAGCACGAGTTGTCGGAGGTTGGTCAACTCCACGATGCGCTCCGCAGTCCCGCGAGGGCCGACGAAATTGCAGCCGTCCAACAAGTGGAGATCGCGCACCATCTTGAGCTGCGCCAGATCAGCCAAGTCCTCCGCCGCCAACCAGCCCGAGCACAGCTTCAGTCTCGCCAAGTGCGGCAGTCGAACAAGCTGCCTCAGCACCTCCGCACGCGTTTGCGATGCTCTTGGCAAATATGCCAACGCCGGGTCGTCCCGCGGCGAGAAGCGGCTCCACTGGAGGGCAGCCGCATACGCTGTCGCCCCCGACTCGCATCGCACCGCTCGGACCGCAATGGGATCAACGCCGCGGATCTCAGTCGCCTCGAACTCGGCGGCCGCGGCGCGCTCGCCTTCCGAGGGCGCCTTCGCCCATGTCACGGCCAGGTCCGCTTGCGCCTTCTTGAGCCGTTGGACAGCCGCGTCGGAAAAGAACGTCCCTTCCAGATTCAATTCGCGCAGCTTCGACATTGCGCCGAGGATCGGCTCTGCGTCGTCCGTCACGCGAGTGTGCTCCAGATTGAGCACCTCCAGGTCGCGGATCGCCGCGAGTTCCTTAACGCCGGAGTCGGTGATCGGGGTGGCTGCGAGGTCCACAGCGCGTAGCTTTGGCACGCGGGCAAGGTGTTTCAAGTCGGCGTCGGTGACGTTCGTGCCGCGTAAGTACACCTCCTCACAACTCCTGATAAGGTCGAGGTATGCCAGGATCGCACCGGCTTGGACGGGTTCTTCAAGCCGCGCCGGCGAGAGCACACGACGGACGTCACGCGGCCAAATGCGCACTCGAACGACCGACCTGAAGTAGTGCTTCCCGAGAATCGGAGTGAACCAGCTTCGACGATAGGTGCCGACGAGGGTCTTGATCTCGTCGTCCATCTGACTGAGATCCACACTGCCCCCCAGCTTAAAGATCGCTTCGACGGCCCGGTCCTCATCCTTCGCCGGGACAACCGTGAATTGCCGGGCCACGATCACGATGAGCAAAATGATCCCAGCGGCCAGCAGCAACTGGAGGCCGAATGGGAGAGGGCGATCGCGTTGGGATGCAGCGGATCGTTCGGCGGCCATGGCTCGATTATACGGCGCCGGCCGGCCCGACGCTATCAAACGGAAATCATCCCGTTTGGCCACTTCCGAGGGCGCGTTTGAACGGAGTTTGCCTGCTACTTTACGGGATCGGATCGGGCTCCCGGAGCAACTCGGCCAGCGACTTCTGCCCGGATGAGAAACGCGAGTCGGTCACGACCAGCGGCCCGATCCGGATTGCCGTCTGCGGCAACGCTCGCCGCAGCCTCGCCTCCTGCGTTGCGTCGATCGAGATCCCCAGGATCACCAGTTCGCGGAGCTTCGCCATGCCTTGAAGCCCCAGCAGTCCGGCAAGCGTGACCTTGGTCCCGGAGAGATCCAAAGACTCCAGGTTCGGCAGGGCCTTGATATATGCCAGGCCCGCGTCGGAAATCTGCGCCTCCGGCACCTTCACGGAGTACATGCCCGGGTACATCGGCCCGAACCCCTTCCAAGGATCGTCAATGCGTAGGGCAAGCCTGCGGAGGCGGGGCATGCGCCGCAGACACTCCAAGCCGTCATCGTTGACGGCGACCGGGTGCCCGTGCACGTAGAAATCATCCGTGGAATCCCAACACGTTTGGGGCCAATCAACGTTGAGCACTTCCAGTTGCGGGAGGCTGCCAATAAGCTCCAGTTCCCGATTGCCGAGGGGCACGCGGTCGAGCACCAGTTTTCGGATGTTTGTCAACGACGCGATGTGCTCCGCCACGCCGCGTTGGGTGAAGCTGCATCCCACTAGCAAATAGAGCTCGCGTACCGTCTTGAGTTGTGCCAGATCGTCCAGGTCGTGGGCGTCAAGCGAACCCCCAAAGAGTTTCAGCCTCACGAGGTGTGGCAGTCGATGAAGCAGCCTTAACGCCTCCGCACGCGTTCGTACTCCTTTGGGCAAATGCGGATGGCTTCGCCACCAGAATCGATCCCACTTAAGGGCAACCGCGTAGGCCGTTGCTCCCGATTCACATCGCATCGCCCGCACCGCAATTCCCGGGACGGCGCCGAGGTCCACAGCCGCGGCCCACTCGGTCTCCGATGGCGGTGTCGCCCAAGCGACGGTCAGTTCCGGTTTCGCCTTCTTGAGCTGTTGGACGGCCCGATCCGAGACGCGGGTCCCTTCGAGGTTCAGTTCGCGCAGCCCGGGCATTGCGGCGAGGCTCGCCACGGCTTCGTCGGTCACCTGAGTGTGTTCCAGGTCGAGTACCTCCAGGTCGCGGATCGTCGCGAGCTCCTTGACGCCGTCGTCGGTGATTGGGGTGGCTGCCAGGTCCGCCACGCGGAGTCTTGGGATCTTGGCCAGACGCTTCACGTCGGCATCGGTCGTGCTCGTGCCGCGAAGCAGCGCGAGTGCTTCGTCATAGCTCCTGAGTTGCCTGATCTGCGAGACGAGCTCGTCGGTCACGCTGCGCCAAATTCGGACCCGGACGATGCTGCGGAAGTAGTTCTTCCCCAGAATCCAGGTGAACCAACTGCGGCGGTAGGTTCCGACGGGGGTCTCGATTTCGTCGAAGGGGTCGCGCCACTCGACACCGCAGCCCAACTTCTCGATCGCCCGGACTGCATCGAGTTCTTGTCTGGCCGGCACGACGGTCAGTTGCCGGGCGACACCCAAGATGAGCAGAATAAGCCCGGCGGCCAGCAGCAACTGAAGGCCGAATGGGAGAGAACGCTCGCGTTGGGACGCACCCGACCGGTCGGCGACCATGGTTCGATTATTCGATTATACGGCCCCGGCCGGCCCAACGCCATCAAGCGGAGATTATCGCTCGGCCGCACCCAAGGGCACGTTGGAAACGTGCCCCACAACGCTGTCCGCCGGTTGGCCATTACCGGAAGGTTGCACTTCGCTCGGCGGCGCCTCCAGCCATACGCCCATGCGGCGGAATTTCTGGTAGCGGGCCTCCAGGAGCTGGTCGATCGGCTGGGCGAGCAGTTCGCGGAGGCACGTGCGGAGATAGGTCTTCAGCTCCCGGGCCATCTGGTGATGGTCGCGGTGGGCGCCGCCGAGCGGCTCCGGGAGCACGGCGTCGATCAGGCCCAGGCCCTTGAGGTCCTTGGAGGTCATCTTCAGCGCCGTGGCCGCCTGCTCCTTGAAGGAGCTGCTCTTCCAGAGGATCCCGGCGCAGCCTTCCGGGCTGATGACCGAGTAGTAGGCGTGTTCGAGCACGGCCACGCGGTCGCCCACGCCGATCGCCAACGCCACGCCCGAGCCCCCTTCGCCGATCACCACGCAGACGACCGGGGTCGGCAGCCGCGACATTTCGAACATCGACTCGGCGATCACCTGGTGCTGGCCGCGCTCTTCGGCGC
>CAYTJV010000507.1:0-5816 GCA_964438165.1 uncultured Planctomycetaceae bacterium | reverse complement strand
ACGGCGGGATGGGCAATTGCGCAGAGGTTGACAAACGCCCGAGAATAGCCTAAAGGGTACATGCGGCAAACGGCTTCTTGAGACAAGGGAGGGCGATGCGATGCAACGATCAGGCGGCGGGGTGAGTCGGAGGGGCGTTCTGAAGGGCGTGGCGGCGTGGGGAGTGCTGGCGATCGTCCCGCGCGGCGCGTGGGCGGGCGGGGAGGAAGAGGGCTTTCGGCCGCTGTTCGACGGGAAGTCGTTTGCGGGCTGGAAAGTAAGCGAGAACACGCCCAAGAGTTGGCGGATCGACAAGGGGCTGCTAGTGCTGACGGGCGGGAGCAGCCACCTGTTCACCAAGGAGTCGTTCGGCGACTTCGTGATCCGTTTCCAGTGGCGGCCGCTGAAGAAGGGCTACAACAGCGGGTTCCTGCTGCGCGGGCACCAGATCCAGATCGCGGACGGGAGCGCCGGAATGCTCTTCGGCCGCAAGGAGGCCCCGGCCGTGCCCGTCATGCACAAGCCGCCGGGCCAGTGGAACGAGTGGGAGGTGACTTGCATCGGCACGAAGCTCGCGCTCGTGGTCAACGGCAAGCTCGCCTGGGAGATCGACAACTTCAAGCCGGGCCGGGCCCCGATCGGCATCGAGGCCGAGGGGCACGCCATTGAATTCCGCAACCTGCGGATCAAGACCGCTCCGTAGGGCAAGCTGCTAGCTTGCCGGTTGGTGGCGCTGGGGCAAGCTGGCAGCTTGCCCTACGAGCCCGCTCAAGCTATGTCGGACGCGATCATCCATGAGTCGTTCGATTGCTCTCCTGATGCCCTCCAGGCGGAGTCGATCTTGAGCTGGGACGAGATTCCTCCCCGGGTACGCAGTCGGATTCGCACGATCAGCCGCTCGGGATGGTACGTCGTCATCAAGTCATCGTAGAGGACGTTGACGAACCTCTCGTAAGACATGAGTTCCTCCCGGAAGCTGAACAGGTAGCGCTTCAGCGACTTGAGCTCGATGACACGGTCGGTGGGATACATCGCGATGTCGAGGCAAGCGAAATCGGGCTGTTCCGGCCTGCCCACGAAGGTGACTTCCGGACAACGGAGTTGGATCCGGTATCGCTTTTGGGTCGGGTTCTTGAGCGATCGCAAAAGGGACCTATCGCCCCAGGTGCGGAGTTGTTCTCGGGTTTCGGCAAGATAGGTATTCACGGCTTATTTTGCTCCCATTGCGGGAAAGATGAGGTTTTGATTCGCCGTACAGAATTCTACGGCCCGCGAGTTATCGGGGAATCGGCGATTTTCGCCCCCCGCCGCATGGGGGCCGGTTGGCCCGGGACGTTCGGCTAACCCGGATGATTCATGGGGTGGTAGCCGAATTCGCCAGAATTTGGGAGACGGCAAGCACTTCCGGTCAGGATGTCGCCATGGCCGCGACTTCGGCGTAGCAGTCGACCATCGACTTCGGCGGCAGGGAGATTTTCAGCACGGGGGCAAATCCGGCGAACTCCTTGTCGACCTGAGCGAGAAGCTCCGGCAGGGAGGGAGCGCGGGCGGGGCGGGCTTTGTCGTAAATCCTCTCCAGGCGGCTGGATTCGTGCCACATGGGATCGGCCACGGTGGGAAGAAGGGCTGACATCGCCACGGCCGCAAGCCGTGGATCGCACTTGCCTCGGCCCTCGAGGGTCTCGGCCGCGAGATGGTTTTGGATGAGGAAGGCGAAGTCGTCAGGGAGGTTCCATTGCCGGGCCATGACCGCGGCGGCTTGGGCGTGCGTCCATCCGAAGGCGTGATCCTCCAGGGCCGACAACCGCAGGCGGCCCTGATCTCGGGCAGCCAGGAGTTTTACATACACGTCGGGCAGCTCCTTGGCCAACAGCGGCACCGCCATGTCTTGCAGCAGTGCGGCCGAGAACGCCTCTTCCGCCTCCTTCACGCCAAGCAGCTTCGCCGCGGCCCGCGCAAACAAACCGCGGCGGAGCGAATCCTGCCACAACTGCTTCAGATCGAAGGGGCCGCACCGTGGGTTGGGCATCAGGCTGAAGACCGCGCTCCACAGCGCGAAGTTCTTGATCGTGCGCACGCCCACCAGCGTGATCGCCAGCTTGACGCTCGAAATCTCCCGCGCGAACCCGAAGTACGACGAGTTCACAAATCGCAGCACCTGGCCGGCGAGGCCCGGATCCGACTCGATCGGCGCGGCGAACTCCGTCGCGCCTTTCGACGGGTCTTGCGCTAGCTCCAGAAGCCGGACAGCACTCTGCGGAAGGGCGGACAACTGGGCCCGGGCCAGGATCTTCCGCAGATCGATCGCCAAAAGTGGTCGAGAAGACATGCCTTGCCACCCCCCAACAACGGCCTTCCGCGCGAACTCCACGCGCCGGCATGACTTCCGCCGGCCCATCCCAGGAAGCCTAGGACACAATCGATCTGCTGGCAAATTCGTAGGGCAAGCTGCCAGCTTGCCCCGGTGCTACCCACAGGCAAGCTGGCAGCTTGCCCTACGACCGTGCCCCAACGAGCGTTGACAAATGGCCCGCACGGCATCCCCCGGGTGTTGCGAAAACACCACCTGGGGCATTTGGTCAACGCCTCGCAAGAGACGCCTAACTCGCTTCCTACGCACGATTTGCGAACGAGGCAGCGAACCGCGCTCCGCCTGCGGTTCAGCGTTTGCCCTGCTCATTCCTCGGGAGCTGAGGAGGGAGACGCCGCTTGTATCGCGCTGGGTGGCTGCTGGCATGTCTGATCGCAGTGGTGTGGCTCGAAAGGGAATTGCCGCGCCCCGACATGTCGCTGCCATCGCATTACGATCTCTCCTGGCGCCGAACCTGCGATGGTTGGGAACGATTGAGACATCTCACCCCACCTCCCGATCCGCACCATCCCGCCCTCCATCCTGGGGTGGTCGCTGCCGCCCAAGTGCTCGTCTCGCTCTTGGCCCTCGTAGTCGGGGGCCCGGCGAAGCCGGGCGTTGAACGAAACCGCCGACGATGAGCATGGACGAAGGGTTCAGGATTCAGGATTTGCCGCGTGGCGGCCCAGCCGCGGCCGACACCCAATCGCCTCGATGCTGAAATCCTGAACCCCGAACCCTGAACCCTCGGCATGAATCTCTTTTGCCCCCCCAATCGTGGCATTCGCGGGAAAATCGGTCCGTCGTTGTACGGCGGCACCGGCAAAGGCGCCTCTAATAACTGTGGAGCATCGAGCCGCACTTGGCTCGTTTGCCGGTCTTTGCCGTTTCCCGGAGGTCCAAGGCTGCCATGCGACTCACGCTTCGCTACCTGCTCGCGTATCTGGACGATTACCTCCTACCTCACGGGGCATCGAAAATTCTCGATCCGGACGACTTCGAGACGATCGGGAAGAAGGTCGAGGAGAGCGAGTTCGCCACATCGCTGGTCCAGCGGATTCAGGACGTGGTTCGGCGGGGCCGCTTAGGCGCTCCGAGCGAGTCGGACCGCGGCACCGGCCTCGATCCCAATACGGTGGCGGAGTACCTCGATAACGCCCTGCCCGATGCCCGCGTGCCCGACTTCGAGAAGGTCTGCCTCGAATCCGACGTCCACCTGGCCGAAGTAGCGTGCTGCCATCAGATCCTGGCAATGGTGGTAACAGAGCCTGTCGAGGTGGTCGAGGAGACCCGTCAGCGGATCTACCAATTGCCCGACGCCCTAGCCATGGAACGCGAGGGCGAGGAGCCTTTGCCGCCGGTCGAAGGAGCCGCGGAGGAACCGGAAGAGCTGGAGCACGCACCGCGGCCTAAGAGGCGTGCCCGGGCGGCTCCGCATAAGGCGAGAGTGCCCGGATACTTGCGCGAATATTCGCGCAAAGGTACGGGGGTCGCCCGATGGACTAAGGGAGTCGTGGTGGGATTGTTGCTGTTGGTCGTTCTGGGCGCGTTCCTGGTCAGTGGGTCAGGCGACGGCGACAATCTGCTCTCTCGGATTCTGTCGTGGCGACAATCGGAGGAAGGCGGAGACGCGGCGAGTGACGTTCCCGATCGCCCCGAGACCGTGGTTCCTCCGGCCGCGCCCGCAGAAGGAGCCGGGGCAGGCTCGCCTCCCGAGCCATCTAAGCCAGCCGGACCCTCGGGCGAAACCGCCCAATCGACTTCTCTGCCTGCGCCCAATGGGAAGGCCGCAGAAGCGGGAAAGCCGGCGCCTGCTCCAAGTCCGACGGCGAAACCGTCGCCAGCCGTGAGCGCGGTGCCCCAGCAGCCGCCGGAAGCGACTGCCGCCGATGCTTCGGCAGCCCCGGACGTCGCGGGACCGGAGGCGGGCAAGTCGGCCGGCTCCAAAGCCGGTCCTCCACCGGCGCGGTCTGCGGCTGAACCGGCAGGGCTGATGGTCTCGACCAAGGAACTGCTCCTGCGACTCCACCCAAAGACCGGCGTGTGGCAGCGCGTGGGGGACGAGACGTCGGTCTTCGCCAACGACCGATTGATGAGCCTGCCTGCCTTCCGGCCGCGGTTGGCCCTGGGCGGCCGGACGAGCCTGGCACTCGTCGACGCCACGGCGCTGACGCTGCTCCCTCCCGCTGGGAATGGACCTTCGGGGATTGCGGTCGAATTCGGGCGGGTGTGGGCGAAAGCGGACGATGCGGCCGGCTCGTCGTTGCGAATCGTCGTCGGAGAGCGTTCGGGAGTGTGTCAGTTTGCCGATGCCGATTCCGTGGTGGCGATCGAGGTCGGCCGAACGGAAGCCGGTGGCGATCCGGAAACGCAACCCGGTCCCCTGGTGGCCGATCTCTATGTGACTTCGGGGGGCATCGCCTGGCGCGACGATCGAGGAGGCAAAGTCATTAAGGTCAACGCCCCCAGGCGGTTAAGCGTCTCGGAGCAGCCCCTGGAACCGGTTCTGCTGCAGCAACTGCCCCGATGGGTCTCTGGCGAGACGGCCAGTCCTTTGGACCAGCGGGCCGCGGCCGTGCTGGAGCGCGAGGTCATGCTTGGCCGCTCGGTGATCCTTGTGCTGCGGGAGTCGATCAGCCATCGGCAACGCGAGGTGCGATGGCTGGCGATGCGGAATCTGGCCCTCGTGGAAGACTACCAACCGCTGCTGGCGGCCCTGGAAGATCCCGAGCAATCCCGGTTCTGGTCCGACCATGTCGAGCAGCTTCATTCGGCCGTGTTCCGCGGCCCCCAATCGGCCGCGAACGTGCGTACGGCGATGGAGCGGCATTACGGGTTGCAGGGAGTCGCGCTGTACGAGATGCTCTGGAAGTATCGGCCCAACACCCTCCAGCCCGAGGACGTCAACCACCTGGTGGACTTCCTCGGACACGACGGGCTTCCTTTCCGAATCCTCGGCTTCTGGAACCTGAAGAACCTCTATCAGAACCGAATGCTCGGCTACCGTCCCGACGACCCCGCCGCCAAACGGCAAATCGCGGTTCAGAAGTGGAGGGAGCTGCTCAAGACGAGTCCGACGCTGCGGAGCGGAGCCCCGTCCCCTCCGGAGTCGCCCCCGCGGCCGAGCCCAAGCGACGAGCCTTCCGCCATGGAAGATGAAAAGTAGGGCAAGCTGCCAGCTTGCCCTACGAGCTGACCCTTTTCGATTCCACTCCCACGACGGCCTCCCCCATCCCACAGGACCGTGCGGGCGAACAGGTTTCCCACGCTGAACAACGCCTGCCGGGAAGAACTCTGCGCGACGTAACCACCGCGATCCCAACCGGTTACAAGCATGACGGGCGGGTGGCACGCCCAGAGTCTTCGATGGGCGTGGTTTGCGTCGAGTGACCGACCACGCCCTTCGCAAAGCCTCAGGGACGTGCCACCCGACCCGAACATGGAAAACCGGCCTCCAGGGTAGCACAACGCCTGGCCGGTGACCAAA
>CAYTJV010000506.1:2521-5828 GCA_964438165.1 uncultured Planctomycetaceae bacterium | reverse complement strand
AGACCCGGTTTGTCCGTTTGAAGACGAAAAACCGGGTCTGACCCCAGGGAGCCCCTGCTGCAACCATCGCCACGGCAACAACTTAGGTCGGATCTCGCGAGTGCCCTGCGGCGTGTTATCCAGTCCCACCGAGCGGCAGAATACGCCGCACGCCTGCACGCACATTGGCGGGCGTTTTCCGCGCTGGCGGACAGCGTTAGGGGCCGCTCGCTTAGGCCACCGGCTGTTGTCTTTGCGGAGTGTGGTATAATCAGGTCTGCAAACGCCTTCTCCAGTGCATACTCCAGCCTTGTACCGTGGTGGATTCGACCTCACCCCTCGGCTTGGCATCGACGTGCTCATCGATCCAAACACTGGCGTGGTCCGAACCGACAGGCAACAGGATTTGGACGAGAATGTGAAACTTGGGAAGCCATACTTTGCCGAGCCTGGCCTAATCGTCTTACCGGAAGTGACGGTTGAGGCCATCCAGGCTGCCGTTCACTCCCTGTGGGAGCAAGGCTATTTTCACAAGGCTACGTTCAATGCCTGCCAGGGCACGGAATCGTGTCCCAATTACGGTTTGCGCGGCCCCTACCGCAAGCAATCGGCCTCGATTTGATAGACGAGCCCACCCGATGCCGCGTCGGTGGGATCGCTGTGTACGGTGAATTCCCCGCCTACCCCAACTTGGCGGGTCGTGTACTCGACCTTGAGATTGTTCATCAGCTTGACGCGAATGAGCTGAGTGGGTCGCGGCTGGGGGGCGCAGAAATTGCAGGTGCCCGGGTCGTCCACGAGCAGGAACTCCTTGATTCCCGTTCTCTGGCGGCCAGGGTACATCCACCCCCAGACAAAGACCTGGCGTTTGTCGAGCATCTCGGCATCCTCCGAGACCCGAAGGTCGGGCCGATTGGGGTCCGGTTGGAGGATCTTGGACGAGATCAACTGATACCCCGGAGGTGTCTGATGGAAGTAGGCATTTGTCAGCCAGCCGTAGCCGCCGACCCAGAAGACCGCGCAAAGGGTGATTCCTGCCAGGGCCCAACGTTCCCCCAAGCTCTCCTCGGGATTGCGGCGGATCCGTCGCAGAGCGACCCAGCCCAGCACGATGCCGATGACCGGCACGATGGCCATGGACCAGTCGAGGAAGGTCAACGCCGAGAGGCAGCCGAAGATCACGCTGGCCACGGCCAGCCCGCTGAGCGCACGGTACGACGTCTCCACCGTCTGCTGCATCTGCACGGAATCGTCGCTGAGGATCGCGACGCGCTCGGTCGAAAAATCGGATGGCGTACTCATGGAACGCTAAGGGGACGAAATCAACGACTGGGCGACATCGGTCCGATAGGCCACCACGGCCGGGAGATAACCCACTGCGGCGGCCAGGGCAATCAGTCCCGGAATCAAGATCAGCTCGCTCAACTGGAACTGCGCGGGATTGACCGAAACGCCGGTCTGGTCGGCGATCAGGGGCGCCAGCACCCCGGTCAGGCCGTGGCCGAGCACCAATCCCGCAACTCCGCCTCCAAGGGCCAGTAGGATCGACTCCAGCAACACTACCACCATGATCGTCGTGCGCCGGGCGCCCAACGCGCGAATGATGGCGATCTCGCGCCGCCGGTCGCTCATCGAGTTATAGATGCTGACCATGATCCCGATGCCGGCCACGATCACGATCATCACGGCCAAGATGAGCAAGATGAGCTGCACGTTGCCCACGATCCCTTCCAGCAGGCGAGTGATCTGCTCTGAGGGAAGGACTGCCTGAACGTCCAACTGCTTGCCAATGAGCTTGGGGATTGCCATGCGGCGGGTGGCGAGCGTTTTCGGATTGACGACCACAAGGACGGCCGTAATCTCCTTGAGCTCGTCGGGAATCGCCTCGTGATCGTGTTTGTCGGACGCCTTGCCGTGGTGCTCACCGGCGGGCTCGCCGTCGTGGTGCGCGCCTTTGCTATCTGCTTCAGCCTTTGCTTCTTTCTTGGCCTCGGACTTGGGCTTTGCGTCAGCTTTCAAGGCCGGAAGCGACCGGTCGGCGTCGTCCGGCGATTTCGTATGGAGATGATAGAATCCCTCGATGTTGACGAAGATCGCTCGGTCGTTCGGGGTGCCGGTCGCCGCGAGAACCCCTACGACCTCGAATGGCTCGTGCTCCTCGCCGCGATCGGCCGCGGAGCCGTGGACGGGCTTGAACTTCTCGCCCACCTTGAGGCCGGTCTTGCGGGCCGCGGTGGCGCCGAACACGGCCTCCATCGGGGCCTCGTCGTGGAAATTGCGGCCATCGGAGAATTCGTACTTGCGCCCGTCGAGATACTCCAGCCGCTCGAACATGTCGGGCGTGGTTCCGATGACCCGAAATCCCTTGAAATTGTCGCCCAAACAGATCGGAACCGCGACCTGAATGTCCGAGGCAAACTGGCCGTTGACCAGCTCGTCGTAGGCCTCGTACGACATATTGGCGGGGACACGGCCAAGATGGTAGACCGCGGTGAGCACTAGCTCCAGCGGGCTCCCTTTGGCCCCGACGATCAAGTCGTAACCTTGGGCCCCGCGGCGGAACGATTGATCGATGACCCCGTGGATCACGATCACCGCCACCACCAGCGCGACTCCCAGGGCCATCGACAACGCCGTCAGCGCTGAAGCCAGCGCCCGCTGCTGAATACTTCGCCAGGCAATTTTCCAGAGACTCATCGGCCGGCCCGTACGAGGTTGATTTCTTCCAAATACTCGGTGCGCGGGAACTGCTCCGCCACCTCGGGCGCATGGGTGACCAGAATCAAAGCGACGTTCTCTTCCTCGCAGGTCTCGCGCAACAGGTCGATGACCTGCTGCTGGTTGCCGACGTCGACGTTGGCGGTCGGTTCATCGGCGAGGATCAACTGCGGGCGGTTGGCCAAGGCCCGCGCCACGGCCACCCGCTGCTGCTCGCCCACGGAGAGCATCGGCGGCTTGTGGGTCAGGCGATGCTCCAGGCCGACCCGTTTCAGCAAGGCCTTCGCCCGATCGCGCTCCGGGCGAACCCTGCCGAAGGTCATCCCCAAGAGCACGTTTTCCAGCGCCGTGAAGCTGGGCAACAAATTGAAGGTTTGGTAAACGTAGCCGATCCGCTCCGCGCGGAACTGGTCGACTTCCGACTCGGCCATCAAGGCGATGTCCCATCCGTCGATTTTCACCCGGCCGGACGTGGGACGGCTGATCCCCGCAACAACGTGCAAGAGCGTGGTCTTGCCGCAGCCGCTGCGGCCGACAAGCACGACCTGGTTGCCGGCGTCAAGGCTGAACTCCGGGATGTCGAGGATCGGCAATTCGCTGCCGTCCGGCT
>CAYTJV010000506.1:0-2511 GCA_964438165.1 uncultured Planctomycetaceae bacterium | reverse complement strand
CGGAGGTTCAACCGCTTTTCCCGACCCTGATTCAAGAGTCTGTCCGCAATGGTACGGGTGGTGCTTACTGTCACCATCAGTGGCATGGCTCGGGTGAGGGGCTTAAGCGATGTCGCCAGTGATTCACCCTCAGCTCGCTCCCCGAGCGAGAGGGGAACCTTGCGGCTAGACTCCTAGCGCCGTGCCGTCTGGATACCCTTACGAGGCAAGAGGCGCTTCGGTTCGCGCAAAGAGTGCCCGGAGACTGCTCGTACGATTTCCTTCTGTAGGGAACGCCCTCGGTGGCGTTCCGTGGAGAGCGCGCGACCTCGCCATTCCCATTCTCGGAACGCCACAGAAGGCGTTCCCTACAGGCTCAGCGCTTCCGTATCGCCCGTTGAATATCCCGCCGGGCATCGGCCTTCTTCATGGCCTCACGCTTGTCGTGGCGTTGTTTGCCGCGGCACAAGCCCAAGAGCAGCTTGGCCCGGCCCTTCTTGAAATACAACTTAAGAGGGACAAGCGTTAGACCCTTTTCCTTGGCCTGGCCGGCGAAACGTTGTATTTCCCGGCGGTGCATCAGCAATTTGCGAGGGCGTTTGGGCGGATGGTTGAATTGGTTGGCCTGGACATACTCGGGGATATCGCACCCGATAAGCCAGACTTCCCCCTCCTTTAGGCGGGCATACGACTCGTCGAGCGATACCTTCCCCGCGCGCAGGCTTTTCACCTCGCTCCCCAGAAGTACCAGACCGCATTCCATGGCATCAAGCACCAGGTAGTCGTGCCCGGCCTTACGGTTCTGGCACACCAGCCGCTCGTTGTCGTGCTCCTTGTCGGGAGGTTTCTTGCCTGGTTTTGCCGCCGTGATCGATCTCCTTCGCTTCTGAGGCGCACAGGGCGCCCGGCCTGCTGGACTCGGCTTCCGCGGGGAGCCGCACGCGATAATGCGCATCCTCCCTCTTAGGCCAAACAGATTCGCTTTTGCCAGCCTCGCCCATATCGATTACTATTGTCTCTTGTCCATCCTTCTGGGCATACCGACCTGATACGCCCTTCTGAGGCTGGACTGGAGAATTCGGATTCTCAAGAACTGCCAGATCTCGTGATTCGTAACTCACCCTGTAACAGGCTTTGTACCCGTGTTAGCCCCCAGTTGGGTCAGACGGTCGTTGAGTCGTGCGGCGAAGCCCGGAAACCTCACGAACCTGCCTTCGCCTCTGTCGCTCATACCCCAGCCCCTAGACCTGCAACTTCGGCTTGCCTTCCTTGTTCTTCGCTTCCAGCGCCGTCGCCAGCAGAGCGATGCTGCGCGATATGCGCTCCAGTGCTCCTGCAACCATAATGAGCCCAACGATTACAGCAAGGCCTAAATTTCCTGAGTCCATCGTTCAACTCCTTGAGATTGTGTCGGATCTACGAAGAGCCCAGCCGCTCCTTAATGTCCATGGCCTGGCACTCCAGGCGGGCATCGGTGCGCTGACCCACTGCCCATGATTGTACTCATCGGCCCGTAGGGCGCAAGTGGTTAGTAGGTCGTTTTCCCCGGAAGATTTCAGCAGATTCTACCCGTTGCTCACTGTTGTACATTGCTATGACCACTATCCCCTAAGCACTTCCCCCTCATGGCATCCCCTCCGCGAAACCTGCCGCGATGGCTGAAGCGAAACGTTCCCAAAGGGAACGCCCTGCACTTCACGGCCCGGCTGATCGGCGAGTTGCGTCTGGAGACCGTTTGCGACCACGCGAAGTGCCCCAACCGCATGGAATGCTATGCGAACAAGACCGCGACCTTCATGATCCTGGGGGACGTGTGTACTCGGCGATGCGGGTTCTGCAGCGTGGCCAAAGGGAAGACCCGGCCCGTCGATCCCGATGAGCCTCGCCGCGTGGCGGAGGCGGCGCTCCGGCTGGACCTGCGCCATGTGGTGATCACCTGCGTTACGCGAGATGACCTGCCCGACGGCGGCGCGGAGCACTTCTGCCGTACCGTGGCCGCGGTCCGGGCGGCCACGGGCGCGACCGTCGAGGTGCTCCCGTCCGATTTCGCCGGCAACGCCGCGGCCCTCGATCGGCTCATCACCGCGGGGCCTGAGGTGTTCAACCATAATGCCGAGACGGTGCCGCGGCTCTACCGGCAGGTCCGTGGGCGCAAGGCCGATTACCGCTGGACCCTGGAAATCTTCCGCCGCGTGAAACGCCAAAGCCCAGGCACGCGCACCAAGAGCGGCCTGATGCTAGGGTTGGGCGAAACCCAGGAAGAGCTTTTCGACACGCTAGCCGATCTCCTAGACGCCGGCTGCGAAATGCTCACCCTCGGTCAATACTTGCAGCCCGCCGAGAGCTGCCTGCCCGTGGTCCGCCAGGTGCCTCCTGAGGAGTTCGACGCCCTCGGCGAGGCGGCCCGGCGGATGGGTTTTCGCCAGGTCGCCAGCGGCCCCTTCGTCCGCTCGAGCTATCACGCGTGGAGGATGATCGGTGACAAGGTGAAGAGGTGAAGAGGTGAAGAGGTGAAGAGGTGAAGAGGTGAAG
>CAYTJV010000505.1:0-5851 GCA_964438165.1 uncultured Planctomycetaceae bacterium | reverse complement strand
GCGGCGCATCCGCGCCGCTTCTGGGCCTCGGCAGCCACCTTCTCGATCGACACCACCCGCTCGACGTCCCAGGCCAGATCGTCGCCGTTGAGCTTGATCTTCAAATGGGTCAGCCCGTCGGCCAGGATCCATTCGGGGAGGGTCTCCGGCAGCCCGTCATTGAGGCGGCTGGGGAGGTCGGCGTCGGTCAGCGGATCCAAGGCCCCGATCAGATGATACAGCGGCGTGGCGGCCTTGGGCGCGCGGAGCGTGTACTGATCGAGATACTCCCCGCGAAACTCCGGCCCCAGATAGGCCGATAGGTCGCAGTTGACGAACTCCGGCCCCAGCAAGTTGTAGGCATTCTGCCCCAACGCCTTGCCGTAGGCGTCGTGGATGGCGGCCTCCAGCGGACTCGCCGAAACCAACTGCGCTAGACGCGGCACCGGTTCCGCCAGGTTGGCGTCGCGCGCGACCTCATCGGCTGCCCGCTGATAGCCTTGCGCCAGCACATGCGTGATCTCCAGCGGGTGGCCGTACTCTTGATACTCGGCAGCCTGGGAGACCAGCCGCTGCCCCAGCGTCACCATGGCCTGAAGCGTCGCCTCCCCCGGCGTCGTCTGGCTCGGCCAGGCCCAGGCGTTTCCGACCGGCATCGAGCCGAAACCGCGAGCGCTGCGACGATCGCGCGTCTGGACGTCCACGGCGACGTGCAGGAGCACCGCGTCGCTGACCACGCGACCGCCAAATTTTATCGGCGTGCGGTAAGCGAACCGCTCCGTTTCAACGCTCGCCTGGAGCAACCGAATATCGGTGGGCTTCGACATAGGCTAGACCAACGATCGCGGAAGGAATAGATCTCCGTGGGGCACGTTTCCAACGTGCCCGGCACGATGTAGTCGTGCCCCACGTTTTGTTTTCGCAGAGCTAAACCAGTTGCTTGCGCACCGCCCAGACCGCGGCTTGCGTGCGGTCGGAGACCCCGATCTTCCGCAAAATGTGCTGCACGTGCTCCTTGACCGTCTCGTAGCTGATGTGCAGCGTCGCGGCGATCTCCTTGTTCGTCAGCCCGTAGGCCAACTGGCGGAGCACTTCGCTCTCCCGCTGCGTGAGCGGCACCTCGACGTCGGCGGCCAAGCGCGGCGTGGCCAAGGCTCCCGTGACACGGCGGAGCGCATCGCGGGTCCACACGGTCTCGCCGGCCGCCGAAGTCCGGATCGCCGCCAACAGCTCGTCCCGCGTGCAGCTTTTCAACAGGTAGCCGGCGGCGCCCAAGGCCACCGCTCGGGCGATGTACGTGGGATTATCGAAGTTCGACAGCATCAGGATGGGCATGTCGGGCTTGTCGAGCTTGATCCGGCCCAAGGCCGTCAAGCCGTCGCCCTCGGGCATCCGGACGTCGAGCAATACCACGTCGGGACGGTGCGTCAAGGCGTACTTGACCGCCTCTTCGCCCGTCGACACCTCGGCCATCACCTCCACATCCGTATCGGCCAGAATAGTCTTCAACCCGATGCGGACTACTTCGTGGTCGTCGGCAATCAGAATCTTAATGCTCATGAGTTACTCCGATCAATCGAGGTTCAAGTTCTCTCCCGAGGACTCGCAAGCGGGAGGCTGACAGCAATCCGGGTCCCTTTCCCAGGTTGGCTGTCGACCTGAGCCGATCCGCCCAGAAGTCGGGCTCGGTCGCAAATCCCCTTCAATCCGAAACGTTTGTCCTGGACCTGGGTCGGATCGAATCCGACTCCCCAGTCTCGAACCGAAATATCGAGCCGGTCTGCGATCTGGGCAAGTCGCACCTCGGCCCGCTCCGCTTGACTGTGCCGCCTGATATTCGTCACCGCCTCTTGCACAATGCGATAGATTCCCGTCTCCAAGTACACGTCCAAACGCCGGAATGCGACATCGGCCTTAAAACGGATCTTCAGTCTCGAGTCGTCGCGCTGGGGCAGCAACGACTTGATCGCGCCAATCAACCCCTTTTCCTCGAGCATTGCGGGTCTCAGACCCTGGATGACCCGCCTTGCCTCCTCCACGGCGCTGCGGAGAAGCCCGACCGCTCTAAGCACCGACTCCCGAGTCTCACCCGCGGGGATTTTCCCGCTCAGGGCCAGGGCTTCCAACAGCATTTGGGCCCCCGTGATATTCTGCACCAGCCCGTCGTGTAACTCGGAAGCGATCCACTGCCGATCTTGCTCCAACAGACGCAAGACGTCCGCCCCGCCGCCAAGAGCGTTTCTCTCAATTCCCACGATCGGCGAACTCCGCAACATGTTGATACCGCTGCGTCCTACCTTCGCCTACGGAAACTTGCTCCGCCACGTCCTACCGTTAAGCATTCTCCAACGAGTTTCCTAACGGTTTCAGCGAAGAACTTCCCAACACTTGTAACTAGACGCGTGCCACCCAGGAACCAGCCTGCAAGCGGGGGCCTTTGCCTCTCCCCACAATGTACCCCTCTATCTAATCATCTGACAAGCCCTCCCATCAATGATAGCAGCGAAAAATCCGTCGGGGTAGGGCAGAGTCCTCATTTTTTGGGGGATTACACCGCTTAGGACAATCGCGCGACAGCCACGTAGCTCGCCTTTCCTAGCGCCCCCGTGGAACTCCTCACGACGTCCTCGCAGACCAAGTCTTCTAACCTGTCATAGGTCATGTAGAAACGACATAAACATATAATTAGTAATGACTTATGTATAGCGCCGATCTCCCCGCGGAGCGAACCCAAGAACAGTCTCCAAGAGGGGCATCCTCGGTAGACGTATTTGCCACCCGCAATGATAATCATCCCATTGGTGGTGTAAACCCCTTCGGAGAAATTTGCTCCGCCGCGGCTGGACGCTTATTCCAAGGAGTCGCCAATGGAAGCCTCGGCCGGACGTGCCGACAAGGAGCGCGGCTCGACTGGGCGCGTACCGAACGGAGAAAGACCGGACTCGTGGCCAGAAAGCGAATTGGGCAAGAAACAGATTGGGACGCCCTAGAAGCGTCCCCTACGCGGCCTACTCAAGCCGTCGATCAGAAGAGGCGCCGCCCGGATTCGAACCGGGGATGGTGGATTTGCAATCCACTGCCTTAGCCGCTTGGCTACGGCGCCGTTACATTCCTGAAACTAAGCGATGCTTAACGGTTGGTCAAGTGGTGCGGGCTGGGAGTTGGGCGCCAGATGTGCGTATCACAACCATTGTATCGGCAAGACAGGCAGCGCGAGCCCAGCAGCTTTCTGACCCGATTGATAACGCCTCGCAGGGGCAGTAAAATGGCCGTTCTTTCCGCACCGAAGCCCCCAGGATGGACGGCGATGCCCGTACTCCGAAACCTCATCGTTGCCCAGAGCGGTGGCCCGACTCCCGTGATCAACAACAGCCTCCGCGGGATTATTGAGGCGGCCCGCGACTCGGGCCGGGTCGACACCGTTTACGGTGCCCGGCACGGAATCGAAGGGGTGCTGCGCGAGGAGTTGTTGGATCTGAGTGGACAGTCCGTGGAGGAAATCGCCCTGTTGCGGTACACCCCCGTGGCGGGCTCGATCGGCACTTGCCGGTATAAATTGAAGCCTAGCCAGAAGGAGGACTTCGAGCGGGTCATCGAAGTGTTCCGCGCTCACCAGGTGGGCTACTTCCTCTACATCGGGGGAAACGACTCCATGGATACGGCCCACCGTGTCGCCGAACTGGCCCACCAACGGGGGTTGGATCTTGTGGCCGTGGGGGTACCGAAGACGATCGACAACGATGTGGGCGACAGCCGGTTCCAATTGATCGATCACACGCCCGGCTACGGCTCCGTGGCCAAGTATTGGACGCACGAAGTCCAGTACGCCAATGAGGAGAACAAGGGCTCCTGTCCGGCCGACCCGGTGCTCGTGTTGCAGGCCATGGGACGGAAGATCGGATACATTCCGGCCGCCGCACGGTTGGCCGACCCGCACCGCGAAATGCCCCTGCAGATCTACCTGGCCGAGCGGCCTTGTTCGCTGGAGCAGTTGACCGATCAGGTGAACGACCAACTTCGCCGGTCCGGTCGCTGCCTGGTGGTGATCAGCGAGGGGTTCGACGTGGGTGAGATCGGCCGGGTGAAGGACTCCTTTGGGCACACGTCGTTCGGATCGAGCCAGACGACCGTGGCTCAATTGGCCGTGAACCACTTGAATCGGGTGGGGCTGGCGGCCAAGGGAGCGGCGCGGGGGAACGTTTCGGGGACGTTTCAGCGGGCGTCGATGGCCTATGCCTCCACGGTGGATCTCGACGAGGCATACAAAGTGGGCCAGAAGGCCGTGGAGCTTGCCGCCGGCGGAGAGAGCGGTTTCATGGCCACGATCCTCCGCGAGCCCGGGCCGATCTACAACGTGCGTTACGACAAGGCGCCGCTGGTCGAGGTGGCCAACAGCGAGCGGACGTTCCCCGCGGAATGGATCGCCCCCGGCGGCATGGACGTGACCGACGACTTCCTCCGCTACGCAAGACCGCTGATCGGCGACGACATGCTCACGCTTCCCATGCTCGACGGCCGCCAGCGGCTGACGCGGCTCAAGCCCGTTTATGCGGAGCAGAAGCTGCCCAAGTACGTTCTTGAGGCCGACCGGAAGAAGGGATGAAGGATGAAGGGATAAGGGACAGGGAGGGGGGATAAGGATGTTGGACCTTAAACGGCAACATGAGTATTTGGTAGGCATCGACTCGGACGGCTGCGCGTTTGACACCATGGAGTTGAAGCACAAGGAGTGCTTCATTCCGAATACGATCAACTACTACGAGTTGCAGGGGGTGAGCAAGTACGCGAGGGAAGCGGCCGAGTTTGTGAACCTGTATTCGAAGAGCCGGGGGATCAACCGCTTTCCGGCGCTGATCGAGTCGCTGGAGTGGCTTCGCCGACGGCCGGAGGTGAAGGCCCGGGGGATCAAGGTTTCGATTCCCCAGGGGCTGGTGGCGTGGATGAAGCGCGAGAACAAGCTCGGCAACCCGGCCTTGAAAAAGGCGGTGGAGGCCAACGGCGACGCGGATCTGAAGCAAGCCTTGGCCTGGTCGGAGGCGGTGAATAAGGCCATCGAGGGGATGGTGCGGGGCGTGCCGCCGTTTCCATTCGTGCGCGAAAGCCTCGTGAAGCTCGGCCCGAAGGCCGATATCCTCGTCGTTTCCGCCACGCCCCAGGAGGCTTTGCGCCGGGAATGGCAAGAACACGACCTGACGCGGCACGTGGCCTTGATCTGCGGCCAGGAGTCGGGCACGAAGAAGGAATTCCTCAAGACAGCGTCGCTCTATGCGCCGGGTCGCGCCCTGATGATCGGCGATGCCCCGGGCGACTACGAGGCGGCCCGGGCCAACAGCGCCCTGTTTTTCCCAATCAATCCCGGGGCCGAAGAGGCGAGCTGGAAGCGGTTCTATGAGGAGGGGATCGAGCGGTTCCTGACCGGCGCGTTTGCCGGCGCGTACCAGGAGTCGCTCTTGGCCGAGTTCGACCGGTGCTTGCCGGTGCGGCCGCCATGGCCGGTGGACGACGCGGACGACTAAGAAATTCGGACACTTTAGCAGGCAAATCAAGCAATCACGAAAGCCCGAAAGGAGGAAAGCCCGAAAAACGCAGGCAGTGGCGTATGCCCGCCCGTCACCTTTTTCTCTCTTTCGTGCTTTCGGGTTTTCGTGATTCGTTTTTTCTTTGAGAAGACTCGCATAGCATCATCCATTCAGGAATCAGTGCGATCATGGCTCAACAGTGTAGCTTCGGGTTGATCGGTCTAGCGGTGATGGGCGAGAACCTGGCCCTGAACATCGAGAGCCGCGGTTTTCGCGTGGCGGTGTTCAACCGGACCACCAGCAAGGTGGACGAGTTTATCGCCGGCCGGGCGGCAGGCAAGAAGTTCGTCGGG
>CAYTJV010000504.1:0-5852 GCA_964438165.1 uncultured Planctomycetaceae bacterium | reverse complement strand
GCCACGGTCAGGCGGGCGACAACGTCGGCTGCCTGCGGCGGGGCGTGAAGCGGGAAGACGTCGAGCGCGGCCAGGTGTTGGCCAAGCCCGGTTCAATCACGCCGCACACCAAGTTCGAGGCCGAGGTTTACGTGCTGTCGAAGGAAGAGGGCGGGAGGCACACGCCGTTTTTTAGCGGCTACCGTCCGCAGTTCTACTTCCGCACGACCGACGTCACCGGCTCGCTGAACCTGCTCGGCGGCGCCGAGATGTGCATGCCCGGCGACAACGTCAAGTTGGCCGTCGAGTTGATCTCGCCGATCGCCATGGACGAGAACGTGCGGTTCGCCATCCGCGAAGGGGGCCGAACCGTTGGATCCGGGGTGGTTACCAAGATTCTCGCCTAAAGGGCGATCCCTACGCGGCGCCGCGCGAGCCGCCTGGCGGCAGGCTCCGGCCCGGCGGCAGTCCGCGGCGTTGTGTCGGGTTCAGGGGTGTAGCTCAATTGGTAGAGCACTGGTCTCCAAAACCAGCGGTTGGGAGTTCGAGCCCCCCCGCCCCTGCCATGATTTGTCGCAACTTCGGATGATTCGGATAACACGGATTTGGATCACACTGGACAAACGAGACTTCCGAAGTCTCCAAGACTTCGGAAGTCTGACCGGAAAATAACTTTGGATCACACAGACCGGGTGCGTTGGAAGTGAACGGTTTTCTTCACGAACTGCGAAACGTCGGCGTCTACAAGAGAAGCCAGGGCCGGATTACCCGGCAGGTTACCTGGGCCGCGATGGCCGGCGCGGTCGCGATTGGCTTCTGGCGTCTCAGCCAGACCATGGTCGAGCAGTGGGGCTGGGACCGGATGCTCGGCCTGAGCGTTCCGACGGTCCTGACGGGAATCGGCTGCTGGATCGCCTATCGGCTGGTGAACTATCCCCGGTTTGCCGATTTCCTTATCGCCGTCGAGGCCGAGGTGAACAAGGTCTCCTGGCCCACGCGCGGCGAGTTGGTCCGCGCCTCGCTGGTGGTCTTGTTCACGATTGGGGTCCTGGCCGCCGTTCTCGCCGGTTTCGACATCGCCTGGACGGTGGTCTTCCGGGACGTTCTCAAGATACTGTGACAGGGTTGGCCGCTGTGTGGCGTTGTCCCGGCGGGACACGCGGGAAGTAATTTAATCTACGTCGGATTGGTGCTGGATAACAAGTAGGGTGAGTCGGGCGTGATGGACGATCCGAACCTTTTCATTCCGCAGCCCACCGTAATGCCGCCAGGCAATGGGGCTGAGTCTGCGCACGGTCCGGCCGATGCTTCACCCGACGAGCGGCCATCTGGGGCGCTGACCCCGGCGCCGCAGGAAAGCGAAGCCGCGGGGGCCTCGATCCCCGAAACGCAATCGGGGCGGACGGAGTCGTCGCCGGCTGAGCCGGTTGCGGCGGAGACGATGGCAAGCCCTGAGAAGGATCTCGTCGATTCCAGTCCGCAGGAGGGAGGGGACGCGGTGGCAGAGTCGTCTCGGGAGACTTCACCCGGAGAGCAGCTACCGTCGCCGGAAGCAGTGTTACCCGAACAGGAGCCGAAAGTGGAGACGCCGGCGGCGGAGCTTGCGGCCCAAGTCCCTCCGCGAAAACCGGTCCAGGTGCCGCCGCCAACGGAGCAGCCGGTCAGCGAGGTCCCCAAGTCGGAGAAGATGGATTGGTATATCCTCAAGGTTCAGAGCAATCGCGAGGAGTCGATTCGCGAGGGTCTGCGGCGGAAGATTAAGATTGCAGGGTTGGATCCGTACTTCGGGGACATCATTATCCCCACGGAGAAGGTTACGGAGTTCAAGGCCGGCAAGCGCAAGGTGTTCAAGCGGAAGCTGTACCCGGGGTACCTCGTGGTGCAGATGGAGATTACCGAGGACACGTGGTTTTTGGTCCGGGAAACGCCTGGGATTGGCGATTTCACCGGGGCCGCCGGCCATCCCACACCCATGCAGGCCCGCGAGGTAGCCGCGATCCGCGCCAAACAGGAGGAGAAGGCCGACGAGGCCCCCAAGCTGAAGATCGCCTTCCGTATCGGAGACCACGTGAAGATCAAGGAAGGCACCTTCGAGAATTTCGAGGGGGAAGTGGCCACCATCGACGAAACCAACGGCCGTGTGACGGTGCTGATCAACATCTTCGGCCGAAGCACGCCTGTGGATATCGAATACTGGCAAATCGAAGCCGTTTAGTTGAGGAGAAAATATCACGCAAAGGCGCAAAGACGCCAAGGAGAAAGAAGAAGAAAAACAACACCACGGAGACACGGAGAACACTGAGAGTCTTTTTGCCTCCGTGTGCTCCGTGCCTCCGTGGTAAACCCATTTTTTCTCCCTTTCTTTGCGCCTTTGCGTGAGAACACTTATGGCCAAGCAACTCGTAGGAACGGTGAAATTCCACGTCCCCGGCGGGCAGGCCACTCCGGCGCCGCCGGTGGGCACGTCGCTGGGTAAGTTCGGGATCAACCTCGGGCAATTCGTGCAGCAGTTCAACGATCGGACCCGCGAACACACGGGGCTCCGCGTGCCGGTGGTGGTCCGCGTGTACAACGACCGCAGTTTCGAATTGGAGACGAAAAGCCCGGCCGCCGTCGACCTCCTGAAGCAGGCGGCCGGGATTGCCAAAGGCTCCGGCGTGACGCCCAAGGAGAAGGTGGGCAAGGTGACCCGGGCCCAGATCGACGAGATCGTCAAGAAAAAGGCGGCCGATCTCAACGCTCAGGACGGCGAGCACGCCCGGCGCATGCTTGAAGGGACCGCCCGAAGCATGGGGTTGGACGTGGTGGACTAGAAAGAAGCTTTCAGCCGTCAGCTTTTAGCTATCAGCCATCAGCAGTCAGCCGGATTCCTCGTAGAATACGCGGAAACCTGACAACTGACAACTGACAACTGAAAGCTGACAACTGAAAGCTGATAGCCGATAGCTGACAACTGAAAGCCGATAGCTCTTATGGCAAAACAATCCAAACGCATGAAGGGGCTGGCCGAGAAGACGTCGGGCAAGGGGCCCTTGCCGCTGGCTCAGGCGGTGGCCCTGTTGAAGTCGTTCAACAACACGAAGTTCGACCAGACCGTGGAGATCGCGGTCCGCCTGGGGGTCGATCCGAAGCAGGCCGACCAACTGGTCCGCGGCTCGATCGTCCTGCCGCACGGCATCGGCAAGAACTTGCGGGTGATCGTGTTCGCCAAGGGCGACAAGGTGGACGAGGCCCGAGAGGCCGGGGCCGACGAGATCGGCGGGCCCGAGATGGCCGAGAGGATCAAGGGGGGGTGGACGGAATTCGACGTCTGCATCGCTGCGCCCGACATGATGGGCGGGGTCGGCACGACGGGGAAGGTGCTCGGTCCGCGCGGCCTGATGCCGTCGCCGAGGTCTGGCACGGTCACCCCGGAGGTCGGCAAGACGGTCCGCGAATACAAGGCGGGCAAGGTGGAGTTCCGCACCGACGCGGGCGGGAACATTCACGCGGTGGTGGGCAAGCTCAGCTTCGACGAGAAGAACCTCGCCGAGAACGCCCAGACGTTTCTCAACTACCTGCTGAGCCTCAAGCCCGCGACCGTGCGCGGACAGTATGTCAAGGGAATTGTCTTGAGCGCGACGATGAGTCCCAGCGTCCGGGTGGCGGCGTAGGAGAGCGGCATGAGCAAGTACATCAAGAATCTGCTTACGGATCACCTGCGCGAGCAACTCCAGGGCGTCCACGACGCGCTGGTGGTGAACATGGTGGGCCTGGATGCCACGACCGACAACCGGCTGCGAAAGGAGTTGCGCGACAAGAACATCCGGGTGGTGGTCGTCAAGAACAGCGTGGCCCGCCGGGCAGTGGCCGGAACTCCGCTGGCCCCGGCCTTCGATGGGCTTGCTGGTTCGTCGGCGATCTGCTGGGGGAGCGAGGACATCGTCAGCCTGGCGAAGGAGATCGTCAAGATCGCCCGGAATGCGAAGTTCGCCCCGTTCGCTCCCTGCGGCGGCGTCATGGATGGCGAGCGGATCACCGCCGCCCAGGTCGATCAGGTCAGCAAGTGGCCCAGCCGCCAGGATCAGTTGAGCTTGCTGGCGGGCCAAATCCTCGGTCCGGGCGCGATCCTGGCGAGCCAACTCACGTCGGTCGGCGGCGCGGTGGCCAGCCAAATCGCCCAGTTGGGCGAAGAGAAGGGCGAAGAGAAGGCCGAAGAGAAGGCTGAAGAGAAGGCTGAAGAGAAGGCTGAAGGGAAGGCTGAAGGGAAGGCTGAAGGGAAGGCTGAAGGGAAGGCTGAAGGGAAGGGCGAGGAGAAGACGGAGGAGGCCGCCCCGGCACCGGCTTGAGGCTCGCTCAGAAGAGAATGCAGATGGGTTGGCTGCGCCCACCGTAGTCATCAAACCCGTCAACCACCGGCACGGGGCCGGTGGGGAAAAGCCCTAAGTGGCGATGTCCGACCAAGACCCATAGCACTACCGTTGACCGGCCGTCAGCTATCCTCGATCCGGCTGAAAGCTGAAAGCTGATTGCTGATTGCTGAAAGAGATTCGAGAGAAAGGAAGAGTTTCGCGATGGCAACCGACCAAGCAGTTCGTGAGTTTTCCCCATTGAGCACGGAACTGGGCGACAAGATCGTCCAGTTGACATTGAAGCAGGCCAAGGAGTTGAGCGACTACCTCGAAGAGGTGCACGGCATCAAGGCGGCGGCGGGCGGGGGCATGATGATGCCCATGGTCGCGCAGCAGGAGCAGGTGGAAGCCAAGGCCGAGAAGACCGAGTTCGACGTCATCCTGGAAGGGTTCGACGATGCGAAGAAGATCGCCGTCATCAAGGAAGTCCGGGCTGCCACCGCGCTGGGTCTGAAGGAGGCCAAGGATCTGGTTGAGAAGCACCCATCCAAGGTCAAGGAGGGCATCTCCAAAGAGGATGCCGAGAAGCTCAAGGCATCGTTGGAATCCGCTGGCGGGAAGGTCTCCATCAAGTAGGGCCGGTCCCCACAGCCGGAAACTTCCGAAGCCTCCAAGACTTCGGGAGTTTTGGGAGTGGGTGGTTCCGCCCATCATCGCCCTCATCGAAGGGAAAGAGTGTATTGCGCGGGCAGAAAGTGCTTCACGATGACGCATCCCGCTCCGTCTTGGACGGGTCTAGGCGGGCGGTTGTCGATGCGCGCCGACGGACCGCCGTCCCGCCGTTTCCCAGAGTCTTTCTTCGACCCCGAGCACGAGGGTAATTCCGCATGGCTACCTCAGCGCAGCGGCGTCTGGAGCCCAAGCAAGTCCGTAACTTCGGCAGCCACCGCCGCCCCTATCCAACCCCCGACCTGACCGAGATCCAGACCCGCAGCTACGCCGCCTTCCTCCAGCAGGAGACCCCCTGCCCGGATCGCAAAGACCAGGGCCTGGAGGGCGTTTTGCGCGAGATCTTCCCCGTTGAAAGCTACGACAAGTCGCTGCGATTGGAGTACGTCCGCTACGAGCTCGGGAAACCCCGCTACGAGCCCGACGAGTGCCGGCAACTGCGACTCACCTACGGCCGGCCGATGAAGGTCGTCCTTCGCCTGACCAAGGAGCAGCCGATCGAGGAGGAGGTCTATCTCGGCGATCTGCCGATCATGCTCGGCGGGGGCGAGTTCATCATCAACGGTGCGGAGCGGGTCGTGGTGAGCCAGTTGCACCGCAGTCCCGGGGTCGACTTCGTCGTGGAAATCGAAGGCGGGGAGCGCCGCATGCACAGTTGCCGCATCATCCCCGAGCGCGGCAGTTGGATCGAGCTCAACGTCACCCGCAAGGAAAGCCTCGCCGTGCGCATCGACCAGAGCGGCAAGTTCCCGGCGAAGATGCTCTTGCCGCGCATGGACCCGAAGTTACGGCAGAATTGCGGAAACCTTCCGG
>CAYTJV010000503.1:0-5869 GCA_964438165.1 uncultured Planctomycetaceae bacterium | reverse complement strand
GGTGACGGCGTCAACGATGCACCGGCTCTCGAGTTGGCCGACATCGGCGTCGCGATGGGCATCACCGGCACCGAGGTCAGCAAGGAGGCTGCGGACATCATCCTCGCCGACGACAACTTCGCGACCATCGTCGCCGCCGTCGAGGAGGGGCGCCGCATCTACGACAACATCCGTCGCTTCGTCCGCTACCTTCTCACGACGAACTCCGGTGAGATCTGGGTCATGCTCCTGGCCCCGGTGTTCGGCCTTCCGTTTCCCCTCACGGCGATCCAGATCCTGTGGATCAACCTCGTCACCGACGGCCTGCCCGCCATGGCGCTCGGACTGGAGCCGGTGGCGCCCGACACGATGCGACGGCCCCCACGCCCGCCCCGGGAATCGATCCTCTCAGGCGGCCTCTGGCAACGAGCCCCCGTCAGCGGCCTGCTCATGGCGGTGGTCCCCGACCCGCTCCCGGCCCTTTCCCGCCCCGCTCCCATGAAAGGGGTTTGGGGCCGGGGGGGTGGGGGGACGAGGCGTTATTCTTTTCTCCCTCCGTGTTCCTCCGTGTCCTCCGTGGTGAAAGCACCACTGTCACCACGGAGGACACAGAGGGGCCAGCGGAAAGGGACTCTATGCCGAGAAGGTTGCTGTGGCTCCTCTTGCCGGTGGTGGCGGTGTCGACCCCGCCCGTGCTGTACAACGCCAAGGACTGGTGGAATCAGGCCAAGCAGCGCGTGGCGCCGCTGGTGGCGCTGGGCACGGGCGCGGAGAGCGGGGGGACCAACGGGGGCGCGTCGGCTGTCCCGACATCCACGGCCGCCCCGGCTGCCAACGCCTCTTCCAACACCGAGAGCATGTTCGCGCCGCCGGGAGCGGTCCGCCGCGCGGGCGATCCTCCCACCCGGGTCGATCTGGCCGAGGTGCTTCGCTTCGACGTGACGCCTGGCTGGGTCATGCAGCAATGGCCCTGGATCTCGGCCGGCCTTTCACAGTTGCCGCTCCATGGGTACCGGGTACCGCTTGTGACCGGCACGGCCGTCGACGACCTGGCGGGCTCGCTCACCTACTACTTCAACGCCAAGCAGAGAGTCCAGCAAATCACCTTCGAGGGTACGACCGGCGATGCGAGCAACTTGCTGCGGGTCCTGATCGGCCGCTACGGGTTCGGCCGTCGGCTGACCAACGATCCGGGCTTGTTCCGCTACGAGGTTCCCACGCTGAAAGGACCGGCCAAGAGCTTCCTCGACGTCCGCCTCGTTCAGCCGAACGATGCCTACCGCCGATACCAGGTCGAGTTGGTGATCGAGCGTCCGGAGTGAGGCGGCGGAAAAAAGGATTTCACCACGGAGGCACGGAGGCAGCCGGGAACGATAGAAGTATAATCATTGCGACGCCATCCCTTCCCTCTCCGTGTCCTCCGTGCCTCCGTGGTGAACCTCGGACCGCAGCCCTAAGCCGGGCTGGGTTTGCCGGTTTCCGGCTTGCCTTTCGGGCGGGGCTCGGTGGCGGGCGGTTCGTACTCGAAGTCCTTCCAGACCATGGGCCGGCGGTGGATGGGCTCGATCCGCAGCATCACCTCCCCATTCTGGAAGATTCGCACCGTGCCGTTGGACTGACTGACCGTGACGGCCACCGCCTTCGTGGCCCGACTGATCGCGGCCGCGGCCCAGTGGCGGGAGCCCAGCCCCTTGGATAGCGTGACCGTCGTGGCGGGAGCGTCGATGTAGCGGCAGGCCGCCTCCACCGTCCCGTCGGCCGAGACGATGATCGCGCCGTCCATCTGGGCGATCTCCTTGATCCCTTCGCGGACCCGCGGATCGTTCAGGTTGCGGTCCTTGCGGCTGTAGCCGCGGACCGGATCGAACCCCACGGAATGGCTATGGGCGAGGACCTTGCGCGTATCGCCGACCACGAGCATCGTGCCGATCGGTTTCCCCTCGCGTCCCTCGCGTCCGATCTCGGCGGCCAGGTCGACCACGATCTTAAGGGTATCCAGCGGGACGCGGGTTTCGAGTTGGCGGAGGTCGCGTCCGGTGAGCCGGTCGAGGTGCTCGCCGAGGTTGATGATGCTCACCGAGTCCATGTTGTCGGCCTCGAAGCCGCTGTAGATGGCCACCACGCAGGCCCCCGGGGCGAGCAGATCGTCGGCCACGGCTTCCAACAGGGCCTGGGTGAGGCGGTCGTAGACCGGGCTGTCGGCCATGTTCAGGACGACGGTCTGCATGCCGTTCTCTTTGGCCCCTTCGAGCTCGGCTTCGGTGTTGGCCGCAACGATCACCTTCTCCTCGCCGGCAAGATTCTTTAGGCGGGCCCAATCGGCCGGGCCGTCGAGCAACAGCAGCACGGCATCGGCCTCCGTCGACTCGGAAAGCCGGATCCCGAAGCTGTAAAGGGTCTTGAACCGATCGGTGAATCGTAGGGGCTTCATGGGTGCTCCGCCCGTGTCGTGCGGCGTCGCGTCGAAGGCGAGCCCGTGCGGAGACGGCCGTCCGTCGCCCGCATGGAGATCGTACCACCGCTCGCCGCTGCCATCCATGCCAGCATCGATCCCGGATTGCCTGTCGGGGAAGGAAGCCCTGCGCCATGCTCCGCGACGGCCATCGACTATGCGCGTCGGGTGACGACGCCGCTTCATCCCCATGGTACGGGTTATTGCTTCATGGGGCAACCGCAAAGTTAGAACAGGTTGCGAAGACTTTCGGCCAGCGAGATCGGTTTCGCCGGGGCGATCGAGCCGTCTTTGACGTACTGGCGCCAACGCTCCACGTCGTCGCCCAAGTCGGTCGGGGCGACCTGGCGAAGCGACTTGACGGCCTGGTACTGCATCGCCGGGTCGCGGTCTTCGAGGGCCGCGCCGAGCGCGGCCACGCAGTCCGGGTCGCGGATCCCGCCCAGCGCCTCGGCTGCCGCCAGGCGAACGTCGATGTCGGAGTCGCCGGCAAGACGCTCGCGGAGCACCTCCGACGCCGCCGCACCGTGGTGCTTTCCGAACGACTTGCACACCGCCACGCGCACGTCGGCATCCTTGTCTTTGGCCGCCTCGCGCAGCGTGGCCTCCGCGGTCGGACCGGGACAAGCGCCTAGGGTGCGGATGATTTCCAGTCGCACCAGGGGATCGGGCTCGCGGGGGTAGAGCGCCGCTGCCTGGGCCGCAGTCTGCTCGCGCTCCTCAGGCCGGCTGCCCGCTGCCCGCTTGGCCACTTTTCTCAACTCGGCAATTCGTTCCCGGGGCGGAGTGATCCCGGGCACAGTGTCGGAGACCTTCCCGCCGGGAGGCCAGCCCGACTTGCAGCCCGTGCTGACTAACAGCGCGACAGCCATTAACCCGGCCACAAACCAAATCATGTAGGACGGCCTTTCCAGGCCGTCTTGGACGGCCTGGAAAGGCCGTCCTACCGCTCTTACGCGCCGGGCAACTCGCGCCGGCCGCCAGACGTTTTGTGGGTGAGCCTGAAACATCCGCCAATCCGCTTGGTCAGGACCCCTAGACAGAGGACGCCCCCGAAAGAGAAGAGGCGGGACTATAGCAGACTTCCGCCCGGTTCGCCAAGATGAATCGCAGTGATTCTTTTCACTGACCCGCCAGATGCCAAGCTCGGCTGGCATCCGGTCTTGGGTCTTTGGTCTTGGGTTTTGGGTCTTTGGGGCCAAGACCCAAGACCGAAGCCCGAAAACCTAAGACCAAAGGCCCAAGCCCTAAGACCGAAGACGTAATATACTACTTGGGGGAGCCCGTTTACGTGGCCCAGCGGAATCACCCCTCCGGAGACGGTGTTGTGCATCATTCGTTGGTAGCCTGTTTCCTCCTCGGCAACGTGATATCGGCCGAAGCGGCGTTGGCCCTCGATTACGTCACTTTGCGGCAGAAGGACAAGCCGGTGAAAGTCGCCGGACGCGTGCTGGTCAGCGCCCAGGACGGCGGGCTGCTGCTGTTGGCCCGCGACGGCGTGCTCTGGATGGTTCAGCCCGACGAACTCTTGGAGCACACGACCGACGACCTGCCCTTCAAGCCGCTCACGGCCGACGAGATGTCGGAGCGGCTGTTGGCCGAGCTTCCCCGCGGGTTCGACGTCCACCGCACCGCCCATTACTTCATCTTCTACAACACCTCGCGCGAATACGCCTCATGGTGCGGATCGCTGTTTGAGCGGCTCTACATGGCGTTCACCAATTTCTGGATCCGCAAGGGCTTCGCCCTGAAGACGCCCGAGTTCCCGCTGGTGGCGATCATCTTCGCCGACCAGACATCCTACGAGAAATTTGCGCGGGAAGAGCTGGGCGACACCGCCCGGGCGATCATCGGCTACTTCAGCCTGCGGACCAATCGGATGACGATGTTCGATCTGACGGGGGTAGCGGGCCAGGGTCGCGTGGGCCGCGGCGGCACGACGGCCCAGATCAACCGAATCCTCGCCCAGCCCGAGGCCGAGCGGACCGTGGCCACCGTCGTCCACGAGGCGACGCACCAGATCGCCTTCAACTGCGGGCTGCACACGCGCTACAGCGACTGCCCGCAGTGGTTTAGCGAGGGGATCGCCCTGTACTTCGAGACGCCCGATCTGGCAAGCGCCAAGGGATGGAGCACCATCGGGGCCGTCAATGGTCCCCGGCTGACGCGATTCCACGAGTACGCGGCCAAGCGCCCGGCGGACTCGCTGGCTTCGCTCGTGCGCGACGATAAGCGGCTCCGCGACACGCAGCACGGTCTGGACGCCTATGCGGAGGCCTGGGCGTTGACCTACTTCCTGCTCAAGCAGCACCCCAAGCAGTACCTGGCCTACCTCAAGACGCTCTCGGCCAAGAAGCCCGTCGAGTGGGACGATCCCCAGACCCGCCTCCGCGAGTTCCAGCAAGCCTTCGGCGAGGACCTCCGCAAGCTCGACACAGAACTCACCCGCTACATGCTCCGCCTGCGGTGATTCGGTAGGGCGTGACTTGCCTCACTTGCCCGTTGGAAGTAGTCTGAATTGCACGAGGGCTTGCAGATCGGCAAGCCGAAATAACATGAGGACGTTCCTTGTGAGACGGACGACGGTGGTGCTCGTAGGTACCCTCGTGATGGCGACGGGCGCAGTTTTGGCATGGCGGCACGTTCTTCGTCCGGCGGACCGGAAACCGGAGGGGCGGCCCGCTCGCACGGCGATGCCGAATAGCATTTCGCGGGCAAGCCTGCCCTCCCAGGCCCCGGCCGCTGCCGGTCCGGCTCCGGCGGCTTGCCCGATCCGGTTTCGCGAGGTCACGGACCAGACTGGGATCGCCTTCCAGCACGTGGACGGCGGGGGCGGGCCCGAGGGGCGGCACTACATCGTCGAGGCGATGTCGGCCGGCCTGGCCACCTTCGACTACGACGGCGACGGCCTGATCGACGTCTACTTCCCCAACGGCGCGCCGCTGCCCGGCGCCAAGTTCGATCGGCCGCCCCGGCACGCCCTATACAAGAACCTGGGCGGATGGCGATTCCGGGAGGTCACCGAGCAGGCGGGCGTGGCGTGTACGGCATACGGGCTGGGGATCGCGGTGGGCGACTACGACAACGACGGCTGGCCCGACATCTATCTCGACAACTTCGGCCCCAACCTCCTCTACCGCAACCACGGCAATGGAACCTTTAGCGACGCGACGCAGCAAGCCGGCGTCCCGGGCACTACGCCGAGCGGCGTGCTGGCCAGGAAAGTCGGCGCCGGGGCGTGCTTTCTCGACATCGACGGCGACGGCAACCTGGACCTCTACGTCGGCAACTACATCGAGCTCGACCTGAGTACGCACGTCACGCGCACCAAACAGGGCATTCCCTTTTATCCCACGCCGTTGGACTACACGCCTATTCCCGATACCCTCTACCACAACCGCGGCGACGGCACGTTTGCCGACGCCAGCAAGGCCTCGG
>CAYTJV010000502.1:0-5901 GCA_964438165.1 uncultured Planctomycetaceae bacterium | reverse complement strand
AGGGCGGGTGAATGGCCCGCACGGTCCCGGCCGCTACGCCGCCGGGACCGTCCTCATTCTTACCCCATTCATTTGCCCTGCCATGCCTCAGAAAATCCAACCGTTCTATCCCTCACCGGTTTCCACCTGCCGGAAAGCCGGAATTCCCGCTCTCCCTTTGGTTGCGGCCGAGCGAAGCGAGGTAGTCATATCTTAACGTTCAGTGAGACAGAATCGGGATGCTTTGGGAAAAGGTTGCGCGCCGCCCCCTGGGCCTTGCAACGGCCGCTGTTTCAGATAACCTGGAGAGGAATTCTGGGTAAGGATAGAGGCTTCGGCTGCGTAGCCGATAGAGGAGCATCGCACATGAACGCATATCCCTTCCCAGTGTGGTCGACAATCATGGCGTGGTTCTTGGCGGGCACCATCGCCGGAGCCGAGGTGGTGACCTATCCGGCCCCGCCAGGTGAGGCCCTGGCGGAAGACTACGAGGTCCATGCCGACGGCAAGAAGGTCGACGTGTACACCGCACGGACCCTCGACCCGCCTTTCGCGGGAAAGCATTGGGACTTCGGCGGGCCGTATGCCTTCGCCAATTTCGACACCTCGGGACCGGTCACGGTCCAAATCACGTCGAAGCGGTCGCTCGGCCAGACGGTGATCCGCCCGCAGTCGCCGGGGGTGCAGCTCAAAGTCGTAGACGACCACACCGTCAGTCTCGCGCTCGACGGCCCGCGCAAACGGAACTCATCCGCCTGAAGCCGGTGGTCAACCAGTACATGCGCAAGAAGGTGCCAGGGTTTATTCGCAACGTGCGATTCAAGAACGTGGAACTGACCGGCCGGCCCGGCGCCTATCGGGTCCAGTTGTCAGGGGCCGACCCGGAGCACAACGTCTGCGACGTCGCGTTTGAGAACGTCTCCATTCTCGGAGAGCGGCTCACGAAGAGCTCGTCGCAAGTAATGATCGACAACCACGTCCAAGGAGTTCAATTCCACAATCCGTGAACGCGTGCGAAATCCTCAACCCTTGCGATAGCACTTGCCAGGCTCACGAACATGCAACGAGTCAAACGCCAACTCATTTGCCCGGCGGGGGTTCTGACCCTCGCGCTGACCGCGATTGTAGGGAGCTTGCCTGCTCCGTGCGCCGAGACGCAGGCAACCCTGCTGCGACCGGAGCGGTACGCGGTGATCCAGCGAGAAGGATTTGTTCCCACCAAGGCCCACGAGAACCACTGCGGCGGGCCAGCCCTCGGCTTCGGGAACGTTCCTGTGGAGGTGGACTTTGTGGGCGACCCCCAGGCCGTCATGGACTGCCGCGCCGTCGCGCTTGCTGGGGCGTTCGGCCGCGGCATCGACTGGACCGCCTTGCGGACGACGCGAAGCGGCTCGCGATGGTCCGCCTCCGTTCAGGTCCCCGCAGGCGGTTGGTATCGCCTGGAGGTCCGCTGGCGCACCGGGGATCGCGTTCTCGGCGCCGCGGGCATGGAGCCGTTCGGCGTGGGCGAGGTGTTCTTGATTGCGGGCCAGCTGAATCGAGGCGAATGATCGGCCCTAAAGGAGAGCTACGGGTTCGGCTTCTCGGTCGGCAAGAACTCCTTCGGCCACGGCGGGGCTTACTCGACGAACACGAGCGCGGACACCGAGCGCGGGTTGATATTCGTCTGGCTCGTGCAACACGCCGGCTTCCCCGGCGAAGGTCAGAAGGCCCAGGCTGCCTTCACGAAAGCCGCGCTCGACAAGCGTTGAACGCCCCCGGGGTACGAACGGGTTAACCAAAGGCCCCCCGTTATGACGAGTTTTCCAGGCGGTAACAACAGTCCGTGGTCATGTACTGGCGGGATGCCCTTGTTCCCACGGTAGGGGCGGGTATCTTATTCTCTTGGGGCAACTTGGCGAACGGCTTACGGAGGACCGCAAATGAACCAAGAGGAAATCCTGGCGAAGGTGGCTCGCGGAGAGCTTCCCGTCGAACAGGCGTCGAAGCTTCTGGAGCAGGCCGAGCAGACGCGGCGGAGCTCGCTCTACTGCAAGGTGAGTCCGAAGGGAGCGATGAGTCTCTACGGCTTGCAGCGCATGCCGGTCACGCTCTACATCGAGCAGTGGGAACGGCTGCTGGCGTTTTCCGACGAGCTTCGCAAGTTCCTGGGAGAGCACAACGCCGAGCTGAAGCGCAAAGAGCGCTAAGCGGAACGGCGGGAAAACGTATGGTAGGTCAGGCTTTCCAGCCTGACGGATGACGTGTCAGGCGGGAAAGCCTGACCTACGGGTTACGCGTCCAGCGGCCAGAACAGGCCGCAGGTCGTGCCGCCGTCGACGTAGAGCACGTGTCCGGTGACGTAGCCGGCCGCCTTCGAGGCCAGGAAGATCGACACGGCGGCGATGTCCTCCGGCGTGCCGACGCGCCCTAGCGGCGTGTTCTTCCGGCGCCACTCGTCGATCGCGGGGTTGGCCAAGAGCGGTTTGGCCAGGTCCGTGGCGATCAAGCCGGGGGCCACGGCATTCACGCGCACGCCGTATTCTCCCCATTCCATGGCGAGGCTGCGGGTCATTTGGCTCATGGCCGCCTTGCTCATGGCATAAGGGGCGACGCGCCTCAAGGGGCGGTGGCTGTTGATCGAGTCGATGTTGATCTGGCTGCCGCCGCGGGCCTGGATCATGTGCCTCCCCACCGCCAGCGACAGGAAAAAGGCCCCGCGGATGTTGATGTTGGTGATGTAGTCGTAGGTCGCCTCGTCGTAGTGCTCGACCCGCATCCGCTTGTTCACCCCGGCGCAATTGACCAGCGTGTCGATGCGGCCGAACTCGGCGACGACCTCGTCGGCGAGCTTCTGGAGGGCCTTGGCGTCGGCGGCGTCGCAGACCTTGGCCCGCACCGTGGCGCCGGACTGGCCGATTTGCCGGGCCGTCTCCTCCAAGGTTTCCGCCACCCGGCCCGTGATCACCACCGTGGCCCCGCGCTCGGCAAACCCCTGGGCAATGGCCCGGCCAATGCCCCGGCTCGCCCCCGAGACCAAGACAATTTGCCCCTTCACGGAGAATAAATCTTCGACCATCCCGAGTGTGCTCCTTATGACTCAAACTGGAACCGTCACCACCGACCCTGCGTCGGTGGGACGCTGAGTGGCAGCTACAGCACCTGCCCCAAGGCGTCGATTCTTTGCTGGCACCCACGGCCCGGCCGTGCGGCGCCAGCAAAGAATCGCGGAGTCTTAACCGTCATCGCCCCGCCGGGATAAACCCGGCGGTGGCGTTTACAGGCAGAACGGTAGGACTCGCTCCACTCGTCCCGCCCTACGTTCCCCGCACGCCCAATTGCGCTAGCGCCTCCAACACCTTCACGCGCGTTTCCGGCCAAAGCCAATCGACGCGCAGGCGGAAGCCGGGCAGCACGACCGAGGTAATCACCCCGTTATCCTCCGGCAAACGCCGGTAGCGATTCTCGGCCGGTTCCGTTGCCTGCGGTTTCACCGCGCCCAGCGCGTACACCTCCATGTGCTGGGACGCCGGGTCGATTACCCAGTACTCCCGCACGCCCGCCGCCTCGTATTCCTGGTACTTCTCCCGCCAGTCGCGGGCCTCGCTGTCCGGGGAGACGATCTCGATCGCCAGGTCCGGCGGCCCTTCCAGGTGGTTGCGATGGATCAACCCCTTGCGGTCCTTGGTCACAAACCAGATATCCGGCACGCGGCGGCGCCGCAGCCTGGCCAGGCGAGTCTGCATCTCGACGCGGACCACGCCGAGATCGTGCTCTTCGACGAAGATCTCCAGCAGGCTGCCGAGCCAAATGACCGCATCGCTGTGCGGATCGCTCATCGGCGACATCATAACGACTTCTCCATCCACCCATTCCGCCCGGGTGTCTTCGTCGCACCAGGCAACGAACTCCTCCTCGGTCATCCTCCGCGGGAGAACCACTTCGGCGTCAGGTGCGTCAAAATCGCCAAGCGTAGAATCGTGTATCGCCATCGGAACCACTTGCCTCCAGAGTGGATTCTACTTCTGAAGCGGGGCGGCTTCAAGCTCTCGTTCCCACGCTCTGCGTGGGAACGGGCTCTTGGCCGCTCTGCGGCCCGTGTCAAGTCGCCGCAGAGCGGCGGGACTCGCGTTCCCACGCAGAGCGTGGGAACGAGGAAAAAGACCCCCGACCCCCTCGTTTCCTCCTGTTCAAGCCCCGATTACCGCCGGCTCTCCGTAATCGTCACCTGCCGATCGGCGGCGACGTTCTCGATCACGTCGAGTCCGCCGCCGATCCAGCGGACCTCGATGCGGTCGACGCGCTCGTGCTGGCCCAGGCCGAAGTGCAGGCGCAAGCGCCAGTGGCCCTGGTAGCCGCGGCCGCTGTGGACTTCGTCGAGCTGGGTCAAGTTGCCGGCCACGACTTTGAAGAAGTCACCCTGGACGTGCCGGATGGCTCATCCAAGACGAGCGTTGTATGCTGACAGGCAGTTCGCCTGATAGCAGTGGGGAATCGATCTTCGGCATTCGGCAGGAGGGGCAAGGGATGAAAGCAGAGGGGTTGACGGTTGCGATCCTCCGGGGGCAAGGCCACATTCCCCTTTGGATCAAGCTCTTCTTCACGGCCTTCGTGTGCGTGCTGGTTCCCTATTACTGGCACGACTACGGCCCGACCAATTTCCTCTACTACTGCGACGTGGCCCTCTTCATGGCCTTGGTTGCCGTTTGGACCGAGAAGTCGATTTGGGCCTCGATGCCCGCCGTGGGAATTCTCCTCCCGCAAGCCCTGTGGATGGTGGACTTCCTTGGCGGCTTTGTGGGACTGCACGTCACCGGGATGACGGCCTACATGTTCAGCGACGAGATCCCGCTCTTCACTCGGGGACTTTCGTTCTTCCATTTCTGGCTGCCACTATTCCTGCTCTGGCTTTTGAGCCGCCTGGGCTATGACCGCCGGGCACTGGTCGCCTGGACCGTCCTGGCGTGGGTGCTGATGCTGCTCTGCTTCTTCCTGATGCCAGCGCCGCCGGCCCCGTCCGACAACCCGAACCAGCCGGTGAACATCAATTACGTCTTTGGGCTCAACGGAGAGAAGCCCCAGGAGTGGATGCCGCCGCTTGCCTACCTGGGGGTTCTGATGGTCGGGCTTCCGGCGTGCGTCTTCCTGCCGACGCACGTGCTCCTCGGACTGATCTTTCGACCGAGCCCGACTGCATAAAACCTCCAACATGGTCTGCTCCATGCGAACGGTCATTTTCGTTTGGAGAACTCCTTTGCGTTTTCCGGGGATCGCTTCACCACCTCGATGAGCCGCGGAATCAAGCACTCGCTATACCCGCGCCGGTTGCCTTCGAGGACGTGAACTTGGAACTCATCGCCCGGCGCCAGCTCGACGTCGGGCGGAAGTCGGCCGCTCTGGAGTAGACTGCGGTAAACGTCGTCCAGCACCTCGCCGAGGGAAACACCGCCTCGGAAACTCCAGTCGAAAAGATCCACGGCGGTTCCGGAAAGTTGGCGCGCGGCATCCGCGATGAAACAGGCCATTCGCTCCTTGCCTTCCTTGGCTTGAGGGTATCTCTTTCGGGCCGTATCGTTTGCCGCACTTAGCGCCGCAAGGAGCGATTCTTCCTTTCGGTTCTCCTTCCAGAGTGCTTCAGCATCCTTGATACGGGATTGAATGGACATGCGACCCTCCTTCGTTGGGATACTACTGATTAGGCCACAGAGGGACGGGCAAATCAAGCCATCCCGTCCGACGAATCGAGTCTCCAGTAGGGACCGAGCTTATGCCCGTGGCACCAGCGCCAGGTCGCCACGACCGCTCCCTCCCGTGCCATGAGTTCGGCCGTGCCATGATCCGGTCGGCCAAGCGCTCGAACTACCGGGCAACGTTTTGGTCAACAGGGTCCGGGTTTTGCGGCATCGGGGGGTGCCTTGGGGGGTAGCGTTGTTTCGGGACGAT
>CAYTJV010000501.1:0-5921 GCA_964438165.1 uncultured Planctomycetaceae bacterium | reverse complement strand
TGAAGTTGAAGAACTCCTCGATGTGCCAGCGTTGGGGATAGTCGCCGGTGAGGGCATTGACCGGATCACGGTCCGTCGTGGAGAAGAATCCATTGAAATGCCACTCGTCGGGCCGCTCTCCATGACGTTGCACCAACTCATAATACGGGCCGCCGCGGCTGTGGTGGGGCGTGAAGGGAAGGACCGCCGTGGCATAGCCTGCCCAGTGACGCGTGAACTGCTCCGGGGGGATCTGCTGCCGTCGCTTCTGATCGCCCTGACGGTTGGGCATGGGGGTGATGAGGTCGAAAGGCGTCTCGGCGTCAATGTGGTCCACCAGGTCTACGGCGAAGTGTTCCGCATCGGCGGCGACCAGGGGGTTCTCGGCGGGCAGCGGGGCAAGGATCTCGGCGGCCATGCGCAACAGTTCGGGCGTCGCCTGGCTCACCGTGCGTGCGGAATTGGCCGTCGTAAAACACAGCGGCTGGGCGCTGTCCCCGTCCAGACAGAAGAAGGTCTGCGACATTTTCATGGGCTTGGAGCCTCGCTCCTTCTGCCGCTTGCGCATGTGCCGATGGCTGTAGCTCGGCGCGCGGTGCGGATCGATCAGCAGCAGTTTTCCCGGATAATGCCCGGAGACGCGGCGGAGTTTCCCCAGGGCCACTTGAAGTTCCTGGGCCTCGGCGACAGTCCGGCCGTCGAGCAGCTCGTGGACCGCGGTGTCCTCGGCCAGGAAGGGGAGCCCGTTGAGAGTCTCAAATCCGCGGGCCGTCAAGCAACGCCCCGCGCGGAGCCCGTTGGTGCACAACGCCGCTTCATGGACCAACTGCAGCGCCAGTCGCGGCTCGATGCGCTCCGCGGCCTGTCGCGTCCAAGTCCGTAGCAAGTCCCAGGTTCCCAGACGCAAATGTTCCGGGACTAACAGCCACAGACCGGCCATGTTGTCGCTGATCTTATCGGCCAGCCGCTGCCGGACCCCGCGCTCGATGCTGACCGGATCGCTGGCGACGTCCCGGACCACTCTCTGAGTGATCCGCGCCTCGACCTGTTCGCTTTCCAGGCGTGGGCGGCACCTGGGGAGTTTTTTTTTGCAGGCCGTAGTCGGTCAGCACGCGCTGGACGCTGCGGATGCTGATCGAAAATCCGCTCTGAACGAGCTTCTGAGCGATCACTTCCGCCGAGGCGTCGGGATCGAGAAAGCGATGCCGGATCACCTGCCGGACGACCTCCGCGGTCCGACGGTAGTTCCTCTTGGGACCGCGTTTCTGACTGCAAAGCGCCGTCGCGCCCCGCTGGTCGAACGCGGCGCGAAGTTGAAAATAACGCTGCTTGCTGAGGCCGAACTTCCGGGCGGCTTGGAGAGGTCCCAAGCCCTCGCATTCGCCCTCGATGAGCATCAACAGTTTGTGGGTGATCTCGTCCTCGGCGGGCACCTTCAGCAGGCCACCGGATCCGACCAACACATGCTTGTCCAGATCGAACTGTGCCATCCCTGTCTCCTCCGAAACCAGAGTCGCTTGCCCGGCCGATCGCCGGGCGATTCCACAGCGCAGTCTAGCAGAGATCTGGGCTAAAGTCCAATTAAATATGGCGGTATTCTAGCGGTTTACCCAACCCTAACGGCCGCAAGAGGTTACAATACCGCCATATTTAATTAGTCTTTCCTGGCATGGCAACGCCCATCACTGCGCCAAGACCCGACGGGACGGCTAAGATAAGGTAAAATCAACCCGCCCCGGAAAAAGGCTGATAAATCGCCGCACTCCAAAGGCGAGTCAATACTCAATCGCGACCCGCTGGCCGCTATCGCTGGAGCGGCGCATGGCTTCGATGATCGTGGCCACGCGGTAGCCGTCCTCGAAGGTGGCGCTGCAGGGGCTGAGCGGTTTGTTGTTGGCCACGGCGTCGATGAAGAGGAATTTCTCGATGATGTGGCAATGCTCCCAGCCGATGTTGTGGCCCGAGGGCCACCACGCGCCCGCGTAAGGATGGAAACTCTCGGTAACGTTCACCTCGGTGAAGCCGAAGGCGGCCTTGTCGGGATTCTCGGCCTGGCACACGAAGAGGCTGTTGGGGTGCTCCAGGTCCCACCGCAGCGAGCCCTTGGAGGCATTGATTTCCCAAGAGAGCCAGTTTTTGCGTCCGGTGGCGACCACCGACGATTCCAGCACGCCGAGGGCCCCGTTCTCGAAATCCAGCACGGCGGCCGTGCCTTCGTCGGACGTGACCCTCGGGTCGCCCGCCGACGGCCTGGCCCGGCCCGCGTTGAACGTGCGCACGATCGCCGAGAGGCTCTTGATCTCCCCGATGAGGTATCGGCACTGGTCGATGGCGTGGCTGCCGATTCCTTGGATTCCGCCGGAATGCGGCCAGGCCGCGTACCAAACCGCATCGGCCGGCAGCGAGGGATCGTGCCCGGCCATCTGCAAGTAATTGACGCGGAAATGGTAGATCTTTCCCATCTTGCCCGACGCGATCAGGTCCTTGGCCAATCGCACGGCGGGCATGAAGCGGTAGTTGAACGTACACACCGCCTTGCCGGGGGCCGACGCGGCCGCGTCGCGCATCCGCCGGGCATCGGCCGCGGAAACCGCCAGCGGCTTCTCGCAGATCACGTGTTTGCCGTTTTTCAGAGCGGCAATGCTCGGCTCCACGTGGACCGGGTCGGGGCCGCAGTTGTCGAACACGTCGATCTCCGGATCGGCCGCCGCCTCGTTCCAATCGGTGCAGAAACGCTCGAAACCATAGCGGATGGCCTCGCGCTCGACCTTCTTCTCGTCCTTGTCGCACAGAAGGGCCAGCCGCGGCATGACGTTGGCCGCCGGATAGATGTACGGGATCTTCCTGTACGCGTTCGAGTGGCACTTGCCCATGAAGCCACACCCGAGCATGCCGATGCGCACCACTTTCCTCGGGTCCGGTCCGACGTTCTTGATGGTCATGGTTCGTATTCCTTCCACAAAAAGTCTTCACCAAGCCCCGAAAGGGCGCAATACGACAGCCCAGGGCAACGCCCTGGGGAAGCGGGTCGCGATGATCGCGGAAGCCCTGAAGGGGCGAAATCTGCTTCCCCGTGGCTCCTATGCCGCCCTTTCAGGGCTTCCCATTTCATGCTCCACTCTTCCCCAGGGCGTTGCCCTGGGCTGTCGTATGGCGCCCCTTCGGGGCTGAAGCCGCACGAGGCCAACGCCCTGCTGCGGCACACATTTCGATCGTTCTTGTCTTCGGAACAGAGCCAGCACCCATTGGGCCCTTGGTCTTTCACCCGCCCACACACGAGCTACGTCAGAAGCGGCCCCAAAGTCTCCCTGGTCCAGCGGATCGACTCTTCCACATGCCGGCGTTCGAGTTTCCACGATTCGGGCCCGTCGGGCAAGGCGCTGAATGGGTCCGTGCTGATCGGCCGCTGCCACGATTTCTGGAGAAACCATGCCAGGCCGTCGCCCGGCGGGGCCGGATGACGCAGAAAATAGCCCTCGTCGAGGATGTTCAGCGTGAAGAAATTCCACTGCGAGTGGATTTCGATATTCAGGTTGATCGCCGGGTTCTTTTCGCCAAGCAGCCGGGCGATGGCGGCCACGTCGATGTCGCCGTCGCCCACGGCGCAGTTCTCCAAGGCCAAACCCTTCGGCGTGCGGAGCACGCGGTAATCCTTGTAATGCGTCGCAAGAGCGTAAGGGGCCATGATCCCGGCCAGCCGCAGCGGATCGTCGATGTCGAAGGCCAGGTTGGCGCAATCGACCGTGAAGCCGAAGGCCGGGCTGTTGACCCGGGCGAGGATCGAGGCCAGCTCGCGGACCGTGAAGTCGGCATGGTTCTCCATGGCGATCTTCAGGCCCATGTCCTCGGCCGCCTTGCAGGCCTCGCAGAGGATGGCCACCGCCCGATCGGCCAGGGCCGTCATGTCATGGCCTTCGTCGCGGGTGAAGAGATTCCCGCCCACGCAGCGGAGGATCGGCGAGCCCAGCTTCTTGGCCACTTCCAAATGCTGGATGACGGTCCGGGCCTCGGAACCGTTGGTCTCATAGCCGGCCTCGGCGAGGAGCTGCCGTCCCTGGGTGGCCATCGGGTGCCAGTGGAAGATCGAGCCCATGCCGAAATGCGCGTACAAGCCGCGCTCCTCGGCAAACGCGCGGATGGCCGCCAGGTCGGCATCGCGGAACGACTTGAAAGGCGAGAGCTCGAACAGCACGCCGGCCAATCCCCAATCGGCCGCCAGCTTCAGCACGCCGATCGGATCCAGGCCCGAGTTTCGCACGGAATAGGATTCTAAGCCGAGTTTCATCGTCTCGCCTCCTCCTGGGCAATGCGGCACCACTTGACCACGTTTTCGGGCCGCTTGCCGATGGTATGGTTGTCCTTCATGATCAGTTCCACGACGCAGCCCTTGGTCACGTCCAGGGCCTTGCGCAATTGGCTGCGGATGGCCTGTTCGTCGATTTCGGGCACGGCCAGGGCGGCGGGATTGGGTTTGAGCGAGAGGATGTACTTATCTTCCAGGAACTCGGCCATCTTCTCCAGGTCGGCCCACGGCGAGCACGACACGCGGCGCAGCCCGTGGTGCCGGCTGACGGCCTTCCACCGCCCGTGCACCGGCTCGCAGCAGCCGTAGCAGGTGAGCCCGAAACGGTCCATGATCGGCTTCTCGTAGGGAAACACGAACGTCTCGTACATGGCCGGCGAAACGCTCACGGTTTCCTGGCTTTCGGTGAAACCCCATAGATCGCGGCAGCGGACCTTGCCCGAAAAATCCTTCTGCGGCAGCTCGTCGGTGAAGCCGTATCCGCCCGAGCCCACGTAGGTGCCGTCGTTGTTCAGGCTCAATAGGCCATTGGCCTCCAGGGAGTCGAGCTTTTGCAAATAGCCGCGGGAGATGGTCGCGAGGAGTTCTTTGAGCTCGTCGGGATGGTCGACGAAATCCACGAGGATGTTGTTCAAGCCGCGGAAGGTCGCCGCCGGCCAGGTCAGCCCGAGCGACCACCACCAGATGCCCTTCTGCCGCACGGCGAGGAGCCCGGCAAACACGTCTTGAGCGATTTCGAGCGTGCCGCGGGTGGTTTCCCAGTCGATTTCAAACTGCGGGGCGTGGACCCGCTTCAGATCGGTCTGGTAGTCGCGGATCGGGGCCTCCCAGACGTACGAGCCGCAGGCCTCGGTCTTGTGATAGACCGCGGCGACCCCCCAGTCGTCCGGCGAGACCGTGTAGGGGACGTCGAAGTAGGGCTCCACCGGCTTATCGTCGCCCATCTCCTCGCCCCAGAAGATCTCCTTGCGGAGGTCCATTTCCCAACGCCGGGCGAGCTTGCCGCGGCACTCCATCTGGGCCTCGGTGATGATCTCGTTCCAGCCGTTTTCGGGGTCGCAGAAGACGGCCGGCCGGGCCTTCTGGAGCGTGTTGATCCGCTTCCACAACTCGCGGACCTCTTTCATCCGCGTGCCGGCGGCAATGCCCGCCACGCGCTCCGCCAGACGCCGGAGCACCAGTTTGTCTTCCGGACTCATCGCGAGATCGGCAGGCGCAAAACCGGTGATGATCTTCCCCGCGGCCGTCTGATCGAGTCCCGTGGACGGACCGTTTGCGTAGTGCTCCATATCCATCTACCTCACCGGCGAGCGAAAGGGTTCCCCCTCGAACCGCTAAGCTGACCGAAAGAGGGTGCAAGTGTCAAGTACCCGAGCGGCCAGCAAAAAGCCGCGACCGCTGGTCGCGCCCTTTGGAGTGCGGCGACTTGTCGCCGCTTTCTTTGGGCCGCGGCGACGTGTGTTGCCAAGGAAAAGCGGCGACAAGTCGCCGCACTCCAAAGGCGCGTTTCTCCTGTTTCGCGCCGGAAGCGCGACCAACGGTCGCGGCTTTATATGTGGCGCAGAGCGAGCACCCTACGGTTGGGCTTTGCGCTGCGGCAGGGGGATCAGTTGCCCGGGCGCACCGGCCCGTTCGGACG
>CAYTJV010000500.1:0-5930 GCA_964438165.1 uncultured Planctomycetaceae bacterium | reverse complement strand
CAACGGCATCGGCGAGCGGGCCGGGAATTGCTCGCTGGAAGAAATCGTCATGGCCCTGCGAGTGCGGAACGATTACTTCCACGCCGACACCGGCGTCGTCAGCCAGCGCATCGTGCCCACTAGCCGCCTGGTGGCCGGAATCACCGGGATCCAGGTCCAGCGCAACAAGGCCATCGTGGGCAAGAACGCCTTCGCCCACGAGGCCGGCATCCACCAGGACGGCATGCTCAAGCAGCCGCTGACCTACGAGATCATGCGGCCGGAAGACGTGGGGCTGACCAAGAGCGACCTCGTGCTCGGCAAGCACAGCGGCCGGGCCGCCCTGGCCGACCGCGCCCGGGCCATGGGCTACCGCCTCACCGGGGAGCAGCTCAATTTCGTCTTCGAGCAGTTCAAGGTCCTCGCCGACAAGAAGAAAGAGATCTACGACGCCGACCTGGCGGCCCTCATCGAACACCAACTCCACGCGGTCGCGGAGCTCTTCAGCCTCGATTCGTATGAGCTGAGCTCGGCGACGGGCAAGACGCCGGAGGTGAAGCTCACGATCCGCCGCGGCGAGGAAACGCTGAGCACGCGCGTGGCGGCCGGCGACGGCCCGATCGACGCCGTGTTCCTGGCCATCGAGCAGTTGACCGGGATTTCCACGGTCTGCAACGATTTTCGCGTACACAGCGTCACCGTCGGCAAGGACGCTCAAGGCGAGGTGATGGTCCAGTTGGAGCACCGAGGCCAGATCTACCGCGGCCGCGGCGTGTCGACCGACAGCGTCGAGGCCAGCGCCAAGGCATTTCTCAACGCCATCAACCGCATTTCCGCGGCGAGCGCAGTCACAGAAGCTCGGTGAGCTCCTGCACGGTCAATCCGGGCCGGGCCGCCCCGCCGCTGATCCGGTCGCGCAGGTATTGATAGCCGTTGACCGCCAGTTTCTTCGCCGTTTGCACGATGGTCGTGAACGTGTCCATCCCGCGTGCCCCCTCGGCCTTCGCGCAGTGCAGGCTCACGTCCCGCCGCCGCGCCGCCACGCGTTCTCCCAACTCCGCCGGATTGTTGTGCAGCGGCGTCGCCGGATGGGCCAAGACGGTCAGCAAGGATTCCTTCTTCGCGCCCGTCGCGGCCACCCGCTCATCCAAGGAGAGGACACCTCGTTGTTAGAGCCCCCAATACAACCTCGCCATTTCCGCGGCAGATCGTGGGTCGGCCGGGCTGGTGTCAGGGATTCCCGGCATTGCTTGCCCCCCCAAGAACGCTTGCTGCTAGCGTTTGGCAAGATACCCAAAAACCACTTTGCAGTTCTCCTGCAAGCCCCTGTTGGGGACCACCACGACCTGCTAGAATGATAGAGAGCGGCGAGCCAGCGCCTCTTTTGCGCTAGGGAAGCGTGCGATGAGCCTTCTAACGTCCTACACCGACATCGAATATCCCGAATCGGACGGCAAGCCGATGGGCGAAACGGATCTGCACCGCGACTGGATGGTCCGCATCCTGGAGCCGCGTTGACGCACAGATGACGACGCACCGCCCGGACAGTCCGCTCATCGTGCAGGGCGACCACACGGTGCTCGTCGAGGTCGACAGCCCGCGCTACGAGACCGCCCGGGACGGATTGGCCCGTTTTGCCGAGCTGATCAAGTCGCCCGAGCACATTCACACCTATCGGATCACGCCGCTATCGATCTGGAATGCCTGCGCCGCGGGGATCGGCACGGACGAGATCGTCCAGACGCTTCACGAATTCTCGAAGTACGAAGTGCCGCACCACGTGGCAGTGGAGATCCGCGAGTACGCCTCGCGTTACGGGCGGTTGCGGTTGGAGCGGAATGAGGCGGGGCTGGTGTTGTCGGCGGCCGATCTGCCGTTGGCCGAAGAGATCTTCCGCAACAAGCACGTTTCGCCGCTCTTGGTGGCCCGCCTTTCGCCACTTTCCTTCCGCGTGGACCCGGCGGCCCGCGGACGCATCAAGCAAGCCCTGGTCAAGGTTGGCTTTCCCGCCGAAGACCTGGCCGGCTATCGCGAAGGTGAGCCGCTCTCGATCGCCCTGCGGTCGGCGACGGCGTCCGGGGCGGAGTTTTTCTTGCGTCACTATCAAGAGGACGCGGCGAAGGTCTTCCATGCGGGCGGTTCCGAACGGGGCGGCTCGGGGGTGATCGTCCTGCCGTGCGGGGCGGGCAAGACGATTGTGGGCATGGCCTGCCTGGCCGCCGTGCAGTCGTCCACCCTGGTGCTGACGACCAGTGTGACCGCCACCCGGCAGTGGATCGCCGAGCTTCTGGACAAGACCACGCTTCACGCCGACCAGGTGGGCGAGTACAACGGCTCGGCCAAGGACGTGCGCCCGGTGACGGTGGCCACCTACAACATCATGACCTGGCGGTCGCGGGAAGATGCTGAGTTCGTACACCTGAAGCTGTTCGACGAGCGGAACTGGGGCTTGATCATCTACGACGAGGTCCATCTTTTGCCTGCGCCGGTTTTCCAGGTGACCGCCGGGTTGCAGGCCCGCCGCCGGCTCGGGCTGACGGCCACGCTGGTCCGCGAGGACGGCCGCGAGGACGACGTGTTCGCCTTGATCGGCCCCAAGAAGGTCGACGTCCCGTGGAAGGTGCTGGAAGGCGAGGGCTGGATCGCGACCGCCACGTGTACGGAAATCCGGCTGCCGATGCCGGACGGTCTGCGCATGCCCTACGCCGTGGCCGACGCCAAGCAAAAATTCCGCATCGCCTCGGAGAACCCCGACAAACTGGCCGCAGTGCGGGAGATTCTGAAGCGGCACCCGGGAGAGCCCACGTTGATCATCGGGATGTACGTCGATCAGATCAAACACATCGCCGCGGAGCTGGGCGTGCCCGTGCTGACCGGCACCACCGCCCAGCGCAAGCGGGACGCCCTCTACGAGGACTTCAAGGCGGGCCGGGTGGGCGTGCTGGCCGTGTCGAAGATCGCCAATTTCGCCGTCGACCTGCCCGACGCGGCCGTGGCGATCCAGATTTCCGGCACCTTCGGATCGCGTCAGGAAGAGGCCCAGCGTCTGGGCCGGATTCTCCGCCCCAAGCCGGGCGCCAACCAGGCCCATTTCTACACGATCGTCAGCCGGGATACGGTGGAGCAGGATTTCGCCCTCAAGCGGCAGTTGTTTCTCTGCGAGCAGGGGTACAATTATGAGATCCGCGACGTGGGCGAACGTGACGAGTGAGCTTGAGGGATCGGGAGGCATGAAGCTCTTCGACATCGACTGGCTCGACTTCATCAAACGGCTGTCCGTCTGGGAGCAGCTCTCGCTCAAGGCCCGCCGGTCTTTCGCCGAATTGCGCACCAACGAAGGGACCGCCACGTCCGCGATGGACGGGCAGGACCAACTCTTGGTCAGGGCAGGTTTCGTGGAATACTACGCCCTGCGGCAGCGCGTCAGGCTGGCGAAGCCCTGCTCTCCCTTCGCCCGCGCGATCCGCGCCATGGTCCGCCACGATCTCTTGGCCCAACCCGATGCCGACACGCTCGTCGAATACCTTCGAGAGCACTTCAGCGGAGAGGAACTCGCCGCCTTTGGCAGGGGTTCGTACTATTACGGCTACGCGATCGAGCACGAATTGGCCCCTCAAGTCATCTCGGTGGGCTGGGTGGAGCGTTTCCTGGCCGAACCGGTCAAGAAGCAGGTCGGGCGGGGAGGCCAGAAGGCGTTGCCTTCCTGGATCAAGTTTCCCAAGCAGCCGCCCGAGCCCGTTGCCTACCCGGACGTCACCAAGCGGCTCGTCCGGCACCTGATGGAACTTCCCGAGCCGATGCCGCTGGCCGAGTTGCCGGGCCGGTGGGACGACCTCCCGGGGCCGACACTGGGCGCGGCGATTCGGCAGGGCATCGAACATCTGGTGTTGTTTCCGGCCATGCGACAGGCAGACATGAGCCCGGTACTGGGCCTTTGGCCGGCGATCCACCGGCGTCTGCACCGGCCGAAGCTCAAGGCCCCCGAGCCCGTGCAGGCGCAGACCGTCTTTCACGGAGCATTCCTCGTGGAGGACATGACCACGGTCCTGGTGGCGGCCACGGCCCGGCCGCTCCGCCTGCGCGGCAACGATTTCGCCCTGTTTGCCAAGACCCAGCGCGACTTGGAGGACGGTCTGATGTCCGTGCCCGAGCGGGTCATCTCGGCACTCGACTATTCTACGCAACAACGCATTCCAGCCGCCGTTCGATGGCTGCGCGTCCTCGGGCTGGCCCGTCAGGCGGGGACACAAGGCGAGGATCTGCGGATCGAGGCAACTCGTAAGGGGCAAGCCTGGCTGGCAGCAACCGCCAAGGGCCGACTCCAAAGCGTTCTGGACTACTTTCGGTCTCCATCCGCGAAGAGTCGGCGGCCCATTCGGCCCTTCGTCCACGAGGATGATTGGGACGACGAGGACGAATCTGCCGAGTACGCGGCAGCAATCGGTTTTCTCCCCGCCACGGTGCGAATTCCCGGCTCCGACTCCAAGGACGGGGATGCCCTGTTGCGTCGGGCTGTGGTCTCAGCCCTCGGCGTCCTGCCGGGCGAGCAATTCGCGCCCCTGGCGGAGTTTGTCGCGTGGCAAGCCCGGGAGTCGAATCCGCTGGTGGAAATTTTGGGCGGCGACCATCACATGCCCTCCGTGAATTGGTCCTACCGGCGGCCGACCGAGGAAGATCTGGAGAATGTCTGGAGCCAGCTCCTGAAGGCAATGATTCGAGAGCGGCTGGCGCCGCTGGGGGGCGCGCGGTTGGGAACGGTCGAAGGATCCCAAGGCGTGTGCTTCGCCCTGACCGGTGCGGGCCGCTACCTGTTGGGGTTGGCCGAGGATTTCGACTACGGCCACGAGCCCGAGGTGCAAGGCCAAGTGGTCGTGCAGCCGAATTTCGAGGTCGTTTTCCTGGCCCCGTCGCCGCTGGCCGAGGCGGCGCTGGCCCGCTTTGCGGAGCGCAAGGGGCGGGGGGTTGGTGCCCTGTTTACGATCACCAAGAAGTCGATTCTCGCCGCCGCCGGCAGCGCGATGAAAGCCCCGCAGGTCCTGGAGGCCCTCCAGCGCCTCTCCGCCAAGCCGATCCCCGCCAACGTGGCCCGCGAGATCGCCGGCTGGTTCGCGCAGTGCCGCCGCATCCAGGTCCGCTCGGCCGTCCTCATCCACTGTCCCGACGCCAACACCGCAGCCTGCGTGGTGGCCGCAAGCGGCAAACGGGCAACAGCGCTCACCGACACCGTGGTCGAGTTGACCGACGCCCGTGCCAAGACCGAGCTCTTGCGCAAGCTCCACGCCCTGGGGATCTTCGCCGACCGTCCCCAAGGTGAGGCCACGCGATGACGCCGCATGGGAGCGGTTCATTACCGGGCTGTGGCTGTCGGGACTCCGCTTGGGGGAAGCTCTCATTCTCTCTTGGGAAGCCGACGCCCCGTTTGCCGTTGACCTTACGGGCCGGTTCCCCGCGTGACGATGTTGCCGCCGACTTGTGGGCCAAGCACCAAGGGGCCGGCAACAGTTTTGGCAACAGAGGGCCCAAAACGGCCGACATCACCGAAGGGGCGTCAGTCCAGACAATGGCCGAAACTCTTTCCGGCAAAACGGTTTAGGATGGAAGGCACAAGGCATGTATGCCGGGGACAATGGGCAAGGTAAACCGACATTGCGTCGGACTGACGATTCGGGCATGATACGCGAGTTCGGGAAGGAGTTCCCAAACGATCTGGCTGCCCATTCGACACCCACCAGTATGGGGGGCGCAAGGGCTGGGCGCACGCTGCACGCAAGGAGGCGAGAGAATGCGAATTGCCTGGAACCTTCTGATGGTCGGCACTGCCATGGCAGTGCTCTTGATGTCCGCCGGCTGTGGCAAGACGGGTGAGGCAGGCTCCGATGGGAAGACCGCGGCGATCCGCGGGGCCGCGGAGGCGGGCCCTAACGATCCCTCCTCATCGGCGCCAAGTAAGG
>CAYTJV010000499.1:0-5931 GCA_964438165.1 uncultured Planctomycetaceae bacterium | reverse complement strand
GGGATGGTCCATCAGGGCCAAGGCTTGCCGCTCGGCCTCGAAGCGGGCGATGACCTCCTTGGTATCCATCCCCGGCTTGATGATCTTCAGGGCGACTTTGCGGCGGACCGGCACCTGCTGCTCGGCCACGTAGACGACGCCCATCCCCCCTTCGGCAATCCGCTCCAAGAGCTTGTAGCGGCCGATGACCGTGCCGGGCTTCTCGGTGACGGGCTCCAACGTGATCGTCGCCTGCGGATCGAGGGCCGGGCGCTCGAGGAAGCTGCCCGCCTCCTCGTGCGACTTGAGCAGGCCCTCGACCTGCGCTCGCAGCTCGGCATCATCCCGGCAGGCGTCCTCCAGGTAGGCGGCGCGCTCTGCCGGAGTCGCTCTCTCCAGGGCGGCCAGGAATATTTCTTCGGCGTTCATTGAATCGGACCCCCAGAGCGGAAAATCGCTCTGCGCAGACTTCCGAAGTCTCCAAGACTTCGGAAGTCTTGGGAGCGGAAAATCGCTCTACTATCAATGCGACGAAATCGGCCCGCGCGCTCCATGGGAGAGGACGGATTTTGAAAAGTTTTTCAGCCCGACCCGCCGCCGGTGATCTGTTGGTGCAGCCACGCGCGGGCAAAGGTCCAGTAGCGATATGCCGTAACTCGTGATATGCCCAGCGTTTCCGACGCCTGCTCGATCGTCATGCCGCCGAAGTACCGGAGCGTGACGAGCTGGGCCTTGACCGGGTCCTGCTGTTGGAGTTTTTCCAGGGCTTCATCCAGCGCGATGAGCCTATCGGGCTCCATCCGGGTGGGCAGGTTGGCGATTTCGATCTCCGCCCGCTCGAACCCGCCGCCATGCTTGGCTCGGCTCTTGCGCCGGGCATTTTCCACCAGGATCCGCCGCATCGCCTGGGCCGCGGCGGCAAAGAAGTGTCCGCGGGAGTCCCAGTGCCGAGCCTTTTCCGCGTCCACCAGTCTCACGTACACCTCGTGGACCAATGCGGTCGGCTGAAGCGTCTGGCCCGGATCCTCCTGGGCCATTTTCTCGGCCGCCAGCTTCCGCAGCTCGTTGTAGACCAAGGGCAGGAGCTGCTCGGCGGCGCTGGGGTCGCCCTGCTCGATGGCGGATAGGATTCGGGTGACATCGGTCATGCGAAGAATCTCCGGACCGGGGACCCCACTGGCGCGGAGATTATAGTGCAGCGGGCAAAGATTTGCACCGGCCGCCTGCCCCGGCTTCCGAGGTCATTGGCCCGGCGGAAAAGAAACGTCACCGAGGAACTCGCCAATAGAAGGCGAAGACTTCCGCGGACAGGATACACAACTATCCATCCCAAGACGGACTGAATTCCCTGGAACGTGTAGCCGCGTTTCTTCACCTCTCGAATCCAGACACCCATCCCCGGTGCGGACCACGATTCCCACTTCCTTGAGATTGGGCAGCATGATATCGACCCGATGACCGCGGCCAGCGACGCCTGAATCGACAAAGAGGAGCCGGTGCAGAGCGGCGGTCGTGGCGGTCAACGGGACATGAACCCTTTGGTTGCCGTTTCGCCGACTAGCCGAGCGTGGGCAACATGAACTGGCGTGCCCTTAGCGATTGCGTTTACAATAGGGAAACGGGCCAGCGAAAAATGATCAGGCAGGCGGTAAAGTATTTCACGGTAGAAGCCTCGGACTGCGCCGCCGATTGCCGTTTGCAGCCTTGGAGGCCCTAAGACAAGAGAAGTATAAGGAGAAGCTGATGATCAAACCGCACGGTTCGGAGACCCTGGACCCCCTCTACGTAGCGGATGCGGCGAAGCGAGGTGAGCTGCTCAAGGAGGCCCAAGGGCTGCCCAAACTGCTGATTTGTTCCCAAGCGGCTGCGAACGCCGTAATGTTGGGCAGCGGGTATTTCAACCCCCTGACAGGCTACATGAACCTTGCCGACGCGCTCTCCGTTGCCAAGGACATGAAGACTGTCGGCGGGCTGTTTTGGCCGGTGCCGATTATCAACACCGTCCAGGACGTTTCCGCCATTAAGGGCGCCAAGCGGATCGCGCTTTTGGACCCGAACGTCGACGGGAACCCGGTGCTGGCGATCCAGGACGTCCGGTCGATCGAGGAGGCGACCGACGCGCAGGTGCAGCTCATGTCGGAAAAGGTCTTCCGCACCACGGACGCGCAGCACCCGGGGGTGAAGAATTTACTTTCGGCCGGCAAGTTCCTGGTGGCCGGGCCGATCCAGGTGCTGAACTATTCCTACTTCGCCACGGAGTTCCCGGAGACCTTCCGCACCGCGGTCCAACTCCGCGAGACGATCAAGAAGAACGGCTGGAGCAAGGTCGTCGCTTTCCAGACCCGCAACCCCATGCACCGCGCCCACGAGGCGCTGGTCAAAATCGCCATGCAGCGCGTGGGGGCCGACGGGGCGGTGATTCACATGCTGTTGGGCAAGCTGAAAGAGGGCGACATCCCGGCCGATGTGCGCGACGCCTCCATCCGCAAGATGGTCGAGCTCTATTTCGAGCCGAACACGGCGGAGATCACCGGCTACGGCTTCGACATGCTCTACGCCGGTCCGCGGGAGGCGGTGCTCCACGCCATCTTCCGGCAGAACATGGGCGCCACGCACCTGATCGTCGGCCGGGACCACGCCGGGGTGGGCAGCTACTACGGGCCGTTCGACGCCCAGGAGATCTTCCGCAAGGAGGTCCCGGAAGGCGCGCTGGCGATCAAGATCTTCGAGGCCGACCACACCGCGTTCTCCAAGGTGGTGGGCGACGTGATCATGATGTGCGAAGCGCCGGCGGGGCACAAGAAGGAGGACTTCGTCAACCTGTCCGGCACGAAGGTGCGGGAACTGCTGTCCGCCGGCCAGGATTTGCCTCCCGAGTTCGCACGGCCCGAGGTGGCGCATATCCTGATGGACTACTACCGGTCGTTGCCGAAAGCGTGAACTCCAAGGAGACCATTCCTAATGGAAATAATAGACTTAGGTGGCAAGCAGATCGAAGTCGACGAAGACGGCTTCATTCAAGACCCGGACGTCTGGGATGAAGCCGTGGCCAGGTCGCTCGCATTGACCGAAGGCCTCAGCGACATGACCGAGAACCACTGGAAGGTGGTCCATTACCTGCGCGGCTATTATCTCGAGTTCCAAATGGCGCCGATGATCCGCAAGCTCTGCAAGGAGACCGGCTTCAAGCTTAAAGAGATCTACGACATGTTCCCCAGCGGTCCGGCGAAGGGCGCGTGCAAGGTGGCCGGCCTTCCCAAGCCGACGGGGTGCGTTTGAGAGGGTTCAGGGTTCGGGGTTCAGGGAATATCAAATTGAAAATTGCAAATATCAAATATCAAATTGCACGCGACGATCGCCATCGGCAGAAGGAAGCCTTGCACTGGTGGTTTTCAATTTGATATTTGCAATTTGCAATTCCCTCCCAGCCCCGAACCCTGAACCCTCTTCCGTTGACGTGGAGTTCAAGATCGTGTTATCGGACCGCCTTCGTAAGAAGAGCGAGGCAATCGCGGAAAGGTGGTTGGCCGTCACGCTGGTCGCGTATCCAGCCGACTCGGCCGCCGCCTTTCGGCGCGAGCGGGATCGCTTCGCCAATCCCGTGGGGCACGCGCTGCGCGTAGGCACGCGCGCCGCCGTGGAGGCGCTTCTCGAAGGGCGCCCAAGCGACGAAATCTGCTCCCACCTGAGCGACATTGTGAAGATGCGGGCGGTCCAGGAACTGCGGCCCTCGCAAGCGATCGGGTTCGTCTTCTCGTTGAAGGAAGCCGTTCGCGAAGAACTGGGAAGCGAAAACCTCATCCCGAAAACTTCCGAAGTCTCCAAGACTTCGGAAGTTTGTCCTGGGCCGGCCTCCCTGCCGGAGTTGACCGATCTCGACAGGCGAATTGACCAGGTGGCCTTGGCCGCGTTCGACGTCTACATGCGCTATCGCGCCCAGGTCTACGAGCTCAGGATCAACGAGGTGAAGAGGAGCGTCGCCACGATCGCCCAGAGAGCGCAGCGAGGTGGCGGCCGATGAAGGTTCTCGTTTCCTTGGCGGTGGTGGCGGGCCTCTTTCTGGTCGGACTGCTGGGTGGCGCCGGGACGGCGCCCAAGGCGATCTTCGGAATCGTCTTCCCTTACGCCGCCGTGGCCGTGTTGCTGGGCGGTTTGACCTACCGCGTGCTGAGCTGGGCCAAGGCGCCGGTCCCGTTCCGCATTCCCACGACCTGCGGCCAGCAGAAGTCGCTCCCCTGGATCAAGCAGGCAAAGCTCGACAATCCCAGCTCTTTCCCGGGCGTGGTGGGAAGAATGTTCCTGGAAATCATGTGCTTCCGCTCGCTGCTGCGCAACGTCAACGCGCGACTGCTCGAAGGCGGCAAACTGGTCTACGGAACCAGCCTCTGGCTCTGGCTCGGGGCGCTGGCCTTCCACTGGTCGATGCTCGTGATTCTGCTGCGGCACCTGCGGTTCTTTACCGCGCCGCCTTCGTGGGTGGGGCTGTTGGGAGAGCTGGACGGGTTCCTCGAAGCGGGAGTGCCGGTGTTTTACGCGACCTCCGTGGTCTTCCTGGCGGCCCTTGCGTACCTCCTGTTGCGGCGTCTGGTAAGCCCCCAGATGCGATACATCTCGCTGCCGGAGGACTACTTCCTGTTGTTCCTGCTGTTGGGCATCGGCCTAAGCGGGTTCTGGCTCCGGCACGTTGCCAAGTCGGACGTCGCGGGCGTTACGGAGCTTGCCGCGGGCCTGGCCGGTTTCCGGCCCGCGCTTCCCAAGTCGATCCACCCCCTGTTCTTCGGCCACCTGTTCCTGGTCTGCGTGCTGGCGGCGTACATTCCCTTCAGCAAGATAACGCACCTGGCCGGCGTGTTCCTCAGTCCCACCAGGAACCTGGCGAACAACAACCGCATGGTGAGGCACGTGAACCCCTGGGACTACCCTGTCAAGACGCATCCCTACGAAGCGTATGAAGACGAGTGGAGGGAGAAGATGAAGGCGGCCGGAGTTCCGGTCGACAAGGAGTAGTCATGGTGAAGCCGGATGAAGTTGCGTACTACCAGCAGGAAGATCTCCTCAAGGTCGACCACCACCCGCCAAGGGCGGAGTGGACGGAAATCCCCGCGGATTTCAGGCCGGGCAGCTACATCTATCCGGGAAAGCCCAAGAACCTCAAGATCCTCGATCTCCCGAATCCACGAGAGTGGGCGGTTACCGACGACGACTGGAAGCTGCCGGACAACTGGAAGCAGATCATCTTCGAGGGAATGGCGGAACGGCTGAAGAAGTACCGCTCGTTCCGGGTCTTCATGGACAGTTGCGTTCGCTGCGGGGCCTGCGCCGACAAGTGCCACTTCTTCATCGGCGGCGGCGACCCCAAGAACATGCCGGTGCTCCGGGCGGAGCTCTTGCGCTCCGTTTACCGCAACGACTTCACGGCCCTGGGCAAGGTGCTGGGCAAGCTCGCCGGGGCCCGGGAACTGACGGTCGACGTCATCAAGGAGTGGTTCTATTACTTCTACCAGTGTACCGAGTGCCGCCGCTGTTCGGTCTTCTGCCCCTTCGGCATCGATACGGCCGAGATCACCATGTTTGCCCGGGAGCTTTTGGGGCTGCTGGGCCTCTATATCAATTGGGCGATCGAGCCGGTGGCCAACTGCTACCGTTTCGGGAACCACCTGGCGATTCCGCCCCACGGACTGGTCGATACGCTTTCCTTCATGGTCGACGATATCGAGGAGGCCACCGGGATCCGCGTCGAAGTGCCGCTGAATAAGAAGGGCGCCGAGGTCCTCTTCATCCCGCCGTCGGGCGACTACGTGGCCGCACCGGGCATCTACACCTGCATGGGCTACATGCTGTTGTTCCACGAGCTGGGCCTGGACTACACGTTCAGCACCTACGCCTCGGAGGGCGGGAACTTCGGCCTGTTCACCTCCCACGAGATGATCAAGCGGCTCAACGCCAAGATCT
>CAYTJV010000498.1:0-5945 GCA_964438165.1 uncultured Planctomycetaceae bacterium | reverse complement strand
GCGTGCCCTCGATCTCGCGGGCATCCATGGCGCGGACAATGTTCGGATGATCGAGGGCCCCCACGGCCACCATCTCCCGCTCGAAGCGGGCAATGGCTTGCGGATCGCAGAGCCGATCCTTGGAGAGCACCTTCAGCGCCACCGTCCGGCGGAGCTTGGTGTGCAGGGCCTTGTAGACCGCCCCCATGCCCCCCTCGCCCAGCTTTTCCACAAGCTGGTATTCGCCAAGCTGGACGGGAATAGACATGATCGCGACGTGCGCCGGAAGCCAAGAGTCAATTGCCCCGCCCCCGTTCCATACGACGGTGCCGCCAGGAGAACGCGGCGCGTCATCGCCCATCAGCGGACCGGCGAGGCTCAGATATCACTATAACGCATACGGGGGAGGCGTCAACAGAATGTCGGAAACGCGTGCGGCCGAAGAGTATGGGTACGCATCGCTGGTGCCGCGTGGCGCCTTTCGGCTTTTCTTCAGTCAGACAAGCCGGTATGCTGGGGGGGTCCACGATCGAAAACCCCAGGCCCTAGGTTGAGTGCGAGCGATGAAGACTGACGAGGTCCGTGAAAAGTACCTGAGTTTCTTTGAAACCAAGGGATGCGTGCGTCGTCCGAGTGACGTGCTGGTCCCCCGCTGGGATCCCTCGGTGCTCTTCACTCCGGCGGGGATGAATCAGTTCAAGGACCACTTCCTGGGCCGCTGCAAGTTGGAGTTCACGCGCGCGACGACCTGCCAGAAGTGCTTGCGTACCAACGACATCGACAACGTCGGCCGCACCGCCTACCACCATACGTTCTTCGAGATGCTGGGGAACTTCAGCTTCGGCGACTACTTCAAGCGCGAGGCGATCCATTGGGCGTGGGAGTTTCTCACCAGCCCGAAGTGGTTGGGCATCGACCCCGAGCGGCTCTCGGCCACCGTGTACCTCGACGACGACGAGGCGGCCGGGATCTGGACCAGTGAAATCAAGCTCCCGCCGGAGCGAGTCCAGCGACTCGGCGAGGACGAGAATTTCTGGCCCGCCAACGCCCCCAGCCAGGGGCCCGACGGCGTCTGTGGTCCGTGCAGCGAGATCTACTACCGCACGCCGTGGGGTCAAGTCGAGATCTGGAACCTCGTCTTCACGCAATTCAACCGGGTGGGAAATCCACCAAACAACCTCCGCCCCCTGCCGAGCAAGAACATCGACACGGGCATGGGCCTGGAGCGGACGGCCTCGGTGCTCCAAGGCGTGGAGTCGAATTTCCATATCGACGTCCTCCGCCCACTCGTCGAAGCCGCAGCCGACGTGTGCGGCGTGCCCTATGAGTCGGAGAGCGAAAGCGGTCGCCGGCTGCGTCGCATTGCCGATCACGTGCGGGCATGCACCTTCGCGATCCATGAAAACGTGTACCCCGGGCCCAATAAGGAGAAATACGTCGTCAAGCGTCTGTTGCGCCGGGCAGTGCTGGATGGCCGCCAGATGGGCGTGCGCGAGCCATGCCTCTACAAGCTCGTTCCCGTAGTCGCGGAAATGATGAAGAATCCGTATCCCGAGCTTGGTGATACGGCCGAGCGAGTCGCCCGCGGAATCAAGGCCGAAGAGGCCGGCTTCTTGGACACCATCGATGCCGGGTTGGACCGCATCGAGCGGATCTTCCAGCAGATGCACCGCGACAACCATGGAGTTGTCTCCGGCGAAGACGCCGCCGAGATGTATCAGACCCACGGCTTCCCGCCCGAGTTGTTCGAGAGCATGGCCGCCGAGCGCGGCCTGGCCTTCGATTGGCCGGGCTACGAAGAGGCCATGAAGAAGCACGGCATCGAGTCGGGCGGGGGACAGAAGCAGGAGCTGTTCGGTCCGCGAAGCCCCCTGGATGCCCTCAAGAAAGCGATCCACGGCACTCGGTTCGTGGGCTATGAGACGATCGAGGTGGCCGACGCGAAACTGATCGGGCTGATCGCGAGCGACCAGCTCTGCGACCGGATCGAGGCCACGGACCAGGAGCACCCCATCGTGGTCGTTCTCGATAAGACGCCCTTCTACGGCGAGATGGGCGGCCAAGTCGGGGATACGGGCGAGTTGATTGGGCCGGGCATCCGCTTCGAGGTCATCGATACCCAGGCGAGCGGCGAGCTGACGCTCCATCGCGGCCATCTGCGCAAAGGCGAACTGACCCTCGGGGCCACGCTCACCGCCAAGGTCGACGCGGCCCGACGGCAAGGCATCCGCCGGGCCCATTCGGCAACCCATCTGCTCCATCACGCCTTGCAGAAGCATCTCGGCAAGCACGCCCAGCAGCAGGGCTCGAAGGTCGACCAGGACCTCCTGCGGTTCGATTTCTCCAACCCCTCGGCCGTCACGGCGGAGCAGTTGGAGGCGATCGAAGAGGAGGTCAATCTGAAGATTATGGAGGCGGTCTCCATCGGCTGGAAGAACATGCCCCTGGCCGAGGCCCGCGCGACCGGGGCCATGATGCTCTTCGGCGAAAAATACCCCGACGTGGTGCGGGTCGTCTCGGTCGGCGATTTCAGCAAGGAACTCTGCGGCGGCACGCACCTGGACAACACTGGCCAGGTGGGACTGTTCAAGATTCTCAGCGAAGAAAGCGTGGCCGCCGGCACGCGGCGGATCACGGCTTTGACGGGCGAGGCAGCGCTAAAGCACGTTCGCCGCAACGAGGCCACGCTGGCCGAGACGGCCGCCGTGCTCAAGGTGCCGCTGGAGGAGGTTCCCCAGCGGGTCGAGGCTCTGGTGAAGGAAGTGCGACAGCTCAAGAAGCAGATTGCCGCCGGGGCGAAGGCCGAAGGCCCCAGTGCCGACGCGCTGCTGGCCGAGGCTGCCGACGTCCACGGCACCAAAGTGGTCGTGGCCGAGATCTCGGAAACCAATCCGCAAGCGATGCGGGAACTCATCGATCAGATCCGCCACAAGACCGCCGCGTCGGCCGTGCTGCTGGCCGGCCGCCAGGACGAAGGCAAAGTGCTCCTCGTGGCTGGGTTGAGTCGCGATCTGGTCAAGAAGGGGCTCGACGCCGTGAAGTGGGTCAAGTCGGCGGCCGCGATCGTAGGCGGCGGCGGCGGCGGCCGCCCCGACATGGCCCAAGCCGGCGGCAAGGACGCCCAAAAGCTCCCCGAGGCCCTGGAAATCGCCCGTCAGACCATCCGCCAAATCCTTGAAGGGTGAAGCGGAGCATCCGGTCGTTGCGAACACGGATACGTTGAATGGACTGCAAGGTGGGCCGATTACAGCGAGTTCCACCGTCTCGACGATCCGGCCAGCAACTACGATTTCACTCCAGCGGCATCAAATTGCGGATGAAATGGAGAGAAGCAAGGGCCAATTGCCCAGTTCGCGTGCAGCGGGTGCCTGGTTCTTCGGCGTTTTGTGCGTGTGACTGGCTTGGCGTGTCGCTCTCTTATCCCTCGCGGTCACGAGCGATTCTCGTCGCAAACAATTGTGGTGCTGCCCGTTGAGGCGGCACCTGAGATATCTCTGCCTGCGGATAACGTCTTGGCTGGTACAGGATTTGCTCCAGCCTTCAAGCCGGCATCGACATGGTAACGAAGGCGATTCGGTTTACTTCCTGACCATCACACGCGCAAACCGTTGCGCGTCTTGGCGCTTTTTCTGTGGCAGTGATCGCGATGATGCACGTGGCTAAGTCAATCGGCTGCGCCGCCCGAGCCCCGGGCAGCGGTGTCCCTCGGCGTCAGTTCCTGCGCTATTCTTCCTCTGCCATGGCTTGTGGCTTGGTAGGGAGCTACGGCACGCTGGCAGCGATGGCGGCGCGCTCGTTGGTCCCGACCCAACCGCGGGCAAAGATCTGGATGTTCGCTGCCGAACTGAGCACGTTTCGGGAAGGCCGGTCGGTTGATCTGGTCGATCCCAGCGGGAGGAAGATCGTGATTGTGCGTTACGCGGAGAAGGGCAGTGTCGAGGACTTCGCCGCCCTGTCGAGCACTTGCCCTCATCTAGGCTGCCAGGTCCATTGGGACCCTCAGCAAAGCCGGTTCCATTGCCCCTGCCACAATGGGAGCTTCGACCGGGAGGGCAAGGCCACGGGCGGACCGCCCGCGGCCGCCGGCCAGTCGTTGGCCCACTACCCGTTGAAAGTCGAGAACGGATTGCTGTTCATCGAGGTGCCTGGGAAGGGCCTGGAGTTGCGGCGGGAGAGCTAGGATGCAAGCGCTGCTGCGATGGTGGAGCACCCGGGTGCCGTTGACCGGGGAGCAGTTGCGGACGTTCACCAACGAGCCGGTGCCCGATCACCTGAAGCACTGGTGGTTCTGCCTGGGCGGCACGCCTGCCTACCTGTTTCTGGTTCAGATCGCCACGGGCGTCGTGCTCGCCTTCCATTACCAGCCCACAACGGCCACCGCCTACGAGTCGGTTCAGTACATCACGCGCGAAGTGCCGTTCGGTTGGTACCTTCGCAGCCTGCACAAGTGGGCAGCCACGTTCATGATCGCGGCCGTGATCCTTCACCAGATGCGGGTGTTTTTTACCGGCGCGTTCCGTGCCCCCCGCGAATTGAATTGGGTCGCGGGCATGGGGCTGCTGTTGTGCACCCTGGGGCTGGGATTTACGGGTTACAGCCTGGTGTTCGAGCAGCTCAGCTACTGGGGAGCGACCGTGGGGGCCAACCTTTGCGATATGGTCCCCTGGGGTGGCGGCACGCTGAAGAAACTGCTGCTGGGCGGCGAGGCCTATTCCTCGCGGACCTTATCCCGCTTGTACGTTCTTCACGCGACGGTGTTGCCGGCTTGCGCGATGCTGCTCGTGGCGATTCACATTACCCTGGTTCGCCTGCACGGGGTGGCGGAGCTGCGATCCGAGGATGAATCGGAGACAGCGAGGACACATTCCCCTTTCTTTCCGCACCACTTCTACACCGAGCTTATCATCGGGTTGTTGCTGATGGTGGTGCTTAGCGCGCTGGCGACGGTCCAACCGGCGGGGCTTGGCCCCAAGGCCGACCCTCTCACCACGCCGGAAGCGATCAAGCCCGAGTGGTTCTTCTTCGCCACGTTCCGCTGGCTGAAATTGTTTTCCGCCACCTTCGCCATATTGAGCATGGGGTTGATCGTCTGTGGGATGCTCGCCTGGCCCTGGCTGGATGCGGTGATCCGGCGGATCACGAAACGGGAGGTCGTCGCCGCCGGGATCGGCGTCGCGGCGGTGTTGGTGATCCTCGCGATGACCGTTTGGGAGGCGGCGGTCCGTCACTAATCATGACTCTTCAAGCCAAGCGGATCGTGATTGCCGTCCTGGGAGTTGCGTTCCTCCTCTCGCTGTTGTTTGTGCAGTGGATGGAGATCATCCGCAAGAAGCAGGAAGCGGGACTGTCGCCTCCGGAGATCGTGGTGGCCGCTGCGTCGCGCGATTGCGTCACCTGCCACACGAACGAAACGCCGGGCGTCGTCAAGCACTGGGAAGGGAGCACGCACGCGGCCAAGGGCGTGGGGTGTGCGGATTGTCACGGCGCAGAGAAGGGGGACCCGGACGGGTTCGACCACTACGGCGCGCCGATCGCGACCATCGTCACGCCCCGGGATTGCGGCCGTTGTCATCAGCGGGAGTTCCAGGAGTTCAGCCGCAGTCATCACGCGGCGGCGGGGAACATTCTCCATTCACTCGACAATGTCTTGGCAGAGACCGTGGAGGGCGCGCGGGTCGCTTTCGATCCCCACTCGCCCACCCCCGGCAAGAAGGTCGAGAGGGTCAACGGCATGGCCAGCGCGACCAGCGGTTGCCACCAGTGTCACGGCAGCAAGGTCGCTCTGCAATCCACGGACGGCGGGAGGATCACCGTGGACGACCTGAAACCGGATGCCCAAGGCAAGCCCACCAACCTCGCGGCGGTGGCGAAAATCCGCACCAACGCGGACGGACGCCCCCTGGCGGATCCTGGGACGTGGCCGAACACCGGCATCGGGCGACTGAATCTCGACGGCTCGCGGGGTT
>CAYTJV010000497.1:0-5952 GCA_964438165.1 uncultured Planctomycetaceae bacterium | reverse complement strand
CCAAACCCGTTTCCACCGACGCGGGGTCGGTGGGGACTTTGTTGAATTGGTCTCCTCTCGCGTACCGTAATTGTCAGGCGGGAAAGCCTGACCTACAACTCAAGCCCCTGCGCCGCCCCAGTCGCCCAGCCTCCCGGTTGTCGGCGCCCACCACGCAAGGTATTCTGGGTGCGGACAACCTACTACAGCGAGGCAAACATGCGCAGGGATTCGACCTACCTACACGGTGTCACGATCGCGGCAAGCGTTTTGCTCGCAATAGCGCCGGCAAACGCCGCGGAAGTGTTCGTGGTCGCGATTCGCAATCCGTCCTTCACCCAGGGCGCCGACAAGAACGGAATTCCCTCCGGCTGGTCGCAGTACGGCGGCGGGGGCAAGGACCAGCAGTTGAAGATCGTCGATGTCGCCGGCAGCGGGAAAGCGATCCTCATCGCCGACGGCGATCCCGCGGCCGAGATCGGCGTTTTCCAGACTTTCGCCCTGCGAGGCGGCGAGACCTATCAGGTCACGGCCAAGGTCCGCGCCGTCGAGGGTGCCTCCACCGGGGGCGCGTACTTGCAGTTCCGGTTCCTGCCCTCCCAAGAAATGATTCAGACAGGCCTGGTCGCGCGATCCGCCCGCAAGTTCTCCGAGGTTTCGGTCAAAGGCACTACGCCGCCGGGCACGACGCAAGGCGTGATCTACCTCTACACGCACCGCGACCCGACGCCCACGGTGCTCGTCGCCGACGTCCGGGTGGAAGGCGGGCTGCCGCCGCCACTTCCGCCGCCGCCAGCGCCGGTCCCTCCCCAGTACAGCAAACTCAAGGATCTACACCTCGGCATACCCTTGGTGCGAGGCGGCAGGCCGAACGCGGCCATCGTAGCGCCGGAATCCGGCGCCTACCGGACCGCGGCCGCAGCCCTGCAACGGGCAATCGAAAAACGGACCGGGGCGAAAGTGCCGATTCTTTCCGATCGCTCTCCGCAGGCCGCCCTGCCCCTCAAGGGGAATCTCATCGTGCTGGGCAACCGCTCGACCAACAAGACGATCGGCGCTCTCTATGACCTGTTCTACTGCCTGGTCGATCTCAAGTATCCCGGTCCGGAAGGATACGTCCTCCGCTCGGTTCATAATCCTTTCGGCAACGGCCACAGCGTGGTGATCGTCGGCGGAAGCGATGCGATAGGCGTCGATGAGGGCACCAAAGCACTGGCGGACATCCTCTCCAAGGCGTCTTCCGCAAACGGCGACTTGTCGATCGGCTGGACCATGGTCACCCGACTCGGCAAGGGCGTGAAGCCGCCGACCGACATCCGCGAGTTTGAGACATGGGAGGCCTCGAAGGGCTACGGCTCCATCGGCTATTTCGGATGGTGCAGCATCAGCAAGCGGATGGCCATGTACTACATGACGGGCGACGAGCTCAGCGCTCGCGAGGTCGTTCGCCTCTCGTTTCCCGACCAGCAGGCCCTGAAAGACATCGAGACGATCGACGAGGAGCGGATCGAGAACAAGCGCGACCCCTTGGCTGGGTTCTACCATTACAACGCCCACATGGCGATCCTTTTCTGGGACCTCATCGAAGAAAGCCCGGCCTTCACCGATGCGGAGCGGTTGAAAATCACGAATGCCTTTGCCCGGCAGCTCAACCATCGCCGGGACGAGGGAGTCTACGGTCTCAGGCAGCCGCCGGCGGGCGTCGGCTCCCGGCACGGGCAGTGGTCGGCGATTTCGCTCTATTGCCTGGGCCGGTACTTCCATAAGGACTACCCGCACCCGGTTTGGGCCCAGTGCACGAGGGGCGGCGAGCTGGCCTTCCAGTCGCTCCACGAACACGCCTGGATTGCCGGCGAGAACGATAACCTGTTTTGGTACAACACCGGGATCGCACCGGTGCTGACGTACCTGACGCTCACCGGCGACCGAAAGCCGCTGGAAAACGGGGTGCTTCAAGAACTCCTGCGAGGGCAGGAAATTCTGATTTCCGGGCGAGTTCCCGACGGGGCACTCAACTCCGCCTCGATGGATCTGCTGAATAAGGCCGCCTATCTCACAGGCGACGGACGTTGGATAGCGTACCGCGAGCGGACCGGAGTCGACACCAGCGTTTTCCGCCTCGGCCAGTCGTTCTGGCCCGACAAGACGCTTGAGCCCAAGTTGCCGGACGACCTTGTGGGCAAATGGAGCATTCACCGTTTGCCCCAGCCGGCTTGGGAATCGCGGGGAAGCGGCATCCCCTTCGAGCAGTCGTTCTATGTCGCAAGCTATCGCAGCGCGCCCGATGCGAGCGGAGACTACATTCTGCTGGACGGCTTCAACGGCGCCTCGCGCAATCCTTACCACACCTTTGACATTCTGGAGCTGCGGCTCAACGGCCGGACAGTCTTGGAAGGCTACCATAACCAGGTATTAACGAGCGCCGACGGAATGGTCGAGCCCTCGGTCGCCATGGACGCCGCCCTGCTCCATAGCGACGTGGTCGGCCCGACGGCCACGGCGGTGGGCGAGGTTCCCAAGGCGGCTTTCTGCAACTGGCGGCGCACACTCTGCCAGCGCACGGGCCGCTATGCGCTCGTGGCCGACGACCTTGCCTTCCGGACCGATAGCCAGAACATGAAGGTGGGCACCAGTTGGCAGACGCCCGGCGGACGCTGGGATCCGAAGCAGCAGGCGGTTCGCCTCGCGGCCGCCGCTGCGGCCACCGCGGTCGATTTCGAGCTCCGCCCGTGCGACGTCCAGGAGGCCGGCGGCGCCGGCGTGATTGCCATGAACTGGCACGGGGCCGTCAAGCAGGGCGAGCATCGAATCGCCTTCTATCTGATCGCGCAGACGCCCTCCACGTCGCCCAGCGCGCTGGCCTGCACCCGGCTGGCCGACAACGCCGCATCGCTTGCCCTGCCGCAGCCGGCCCTGGCAGTTGTGGGAGAGTACGGACAAGCAAAAGGTCAACTGGTGGTCTTGGCCGAGGATCACCTCTTCGGACACGCGATGACCAGCGCGGGCATCGGCAACCCGCTCGTGTCGAGTGCCGAGCCGGTGGACCTCGACTGGGACTTCGCCGGCGGCGTAGTGAATGTGGTCGCGACAAAACCAACGACTTTGCGGCTGGGCCTCTCGGCGGCGGACAAGCTGCAAGTGAACGGCGAGCCGGCCAAGACGGAGAGCACGGGCGGAACTTGCAGTCTCGCATTGCCCGAGGGCCGACACGTCCTCACCGGCGCGTCACCGGCCGCGGAACTTGGCAGCGAGTTAGCGACGGCTCTGAATCGCCTGCTGGCGCAGGGGCGATCCGTGCGTGCCGACGCCTTGACGAGTGCCGGTCCGCGCGCCCGGCCGACTGCCGCGGAGTTGCCGGTAGCGCTGGCGACAAAGGTCGGGGGCAGCGTGACCGACATGATCGCCGCGAGTTGCCCTGAAGGAACTCAACTCTGCGTGGCGGAAGGCAACTCGATCCACGTGTTGAGCCAAGACGGCAAGGAGATCCGCCAACTGCGAACCGACGGCAAAATCCGCGTGCTCCGCTGGTGGGACGCCCCCAAGCTCCTTCTGGCCGGCTGCGCCGATGAAAAAGTCATCGCGTTTGACTCCAGCGGCCGGCGCCAGTGGGTCTTCGTTTCCGAGATGGACCCGGCCGTTTACGAGGCCGCCAAGACCTATTGGTTCAAGAGCGCCCCGGGCCATGAAGGGATCCACGGCCTGCACACCGGCGAGTTCGACCAGGGGAAGAACCGGTGCTTCGTAGGGAGCGCCTGCACCCTGGAGATCCTCGACGAGTCAGGCAAGCTGGTGAAGCGCACGCCGGTCTTCTGGGGACCGGGCTGGAAGTTCTTGCTCGTCCCCGGCCCGCGCAGCAGCAAGAATCTCCTGATCTCGATGTGGCTCAATGGCAGCGACGACCTGGCGATCGTCAACAGCAGGACCATGGCCGACGTGGGGCGGGGATACTACGCAGTCCCCGCCGGCCACTCGTTCGTCGGCGGCTGGAGTGCCCAGAACCGCACCGCGCTCGTGCACGAAGACCTCGACGGCGACGGCAAGAAGGAAGTCGCCACGGCGATCAATGGGACCTGGAATCGGGTCACGGTCTACGCGGAGGACGGAAAGCCGTTTTCCAACGCCCAGTTCGGCCCCGGGGCCGGCAGTACACTACGCGCTCAGATGCGGGACATGGACGTCGCCGACGCCAACGGCGATGGCAAGAAGGAGCTTGTGGTCGGCATTTCCGGAGGCCTAGTCGTCGCCCGGAGCCGCAGAGTGCAGAAGATCTGGTCGACCCGGCTGCCCAGCCCGCCGCTTTCGCTGCGATGCGTCAAGCCGCCGGCCGCCAAACTCCCCTGGATCGTAGTCGGCTGCGACGACGGCACGGTGGCGGCACTGGACTCCAAGGGCGCCGTGTTACGACTCGGCAAGGTGACCGGCCGGCCGGCGCATATCCAGATACTCGAAACGCCCGCGGGCCCGCTGGCCGTCCTGGCCACGGATCGAGGCGAGGTCCAAGGGTTCAAGATCGGCGGTTGACCTGCAATCGGGGGAGCAATAACGGAGCAAGTAGGGTGCTCTGGGAGCACCATCGGCGTAGATGTTCGGCGACGATGAAACTCAAAGGTGCTTACAGAGCACCCTACTTGCTTTCCGCACGGCTGCTACGGTTGGAACAGTCCCAATTGGCTGCCGCTACGGGCCGCAGGCGGCCAGCGGCCCGAAATGTGGCACGAGCCACTGGAGATGTCCGGGTTCTTGCAGGCACAGACGAGGACCTCCAGGGCGTGACGATGCGCGATGGATGTCAGACGCTCCATGATCTCAAGACGCGCCCCAGCCGGAAGCGCTAACACCCGGCTGTTGCCCGCATGGATCACCATACGCTCGCCGCTGGCGAAGTAGTCCAACATCCTGTTGAGCATCGGCTTGTCCTCCACGTGCCGCCGCAGCGATCCGATCACTGCCGGCCGGAGAAAGAGGACGCTGGCGGCGATCTTGCGCACGCCAATACGGGCCAATGCCGCGCATAGCGGCTCCAGGCAGTCCGCGCCGTCGGTCACGCCGGGCAGGATCGGGCCGAGCCTCGCCTCGATCGAGACGTGTGCGCCGATCAGTTCGGCCGCTTGCGCGAGCCGGACCTCAGGCATCGCCGCACCGGGTTCAAACGCGGCGGCGACTGCTGGATCAAGAGCAATCAGCCCGATCCGGCCCTGGACCAGTCGTGCATGGGCAGCCAACAGGTTGCGGTGCCGCTCGGGAATCCGCCCCTTGGTGACGAAGGCCACGCCAACCTCCGACTCCAAGAGAAACCTGAATAGGGATTACTTGAGTCATGGTGCTCAACCCGACGCGATGGGAAGATGGCGACGCATACGTGTACCGAAGTATACTATAGCAGGGCGGGCTGCCTTGTTCAAGTCGGTTTCTTGGCCGCGAGGTCAAGACTCCCGTCGCCAGACTTCGGGAACATCTCCCAGATTAGCGCCCTCCGATCAGCCGCTGCTCCTTCTCGGCGTCCAGGCCGTGACGAAGGGATAGCGTCTGCGGTGACATGGCTCCGTTTCGGACCAGAATTTGGTCGGCCTGGGCCTCCTTGAGCCGGTCGCGCACAGCCATCGACGGAGCGATTCCTTCAACGTCGACCTCCGTGAGCGCTTGGCGCGGCAGGCGCCCGGCGTCCACCGCCGCCCGAAGCACGCGCTGGAGCAGTTCCAGGTCGTCTTCGATCATCTCGTGCTGCAAACGCTCGAACATCCGCACGGCCGGGCCTTCGGCGACCATGGTCGAGGCGTAGTTGGCGTTCGAGGCGTCGGAGGTCAGCATGAATTCCGGCATGACGAGCCGGCTGGCGATCGCGCGAAGCTCCGCCTGCAGCACGGCGACGTAACCGGCGGCGTTGATCGACGACGCGGGAAAGTCGTACTCGACGTTCGCAGGGGCATCGAGGACGGTGCCCGGCGCGTAACGTCGGAAGTGCTGCGTGGGGCC
>CAYTJV010000496.1:0-5956 GCA_964438165.1 uncultured Planctomycetaceae bacterium | reverse complement strand
CACACGACAATTGCGCAAGACAAGAACAAAGTTGAAAGTGTAGGTCTGACCCTGACCTGACCCTGACCCTGACCCTGATCTGACCCTCAATCGGCTCCCTGTCACTAAGCGCAGGTTGACAGGGGAGCCTCTCTCGGATATCATCAATCGCGGGAGGAAGCTTTCACGATGCCTCATCGCCCTTCTTTGCACATCACTGCCTGCACCGATTTCGCCTCGCTCCTGCCCTTGAGGGACGAGTGGAATCGCCTTCTCACGATTGCGGAAACCAACACGATCTTTCAGACCTTCGAGTGGCACCAGTGCTGGTGGGAATCGTTCGGGAACAATCGCGATCTCCTCGTCCTTCTCCTAAGGGACAACGGGGAACTCATCGGCATCGCCCCTCTCGAGGTGACGGAGAAGAGAGTCAATGGTTTGTCGGAAAGAGTACTTGGTTTCATCGGTGCCGGGAATTATTCTTCGGATTATTGCGACTTCATTGTCCGGCAGGACAGACCCGATACAATCGTTGCGATCCTCGACTGGCTGAGTTCGTCTCCCTCAGTCTGGACACAGATGGATCTTTTCAACCTCCCCAGTCATTCTCGTCATGTTCCCCTGATCCTGGAGCACTGCAGCCACAATGGATCCTCTGTGATTTCCTATGCTCTCTATGACGCTCCCGCATTCGTCTTCGGCGATTCGAAGGAGGATCGCAAGATCCTCAGGAAAAAGAGCATGCGAAGACATTTCAATTATTTCACGCACCATGGGGAACTTCTCTTAAAGCACTGCGGCGACCGGGAAGAGATCCTGAGTTTGCTGGAGGTATGCTTCCGGCAGCACATACACCGCTGGGCGAACACTGCTTCGCCGAGCATATTTCTCGATCCGCAGCAACAGAGGTTCTACAGATGCCTCGTCAGGGCTCTCGATCCCAAGGACTGCCTGCGATTTTCGCTTCTTCTCTACAATGGGGAGCCGTTGGCTTTCCATTTTGGCTTTGAATATCAGCACCGTTACATATGGTACAAACCTACTTTCGATGTCTCCTACGCGAAGCACTCGCCGGGTGAGGTCATGCTCAAGTTCTTGCTTGAGTATGCAATGGAGAAGAAGCTCAAGGAATTCGATTTCACGATCGGCGAAGAAGTCTACAAGTACCGTTTTTCCAATACGATTCGTTCCAATCACCGCGTGCTCATTTTCAGGCGGAGGCTCGCGTACGCCCTGATGAAGCTTCGCCGTCGCATGAGCCCTGTGCGAAGGCTACTGAAACGCTCTGCGCCAGTGTCCGGAACCAAATTCTTATCCTTCCCGTAAAGATCAAGTATCTGGCCCTCATCACCTGGGTCGGATACTTCCTCTCTCTGGTATTCGGATCCTGGCTGAGTCGACTGCTGGTGCTGGCCTTGATCTGTAACTTTCTCGTCTTTTTCGGCAGCGATATCTTGTACCGGATCCGCACCGGCCGTCGCAGCATGGCGTTCCAGGCCAAGCAGTTCGCGGGCCGCGATGAAAATCAGCCGTTCCATTGCTGCACGGTTTGCGGCATCACGGACCTCAGCCATCCCGAAATGGATTTCCGGTACTGTCCCGAGTGCGCCGGTTCGGCCGGCTATTGCGCGGATCACATCCGTAGCCACGAGCACCTGAAAGCCGAGGCGTAAGAAAACACAAAGCCACGAAGACACCAAGACTGCACAAAGTTTTGAATGAAAATCATTTCCAATCTTTTGCAACCTTCGTGTCTTGGTGTCTTCGTGTTTTTTCCCCCTTCCCCTTTGGTTGCAGAAGAGGCGCTGCCAATCTACAATTAGAATCCCTTTGCGCCTGTAGCTCAGCGGATTAGAGCGGCAGCCCAGCGGATTAGAGCGGCAGCCTCCGGAGTTGTCCTCATCCCATTCCACAAGATCGTGTGGACGGACAGGTTTTCCACGCTGAACAACGTCTGCCGGGAAAAACTCTGTGCGACGTAACCACCGCGAGCCCAACCAGTTACAAGCATGGCGGGCAGCGTCTGGTTGACAGGACGTGTACGTCTGTTCCAGTGATTATCTCTACACAATCGCTGGATCGATCCCATCCCTGTCATGACGCCGCCGTGTGTCACGCCGTTGGCCCTGTACCGTCCACGCGATCCGCGGGCCTCCGACCTGTGGCGCTTGATGGATCAGCATTTTGAGACCTTCCAGCAGGTCTACGACGAGCGTTTCCAGACCAAGTACGGCTTCTGGCGGCCGGTCGTCCAGCGCTCCGTGACGGCCTTTCTCAAGTGCGGCGATCTGCACGAGGGCTTCGCCCGCGTAAGCTGCCCGGACTGCAAGCACGAGATGTTTTTTCGAGAACATGCGCAGTTGGCCGCACAGCGGCTTCAGCGTGGATCAGTCGGTGTTCTTGTCGGCCAATGACCGGCCTGGGATCGAGCGTCTGGTGCAGTACATGACCCGCTGCCCGTTCAGCCTGTCTCGGCTGGTCAAGGTGACCGCAACCGGGCAGGTTGTCTACAAGGCGGAGAAGGACGCTTGCCGCGCGTTCCCCGACCCTCAGGGCGATGGCCTCGCGTCCGGGCCCAAGCGGAATTTCCAGATCCTCTCGCCGCTGGATTTCCTGGCCGAGTTCACGCAGCACATTCCGCCGACGGGCGCGCATCTGATCCGCTATTACGGCTGGTATTCCAACAAGGGCCGCGGCCTGCGCCGCAAGGCGGCGGAAGCGGCGGCCCAACAGCCGGCCGCGTCGTCGAGCGGCGACGCCGCAGAGGTGCCGGTCCGCAGCCGCGCCAGCCAGACCTGGGCCATGCTCATCAAGCGGGTCTACGAGGTGGACCCGCTGGCTTGTCCTCGGTGTGGCGGCCAGATGAAGGTCGTCGCCTTTATCGAACCGCCCCAAGGCGAGGTGATCGAAAAGATCCTGCGTCACTGCGGCCTGTGGCACCCCTCGGCCCGCGGGCGCCGCCCGCCGCCGACGGTTCGGTCCACGGCCCGGATGGCGCTTCGGACGAGCCCCGGAAACTGACCTACGTGGACATGGACACGTTCGAGGCGACCTTCTGATCCTTCTGATCTTCACCGATGGCTGCCGGGAGCGTGGACGGTGCGCGCGCCGCGGGCTCCACCCCTGGTTTGCGGCCCACTCAGCCGGCCACTTCACCCAAAAACCTCCCATCAGCGGCGCGGGGGTCAGGAGCCGCAGGGCGGCCATGGCCGCCCTGCGGCTCCTGACCCCCTTGACTTACCAATCCCTTCTACTACACTCAGGGCTGTTGGAGGAAATCAAATTTCCTATCACTTAATTTCCTATCACTTTTCCTATCACTCGGGCCTCGGCCAGGTTGCGCAGGAAGACGAAGAGGCTGCGCAGGCTCAGGGTCTGGGGAGGTTCCCGGGTCGCGATTGTCTGCCAGAATCGCTCGTCGGCCGGACGCGCAGCGGCCGGCTCGGCAGCCCAGGCTGCCGAAGCGGCTGCCACCCCCGCCACCACCAGCCCGACGACCAGACCCGCCGCGAGGCGCTGCAAGCAAACCTTGTTCCGGGAAGGACTCCCGATCTCTCGCCAACCCATTCGCGCTTTCTCCGCATGAAGAAGAGAGCGTATGGGGAGATCCCTGTCAAGCAGGCGGAGGGGAGACGTTGGGTGCCGGCCGAGTCCCTCCTGCGCCAATTCTCATCCCCTCGCTTTAAGCGTTAAAGGCCGCGAAGTTTCACCGGGCGATTCCTTTTTGCAGCCGGCCGCGGCGTGGCGGCGGTTGCGAGTCGGGGTTGTACGGCGTGTAGCGAAAAACCGATTTAAAACCGGAAATCGCCTTATGCGGAAGACGCCTAAAAGACGGTTTGCCGTTTCCGCAAACGATTAAATCGAGCCGTGATACGACGGATTTGGCGAATCCACGGGAATTCCCGGACGATGGGTTCACAAGGATAGAACAGGCATCTCTCGAACGGAGTCTTGGAATATGAGGCACTTTTACGTTTGCACGTTCCTTGTCGTCCTGGGATGGGCGGCGTCGCCTGCCTTGGGGCAGGGGCTGTATGGGGCCCCCGAAATGCTCCCCTTGGCACCCGCATCACCCGAAATCGCCTCGCCGCCAAGCGGATACGTATCCATGCCTGCCGGTTACGCAGGCACGCAGCCGGCGTATCCGCAGGCCCAGTATCCGCAGGCCCAGTATCCCCAGGCCCAGTATCCCCAGGCCCAGTATCCCCAGGCCCAGTATCCCCAAATTCAACCTGCACCGCGTGGGGTGTATGGCCCCGTGCCCATGACGGCCCGCACGGCGTCATCGGGCCAGGCGAGCCCGATGTTCGACGGCCCGGACTACGGCTCCAATGGCTCGGCATGCGGCCCGGGATGCCAGTCCTTCGGCGCAGCCTGCGGTTTCGAGAATGCCCCTTGCTTCCAACCGAACCCTTGCTTCCAACCGAAATGGTACGCCTCGGCCGCCGGGCTCTTCCTGACTCGCGACAAGGCCAACGGCGTCTGGGTCACCGACGACCCGATGCGGACCACCGACGCCGACGTCGGTTGGCGCGGCGGTTACGACGTCAAGATCGGCGCATATCTTGGCCCCTGCAACAACTGGTCGATCGAGGCCGGGTACTGGACGATCGATCGGTTCAACGGTTTTGCCGACATGAGCCTCCTGCCCTTCAGTACCGTAAGCACGCCGCTGATCGTTAGCAACATCGAGTTCGCCGGGGTCAACGGCGTCTACTTCTTCGACAACGCCGCCGAGCACCGCGTCTGGCGCCAAGACCGCGTCCAGAGCGCCGAAGCCAGCCTCGTTTACAGGTTCCAGGGCGGCGCCCCGTGCCGCTCCTCGCCGTTCGACGTCAGCGTGCTGGCCGGCGCCCGCTACTTCGGCTTCGACGAGAATTTGACCTTCGGCTCCTTGGCCAACGGCGGCTCCTGGGGCGGCAATGGCGGCTACGACGAAGCCTACCTCAACGATCGCATTAGCAACAACCTGATCGGGTTCCAGTTCGGATGCGATGCCGGCTACCGCGTGGTCCGGACGGTCCGGCTCTACGTGTCTCCCAGACTGGGCTTCTACGACAACCACATCCGAGCCCGCTTCGACGCCCTCCGCGGCGACGGCACGCGGGCCACTCCCACCCCGGCAAGCGGCGTTGTCGGGAGCTATCCGGTCTCTGCCGACAAGGACGTCTTCTCCTTCCTCGGGCAGATCGACGCGGGGCTCGATTGGGAGTTCTCGCCCCACTGGACTGTCTTCCTGGGATACCGCCTGGTGGCCGCGACCGGCATCGGTCTGGCCGACCATCAAATCCCCGCCGACGTCGTCGATGTCTCGGCCCTGGGCGACATCAAACACAACGGGAACTTGCTCGTGCACGGCGCGCTGGCCGGGATCAAGGTCGCTTTCTGAATGGTTGTGACACGGGAGTCAGACACCCAGTCCCAAGATCGCTTGAAAATCGGGGTCGGAGCAGATGGGGTCGAAGTCGGGCTCGCGGTCGACCAACGCGCGAAACTCCGAGTCCAGCTCAAACGCCCGCGAAAGGTGGGCTCTATCCAGCGGGTTTGGCGGCGGCTGGCAGAGTCCCGCTTCGACGAATCGCTTGTAAGCCAGGCGCGCGGCGGCCTCCGTCCCGCCGATCTCGGACAACACGGTCTTCCAGTCCAACCATGGCGGCGCCCCACGCGCGTTCAAGTAGAAACGGTAACTGCTCCAAGGATGCGCCAGCAGGAGATCAGGGTCAGACCTAAGCAGGAGATCAGAGGGAGATCAGAGCAGGAGATCAGCAGGGAGATCGGGAGATCAGGGTCAGACCTACACTTTCAACTTTGTTCTTGTCTTGCGCAATTGTTGTGTGAGCGATTCGACGACTTGCAGCACCTCGGGCCGGTCTGCGAGCCGCTGGTGAATGGCGCCAACCGCCGCCGCACCGATCCCATAGCGCAGACCGATCGCCCGACCGCTCATGCCGGCCAGACGAGCGGCCAACTCCACGGC
>CAYTJV010000495.1:0-5970 GCA_964438165.1 uncultured Planctomycetaceae bacterium | reverse complement strand
CCGCAATTTTCAGCTATTCGATAACCGGACATTCCTCGCCGCGTGAGGTATAGCACTGGCAGCTTGGTTTTGCCGTGTTTCTCGGGGTTTTGCATAATCTACGTAAGGTTGTCGGCGCTGCGCAGGCGTCCGTTTCGAGGCAGCGACCGTTGCGAATGACGCCAAGAACCATCGAAACCCCATATTCTGGGGCATTTTCAAGATTGCGGTGGCCATTCAGCTACCAACGCTAGCTTGAAAGACCTGCCCGCGCTACTCGTAGCTCGTCGTGTGGCCCACACCAACCCGTCCGCGTAACAGCGTCGACGCAACCCCAAAGTTGAAATTCAAAGTCTGACCCTAACCACTCTCACTGCCATCCCTCATCCCTCATCCATCCTTCTCCCCTACGCGTAGCCGTATTGCCGGAACCACTTCCAGGCATCCTCGACGGTTTGGCGCAGGGGGCGGATCTGATAGCCGAGCTCCTTTTCCGCCCGCGCGCTGGTGTAATTCTTGGGCACTCGGGCCATGCGGATCGCGGCGGAATTGACCGGCGGCTCGTGCCCGGTCAAGCGCGTCCACAGATCGCACGCCCGGCTGACGATCGCGAAAATAACCGGCCCCGGCGGCGTGACGGGCGCTCGGGTGCCGATCACTTTGGCAAACAGCCGCATGGCCTGTCCGTAGGAGATGGCCGGCCCGGAGGCGATGTAACGCCGGCCCGGGATGCCACAGTCCAATGCGCTGAGAATGGCGGCGGCCACGTCGCGCACGTCGCAGGCGCCAAGCGAGCCGCGCGGCGCTAGAAAGCAGCCGCGACGTTTCACCGCCAACAGCAACTGCCCGGACGACGGCTTCCAGTCCCACGGGCCGAGCATGAACCCCGGGTGTACGATGCACGCCGCCAGCCGGCGACCCACCTCATCGAGCACCGCCTGCTCGGCTTCGCGCTTGGTGATCACGTAAGGAACTGGGAGACTCGCGCTCGGAGGCGTGTCCTCGTCGGCCGGGTGCTCGAGGCAGCGGCACCCCAGGGTATCGATGGTCGAAACGTGGACCATCCTTGCGCCCGCCTCGGCTGCGGCCATCGCCACATTCCGAGTGCCTTCCACGTTGATCGCCCGCTGCAACTCCAGGCCGGTCCAGCCGATGCGCACGTGAGCGGCGGAATGAACCACGCGATCCACGCCTCGACACGCCCGTCGCACCGCCTTGCGGTCGCGCACGTCGCCCCAGACGATCTCCACGGGCAGCCTCTCCAGCGGCCGCGGGGCGCAACCCTCGCGCACCAAAACGCGGGCCGCCTGGCCGCGTTCCAGGAGCATCCGAACCACATTGTTGCCCAACAGCCCGGTGGAACCGGTGACCAGCGTGAGAAAAGGCATCCTGTCTACCAAACCTCCTTCAGATCCAGAACAAACGCTGGCAACACAGGGTCGCCCTTGAGGCTAGGCGGCTCGCTGACTTCCTCAACGGGTTGATCCGGGCGGTAGACGAAAACGCGCTTCCCTTCGGCATCAATGAGCCAGCCAAGTTGCGAGCCGTTCTCGATGTACTCCTGCATCTTGTCCTGTAAGGCTTTCAGGCTATCCGTGGCCGAACGCAACTCGATCACGAAGTCCGGACACAGGGGCATGAATTTCTCTTCCGGCGTAAGCCGCTCCAGCCGCGAGTTCCTGATCCATGACGCGTCGGGCGAACGCATCGCCCCGTTCGGAAGACGAAACCCTGTCGAGGAATCAGAAGTCGAACCTGTCCCGTCACGCTTGGCCCATTGCCTCAACTGCATGGTTAACTCAGAGTTTCGATCTCCCGTTTCCCACCCGGTAGGCGGCATGATCAACAGCTCCCCCTGTGCATTCCGTTCAATTCGCAGATCCCGGTTGATCTGACAGAACTCATAGAGTTGGTCGTCCGTCATGTCGAGCACTGGACGCAGTTGAACGATCACGGGCAGATAATCCGAAAGAAGATTGGGCGCAGGATGGCAAATCACATTGGCCATCGTAGTCTCCCGCGTGCCAGTGGATAAGGGAGTTCCACCTGAGTGTCAGGGCGACGACTATTGTTGTTCAAGATCAAACGCCCACCCGCCGCGGCGGTCGCGGCGCCGCGACAAACGGAACCAGTGGTCGAAAACGCCCGAATGCTGGTATCCCTCGGAATTCGCCGGTGCCGGCTCGTAGCCCGAGGCCCCCTGCCGATAGATGTGGAAGGCGAGCACTTTGCCGCGCGCGTCCATCAACCAATACTCCGGGATTCCTGCCCGCCAGTAGGCCGCCGCCAGCCGCACGGTGTCCTTCGTGACAGAGCGGTCGCTGACGATCTCTACGACCAAATCCGGGGCGCCATCGATCTCCACGTAGCGGTCGGCCTCTTCCGTCACCTTGGGCACCAGCCGCGCGCGCCCGCTGGCGAACGACTCGAAGGAGATGAACACCAGGTCCGGCTCGGCCGAAAGGTCGGCTCCGACATTGGAGACCCGGGTGCGATCGGATCTTAAGTCTCCGAGGTCGCCTGCTTTGACGAGGTTTCTCAATACACCCACCACCTCGACCTTTAGACCCCCGTGAGAGTAATAATCCTCGGGTGACATATCCACCTCAATGCGACCAGCCACGTAGTCGATGCGTCCCCGTTCGGGAAACTCGTCAGAGCGAGCCCACGCCCGAAACGCCTCCAGCGACCCGACGAAGGGAATCTCCCAGCCTTCTTCCAACATCACGCAGGTAGCCATGATTTCTCAGCCCCTCAATGACTGCTCACTCATCAATTATACTCCACCGACCCGTCGTCGGAGAGAGGGCTTCTGCCGTCGCCAAGCGACCGGTCAAACCTCTGAATACGCCCCTGGGACTGGCGCGGCGTAGCGGCCATTCTTGTCGGCCTGGATGGGGGCGGGGCTGTCTTTGGTCAAGCCGGAGACGTTCGGGCAGAAGGAAAACTTCGACGCCATCACTTCGTCCCAGGTGATGATTTTGCCCGAGTGGACCGCGGCCCGGCCCATGATCGCGGCCAGCGTCGCGTAGGCCGCCCGGCGGGCCTCGTTGTGCGGCCGGTCCTTGCGGATCGCGTCCAGGAGCACGTTCCACTCGGCCTGCCAGGGATTCACTTTCTCCGCTTCCGGCTTCCAGTCGATGTTGTTGGCGGCGACGCGCTGGTCTTTGTACATGTGTACGGTCGGGGCGTGGATGTTGCCCGAAAACTGCGCGGCGCATTTCGTGCCGTGCACGAAGGTGGCGAAGTCGTTGTGGCAGCTCGAAATGTAGCGCCCGGTGACCATCGCCTTGGCGCCGTCGGCGAAGGTGTACTCGATCGAGTAGCTGTCGAGGTTCTGGCTGGAATCCTGGCTGTTGGCGGCCCTTCCGCCCACGCCGTGCGCGGCCACAGGAAAGCCGTCCTTGATCCAGCAGCACTCGTCGATCTGGTGAATCATCAACTCAAGGAACAGGCCCGAAGAAGCCCAATTGAAGCAGTACGCGCGGCGGATCTGCCACAAGAGCTCGTTCTCGCCCTTGGGGAACGGGCCCATCGGGCCGCCGCCATCCATGCGGTAGGCGCGGATGAGCTGAATCTGGCCCATCGCGCCGTCGCGCATCTTTTGGATCAGTGCCTGGCGGGCCGAGCTGTGGCGGCACATCACGCCGGCGGCGATCTTGAGGTTCTTCTTCTCGGCCGCCTCGCCGGCCTTGAGAATCTGCTGCGCGCCGCCCGGATCGGGGGCGAAATTCTTCTCCATGAATACGTTGACGCCTTTTTGCACGGCGTACTCCACGTGGGTCGGGCGGAAGGCGGCGTGCGTGGTACACAGGGCCACGTCGCCCGGGCGCAGGCAATCGATCGCCTTGCGGTAGGCGTCGAAGCCGACGAAGCGGCGCTCCGGCGGCACCTCGACCTTGGCGCCGAACTCCGCGGAGAGCGCCTTGTGCGATCCCTTCAGGCGATCCTCGAACAGGTCGGCCATGGCCACGAGCTTCACCGGGCCGCCGGGGGCCGAAAGGGCGTTGCCCACCGCCCCGCTGCCGCGCCCGCCGCAACCGACGATCGCCAGCCGGATCGTGTTGTCCTCCCCGGCGTGGACGTGCGGAATCGCTACTCCGGAGAGCGCGGACATTGCGGCCACCTTGCCGCTCAAGGCGAGGAACTCCCGCCGCGACGACTTGTGCGGCCTCGGACGCGACGACTGGAACTCTCGCTTCATGGCCTTTTCCCCTTGCTTGCCAACGTAGATTTCCCTGGATGCCCGCCTGAAACCGCTTCAGGCTCGTGGTGGGCATATTCTCCGCCGCGCCCACCTTGCGTGTCAAGCCTCCGGCGTCGCGACTGTAGGGAACGTCCTCCGTGGCGTTCCGCGCTACTCGCCGCTTCAACGGAACGCCGCGGAGGGCGTTCCCTACAGGCGGTCCTCCCAGGATCAGCAAGGTCACTTGGTTGCACGGCGCAGCGAGATCGGCTACCATGGCGCGCAGGTGCTTTTCCCACGTCGACGCGTCTGAGCTGGAAGGCCCGCCGATCGTAGCGACAGGGAACTCGATATGCCGCAGGATTTCGATGCGTACCATCGCTGGCTCGGGATACCGCCTGAAGAGCAGCCGGCGGACTACTACCGGCTGCTGGGGCTGGTGCGGTTTGAGAATGACGTTGAGGTCATTCGCGATGCCGCCGAGCGGCAAATAGCGCATGTGCGCCGCTATGGGATAGGGAGGCACTCCGAGCTTTCGCAGCGGATTCTCAACGCGTTGGCGACGGCCAAGGCGAATCTGCTGGACGCCGAAGACAAGGCCCGGTACGACGCCCAGTTGCGCAGCAAAATCGCTGTCTCGGCAGCTCGACCGGCGGGGGATGCTGCACCGGAGCCGCCGGATCTCCCCACGCCCGTTGAAGCCTCCGTTGCCTCGCAAGATACAACGCTGTGGGGTGGGCTGGGCCAGTGGTTTCGGCGGGTGGTGGCGAGCTTCGCCGCCGCGCTGGCGCGACGCACAGGCCGCACGCCGCCCCATGCGAAGGGCCCTGAGCCAATCTCCCCAAAGCCTTCGCGCCCCTGGTGGCATCTTGGGCGAGTGTCGCAACCTCAGCCCCCGCCGCTTCCGCCATGCGGTGTCGCTCCACCCCTGCCCGCAGGACCAGCCGCTGCTCGCGGCCCCGTCGTTCCCCTCCGCGGCCGGCCCGATCCTCAGCGAACCGAGGAACCGGACCGGGCCGACCCGTTCGAGAGGCTTCGATGCACGGCCATCGAGTCGCTCAAAGACCGTGCGGTGGAAGATGAGCCGCAGCAGCCCCATCCCGGCTCTCAAGAGAAGGCCGCCGAGCGCAAACCCGAGCCGGCTGAGCATGACGACTCGCAGTTCTGCCATCCAATGGCTCGGCTTCCCACGGCGATCCTGTGGATTCTGGACGACGGACAGCGCACCGGGCAATCGGTGCGAGTACGGAAGTTCCCCTTCCTGATCGGCCGGACCCAGGGCCAGGTACGGATCCCTCACGACCCGGCAATCGACGATCTTCACCTGGAAGTATCCTGGCACGAGGACGACACAACCCCGCAGCTTGTGATTCGCGACCTGGGCTCGCGGGGAGGGTTGTTCGTGCGGGCGGTGAAAGCCCGGGTCCGGGTGGGCCAGGAAATACGCATCGGAAGCGGGTGCTATCGCCTCTCGGAACCGTGCGTCCTGGAGGAGGTCTCGCCCCACAGTGACCTGCGTCTGACGCTCGGGCAGCCCGTCGCATGGCTTGGCCGGATCCCGGAATGCGAGCCGCTCCACCTGAGCCAAGACCGCATGGCGGATCGTCACCATGCGAGATTGACTCAAGACGGCGGGGACGTGTGGAACATTGAGGATCGCGATTCCCTGAACGGCACATGGATCCGGGTGCCGCAGGTCCTCGTGCGGTCCCGGGCCGAAATCCTCATCGGCGAGCAAGCCTTGGTGGTCGACATCCCGCGGCACGCGCGGAGTCGCACTTGAACGGCAAACGAAGATAAGAGGG
>CAYTJV010000494.1:0-5974 GCA_964438165.1 uncultured Planctomycetaceae bacterium | reverse complement strand
TGCTACCATCTTAACGCACACTGGTCCGCTCCACGAGCACGGCGGAGGTGTCGTCGTGCCGGCCGCTGCCCTGGGTAAAGGCCTGGGAGTCGACGAAGAGCTTGTCCAAGGCGGAGTCGAGATTCATCTCGGCGGCCGACTGCAGGCACTTGACGATGCCCTTCTCGCCGAACTGGTCGTAGACGTCGCCGCTGGTAGGGAAGGCGTCGGTCAGGCCGTCGGAGAAGAGCAGCAAGCGGGATTCCTCGGGGAGGTCGACGCTCACGGTGTGGTACGTCTCGTGGGGGTCGATTCCCAGGGGCATGCCGGCCTCGGCTTCACCTCCCAACACGGCAACCTCGTTGGTCTTCAGGTTCTGCAACAGCGGCATCGGATGGCCGGCCGAGGTGTACTGGAGCCGGTGCGTGGAGGTGTTCAACGTGCAGTACATCATGGTGATGAACCCTCCCTCGTCCTGCACGATGGCCTTGTTGGCCAGGCGCTGGTTCACTTCGGCCACGAAGTGCGCCGTGTCGACGTAGCTCTTGTCGTGGATCATGCGGATCAAGGTCCGCATGGTCATGATCGACATGCACGCCTTGATGCCGTGGCCGGCGGCGTCGCCCACCAACAGGATGAGGTTGTCGGCGTCCATGCCGAAGATGTCGTAATAGTCGCCCCCGGCGAGGATCACGGGCTGGCCGCCGAGGACGCGGATCTGGGCGGGCTCATAGCGGGCGGAAATATGGTAGCCCGGCGGCGTGGGAATGTCGCGCGGGATCACCGATTCCTGGAGCTGACGCACCGACTCGATTTCCTCGCGGAGCCGCTCTGTCAGTTGGCGCGCCCGCTGGGCGAGCATCGCGGCATTGGCCGACTCGATCAGCGATCCCAGAAGAAGGATGAACTCACCGCCGGGGTCCCGCGTGACAAACGAGTGCAGCCCGTGCGACATGAACCGGGCCAAGTGCACCACCTGCCCCTGGTAGCACGCGCCCAGCACGGGCGCCTCCGGCTGCAAAGCGCGGATCTTCGTGAACAGCGCAAAGGACTGTTCCGTCGAGGGGAAATTGAGGGCCAACATGATCACGTCCCAAACTCCCATCGCCGCTGAGTTTTCAAACTCCTCGGGTTCGGTGGTGATCTTGGCCTGGATGTCGCCAACGTTGAGGAATAGTCCGATCGTTTCCGCCTCGTTTGGGTTGTCCCAGCCGACAAGGACCTGCATCGATCGCTCCCTGACGTAGATTCCGCCACGGTACAGAAGTACAGAATAGGTCGCCGAGCATGGGCCAAGCCCTTGGGGCAGCCGCCCCGGGCGCCGACAGTGCGGGCCCGCTCACCGACTCGCCAATGTCATTCTCCCAAATCAGACCCGAAAGATACAGTAGTTCCTTCCGTTCTCCAAGCCCCACCGCAGGAAAAGATGTTTGGGCAAACGGCCCTGGGTCTTTTCCGAGTAACCTGACTTTGGAGGCTACGTATAGCCCATTCTTACCCGATGGCAGTGTTCGGCGGCCGACAAGCCTCCAGACCTCCGCCACGCGTGTCGAAGTCGTTGCCTACCGGGAGCCGAAGGGACTGGTGGAAGGCGTCGCACGTATCGAGACTGCGTGGCGATTACGCAACACCGTGTTGCCATTTGATGCGCCGAGGCTCCCCGGTTGAGAGCACTTTACCCCGGCGGACGCTCGCTAGTGAGCCGGATGAAAATCATAACAACTTAACAACATAAGACTTACGACAGTCGCCACAGATATTGGCACGCGGTTTGCTCAAAGACGACCCCCGACCCACGCGATTATGCCTGCCAGCCAGTCGCGGCCCACGCCATTGGAGGACCCAGCCATGAAGACCCAGGGCAGCAAAGTCGTCGATCCGACCCTTGAGACCGAAGTGCTTGAGTGGCTCGTCGTGCCCATCCGTGAATGCCCGGACGAGGCATCCGAACATCGCATTGCCGCGACGCATTTCCGGATACCTCACCACACGTGGGGCATGCTGAGGGCTTTTGTCCGTCCCGTGCAGATCCGCCGCCGCCGCCGCCGCGTGCTGTTCTATCAGCAATCGGGCATCGACCTGTAGTCGTAGGGCAAGCTGCCAGCTTGCCCCGATACTTCTCACGGGCAAGCAAGCTGCTTGCCCTACGACCGCCGCAGCACGATGCCGACGTGGCCGTGCTGCGGGAAGATCGACGCGTGAAACGACACTCCCGGCCGGAATGTGAAGATGACATGTTGACGACCTTCACACGGACTCGGTTTATTCCTCGGAGGGTGATTCCTTCGCGTCTTGGGGAGCGCCGAACTCCTTGAGCCACCGGTCGGCGGCGGCCTTGGCGAGGCCCGACAGGCCGGGCAGGGCCTTGTGATACCAGTGGGCGGCCCGGGATTGCAGTTGCCGCTTGGCCAGTCCGCTCGACTTTCCGGCAAGGGCCCGCCACTCGTCGGCCAGAGCGGCTTGGGCCTCCGGCACCGAAGCTCCCTCCAAGTCGCGCCGGGCGAGGGCCTTGAGGTTGGCGTCGCTTCCCCGGGCCAGCATCGGCAGGCCCGTCTGCCAGTCGCCGCGCAGGAAGCAATGGTATTTGCCGAGCACGAGATTGGCCTGCGGGTCTTCAGGCTTCTCGGCCAAGGTGGCGGTGGCCACCTTCACGTCCTCGTAGGCCGCGGTGATTTCCTCCAGCTCCTTGGCCCGGGCCCGGCTGCGCTGGAGCGTCTCCTTGTCGCGGCCCTTGGTGGCCTCGCGCGTGGCCAGCTTGCTGAGCTGCGTGGCCAAGGGGAGCCTGCCCTCCGCCGTCGCCTCGTCGGCCAGGCGGAGCGCCTCGTCGGCTACCGACTTGTGTTGCTCGGGCAAGCGGGCTTTCTTGGCAAAGGTGTCGAGGACCCGGCTCTTCAGATCCAAGGCGTCGACCCGGTAGCGCTGCGACATTTCTTCAATCGCCGAGAACGCGGTCAGGCCGTCCCCCGATTCGACCGCCAATTCCTCTGCGGTCTGGAGCAGCGCGAACTGTCCCTCGGGATCGTTCTGGGTCTGCATTGCCTCCTGGAGGAGTCGCTTGGCCAAGACCTGCTTGTCCGACGCACTGCCGGCAGCGTCGAGCTGCGATTTGTAGACTTCCCGAACGGTTTGGCGGGCCTTCTGCCGGGCCGCTTCGTTGGGCAGTTCTAATCGCTCCGTGGGATCCGAAGCCTTGGGGGAGGCGGCCGGCTTGGCCTCGGCCTTCTCATCGCCCGCAGACTTCTTCCCCTCGGCAGATTCGTCCTTGGTCGGAACTTCCGGCTTGTCTTTAACTTGCGGCTTGTCTTTCTTATCGAAGCTGAACTCGTCGGTTTCGTCTTTGGCCGATCCCGACTTCTTCGCCATCGAATTGCCCTTTTCGTCGGAGGACTCGGACTTGGCCTCTTCGTCCCGGGCGCCGGCCTTACGCCACACCGGCCGCACGGTCGAGGTTCTTCCGGCCGTTACTCCCTCGGTCAATTCGTAGGGCTTGTACCCGGGACGCGTGAACGTCACCTGGTGCCTCCCCATCGGGAGAGAGAAGGCGGTCTTGTCGCCGGGCGCCACGGCGGCTGGCTTGCCGTCGAGTTGGAGCGATCCGCCCTCGCGTTCGGCCTCGGGCCACTCCACCTCAAGCGTGCCCTCCTGGGAAGAACCCTCCTGGAGCTTCAGGGCCACCACAACCAAGATGCCCACGGCGAGGATCGCCGCCACCAGCGAGATTCCCACGCCCAACCACTGCCGTCGGCGGCCCTTCTTAATCCTGCGACGCGACTGGACGTAGGGGTCGGTGTTGCCCAACAGGTCGCCAAAGTCGAGCCCCGCCTCTTGGACCTGCGGGGCAGGCGCGGCCACCGGAGGCGCCGATGGCGGACTCAAGCCGAGTTGCTCCCGGAGCCAAGCGTCGTATTGGACTTTTCTCTCGGGATTAAGGAGCCACGACTTCGCCACGGCAACTTGATTGAGCACCTCCTGGGCGAGCTGGACGTTCGGTCCGGTTTGAAAGGTCCGCAAGTAGGCCATTTGGCGGTCGGCGGCACTCTCGATCACGTCGAGATTCTCTTCAAAGATCTCCAGGCCCAGCAAACGGTAGCAGTGCGGGGGCTGCTCATCCGGAGGAATTCCAAGCCACTTGTACAAGGGGTCAAAACCGGCTGACATCCCTCGGCTCCTTGGAACGTGTCTGGGAAGTTAGAGAAGGAGAGACAGGAAAATGAGGGGACAGGAAGATGAAGGCCAGCAGACCACAAGATCATCTTCTTCTCATCTTATCTTCTTGTCCTCCCATCTTCCTGTCTGACATTCCCCGCGCGGCCCTCAATCCAGTCTCCCCGATCCTTCGATGGGCCACAAGTCGACCACCCGTCCATCCTCGCACACGTGGAGCTGCCGATAGAGGTTGCAGGTGGTGCAGGCATGGCTGGGAAAGAGGCGGACCACATCGCCCACGCGCCACGCATTGGGGGCGTTGCGCACAACGCAGTGCTCCTCGGCCAGCGGGCAGGGCGTTTCGACTTCCGGGTGCCCTTCGATCCGCGGCGGTCCGAACTCGCACCCGGCCCCCTTGGCGCCGACGTCGAGCACGGCCACTCCCGGCCGCTTGCTCAGCACCCGTGCGACCACCGACAAAGCGACCTCGAATTCCGGCGCCAGCTCGGCGTACCGCCAGTCCATGGTCGGATAGGTTCCGGCCTGAATTTCATCGACCCCGGCCATCTGGCCGCTGATCTGGTAGGTCGACGAAGACCCGCCGCTGACCACGGCCACCGGGATGCCGTCATCTTCCAACAATTCCCGCGTCTGGACTGCCTGAGCCATGGCCTGACGCGCGAACTCCGCACGCCGCTCAAAGTTGTTGACGTAGACGACGTGCCCTTCATAAGCCTGGAGCCCGTCGAAGCGGAGGCCGGGCATCTGTCGCACCGCGCGGGCCAGTTCGAGTGCCGGCCGGCCCGGCGGCACGCCGCAGCGTCCCATGCCGATGTCCACCTCCACCAGCACGCCCACGGTCGCCTTGGCCGCCGCAGCCGCCTTGGAAATGGCCTGGGCTTGCTCGGCATCGTCCACGGCCACCCCGATGCGGATACGCCGGGCGAGATCCACCAGACGGGCGATCTTCCGCGGCCCCACCACCTGGTTGGCGAGCAGCACGTCGTTGAACCCTCGCGCGGCCAGCACTTCGGCCTCCCCCAGTTTCGCACAGGTGACGCCCACGCAATTGCCAGCCTCTAGCTGGCGCCGGGCAAGTTCCGGGCACTTGTGGTTCTTAAAATGAGGGCGCAGCCGGCACGGGCGGCCGCGAAAAAACGTGGCCATGCGCTGGAGATTCCGCTGCGAAGTCGGCCAGTCCAACAACAGGGCTGGCGTATCGAGATCTTCAATCTTCACGCCGATCAAGTCGCGCTTCAGCTCGGTCGCGGCCGTTTCCATCGTATGATCCTCACGAGAACTACGTGCAATTGTGCGGCCACGTAGGTCAGGCTTTCCAGCCTGACAATTGGGCCGTCAGGCTGGAAAGCCTGACCTACAGCCCAATCAGCCCGCTTGCTGCGCTTGGTTATACGCGTGCCGAGGGGCGACTTGAAGTGGGTCAGGCGCGGCAGCCAAGGCCAGTGTTAACTTGGGGTGTATGCGATGACATTTTCGATAATATAAACTTTAACGGAAGTTCTGGTTGGGAAGCGTCCGATAACCGTGCAACGCCCAGAACTACGTTTTGAGCGCGCCCGTGTTCCGCCCCCCCAATTCGAGGAACTAGGCATGAAGGCTAAACGGTTTTGCACACTAGGAGCAGTTTTTGCGACCTGGCTCCTGACCATATCCCCTGGAAAGGCGGCAGCACAGTTGGTCTGGAAGCAACCCAAACCGGCTGTCTCCGAAGAACGCTCCGACTGGGAGCAGCGCTCGGTGAGCCGGCCAAACGCGCGCCCGGCTGCCCCAATAGAGACGACCTGGCCCCCGCGTCATCCCCCACCTTTGGCGCCGACGCCGGGCGAGG
>CAYTJV010000493.1:0-5975 GCA_964438165.1 uncultured Planctomycetaceae bacterium | reverse complement strand
TCTTTCATGAAGCCGCCAAAAACTTAACCCGACAGCCCGCGAGCTGGCAGGGGTCTCATGCTGGGCAAGCTGGCAGGGGGCTCATGGCTCGCGGCGCTGGCCCGTGCGGCGCTTGCGACGGCGGCGACTGGGAAGCTTGCGGCGCTCAGCCGTCGCGCGGCGTTCTTCCAGAACGACCTGGTCCAGCTCGCCGGTCGATTCCAGCGTTCCCAGCAGGCCGAGGTCCACCTGGCGGCGCGAGCCGATACGGCGCGATCGCTTGCGGCGGTTTGCTTCGGACCGCTTCTCCATCAGGTGCCACAACTCGGGTGGTAGGGGCAGGTGATCGCTCATCGTTGGTTCCTCGGCTCCGGATACGTTACGGTCTTGTGCATGGTTTGGCGGATCGGCTCCTGCCGCGGCTCCTGGGCCGACTGGTCCGGCGGGGACGACGGGAGCGGAGCGATCTCCGCGGGCAGCTCGCCGGAGTAGTACGGGATGGTCTCGACCGGGCACCCATAGGGCAACGGCTGATCTTCGCCCGACGCCGCGCCACCGTGCTTCGAGCCCGGAAGGTGGTTCTTCACGCGGAAGGGTTTTTCGACGGCGTCGGGCAGGGTTGCCTCCCAGGGCCGCGGATATCGCTGCAGGTTCGGAGTCACCAAAGGCGTTTGCGTCCGCATGACTTCGAACTCGTGCCGGTCGTCGCAGGCAAGCTGGTCGGGGACGATCCGCGGAACCAGGCAAATGATGATCTCCCGGCGCTGGCGGGTGACCTTCCGCCGCTGGAAGATGCGGCCTACCAGCCAGACGTCGCCCAACACCGGCACCTTCTGCTGCTCTTCGATGTCCTTCTCGTCGATCAGGCCGCCGATCACCATGCCGCGGCCATCGGGGAGGATGACGTCGGTTTCGACCTCGGTGGTCTTGGAATTGGGCAGCTCCGTCTTGGCGTCCACCTCGCCGTCGGAGACTTCGGGCTTGACGTGCATGAGGATCTGGTTGTCGGCGCTGATCCGCGGCGTGACGCGGAGGATCACGCCCGTTTCAAGGAAATTCACGCTCTCCATCGTGCTGGTTTCGGTGGTCGTCTGGACGCGGTAGCCGTCTTGCCGGCCGACCTGCATCCGGGCCTCTTGCCCGTTGAGCACCAGCACCTTGGGCGAGGCGAGCGTCTTGGCGGCCGACTGCGTCCGGAGGGCCTGGACGAGCGTGTCCAGGTGACTTCCATCGAACGTGAACAGGAAAGCCTGCGGGGCATTGGCGGCAAATCCTTGGACCGTCAGGTTTGCCTGGGCCAGGTGGGCGAAGAGGTGCTTGAAATTCACGCCGTGTACGAGGTCGGAATTCAGGTCGATCGCCAGCACGTGGGCCTCGATCAGCACCTGACGCGGCCGGCGGTCCAACTCGGCCACGTACTGCTCGATGGTCCGCAGATAGCTGGGCAGGTCCTGCACCGCGACGGTTTCCTGGGTCCGCCGGTTGTCCTGGGTCTTGGTCTCGGTCACGAACGACTGGCCGACCGGGGAAAGCATGGGCTTGATCGCGGTCTCGATGTCTTTTGCGGCAATGTAGTCCAGCCGGAACACGCGCACCTGCCGCCCTTGGATCTCGGCCGGCAGCTTCGCCGTGGCGTTGAGGCTGGAAACGTGGACGATCCCGTTGTTCAGCGCCCAGCAGGCGCCGGCCGTCGAGCAGACGGCCGAGAGCGCGTCCTCCAGCGGCACCTGCTCCAGCGAGACCGAAACCGGCGTGGTGAGGTTGTCGGCGCAGACAATGTTGACTCCGAGTTGCTGTCCCATCAGCACCAGCAGCCGGTTCAAAGGCGTTTCGCGAACCGAAAGCGACACCTTGTCGCCCGACTGCTTGATCTCGACGCGGTCGGCGGGCACGGGCGAACCCAGGGGAATGCGGATCGGCGTTCTTGGCGATCGCGGCTCGCTCGGCGCGGGTCCGGGGCCCTGTGGCACAGCGTCACCGTTGACGTTCGGCGGCGGCAGTTCCTCCGCACGCATGCGCGAGGCAGCCGAGCGGAGCTTGTCGCGCAACGAGTTGGCGGGACGAGTTCCACTCGGAGCCGAAGCTGTCGGCGGAGACGGCGGCGCCCAGGCGGCGGGCACGACAGACCTGTCCACCATCGCGGGCAGCGGCAAGGAAGTGTCGCGGATGGTTTGGGCCGTTGCGGCCCCGACGGTAAAGGCCAAGCCGAACATCGCCACGATGGTCGTGAGCCCGGAAAACAACTTCCGCGAGCGTTGTCGAAGCCTCTTGCCCCGGAGGGGCATTTGATAATAGCCCAGCGATTCATCGCTGGGTGGGAGAACCGGATCGCGCCTTGGTGTCCCGGAGGGACACTTGAACTGAGCACCGTAAGCCATCCTGGCAGCGGTCATTTGTGCACCTCGTGTGACTCCTGGCGGTCGGCCGGCGCCAACAGAACGCCGCTTGAGTCGATCGCGACTACGCGATGACCTTCGAGCATGTCGCCGACCCGTACCACGCGGTTGCCGACCATAGCCACCGCGCCGCGCTGGGTGCGCACGATCAAGGCAATCCCCTTGCTCTTCAATGCCGCCACGTTTTCCGCGCTGACGTCTCGCTTCGGAGGGGGAATGCCGGACTTGCGATCTACTTTGGCCGGATTGACCTCGGTGATCTTCCGGGCCAGGGGCTCGGGGAGGGCAAAAGGATCGTACTGCGCCGCGACCTCGGCGCTGAGCTTGGGCCAGGCAAAGGGCGCCGGCTTGGGCGTCGCGGCCTGGGCCGATCGAGCCGCTGAAGCCGCGGCCGACTTGGGGCCGCTAGCCTGGCCGGCCTGGGATGCTCTTTCCTTGGGGCTTGCCTTCACCGCGGCGTCGCCCGGCTTGCCCGTAGCGCCCCCGAATTGCCCGATGAGCACGATCGCCAGGACAACGCCGAGCACGCCCACCACCAGCAACTGGCGGGGAGTGGCGATCGGTTTGGGGCCTGTTTCGGGCTCAGCCACGCTTCACGCCTCCAGACTTGGTTTCGGGCGCCGGCGCGTCTGCCGCGGTTGCCAGGCGGAAAAACACCACCAGCGTCATCTGGATCGCGCAGCCTTCCGATCCGGCCGAGGTGACCTCGGCCTGGGTGACGCGCGAGAGTCGCTCGAAAGCCCCCAGACGATCAAGGAAGCCGCACAGACTGCGATACGGACCCGAGCACGATAGTTGAATCTCCATCTGCGAGCAGTTCTCCTGCGCTCTGGCGACTGCCGGCCGGTAGTCGAGGATTTTCAGTCCGAGCTGGCCGGCGACGGCCGCCACCTGCGAGAGGAACTCGGCCTCCAGGGGCTCGTCGGGCACGCGTTTGGCCAGCGCGGAGGCCTCTTGCGCCAGGGCCGCCGACCGCCGGCTCAACTCCTGATGCTCGGCGCGCCGCTTGTCGGCGCTATCGAGGCGGGCCTCCAACAGGTTCGAGCGAGCCGTGCAGGCGTCGGTCCGAGAGCTCACGGGCCGGAGCAGGAAAGCGTAGCCGGCCGCTGCCACGAGCAGGACCGTCGCCAGCCCGGCCGCGTGCAAGCCGTTGCCGAGCAGCTTCAGTTTTCTGGCCGGATCGTGGTCAACCATTCCTAATACCCACACTCCACCAGCCAGGAGCAGACGCGGCACGCGCCCATCGGCTGCTCCTTGGTCGATTTCAAGTCCACGCGGCGAAAGGCCTTCGTTTGCCGCAAGGCGGCGATGAACCGCGCCACCGAGAGGTTGTCCAGCGCCACGCCTTTGATCGTCACCAGGGTCGAGTCCCCCTCGGGCTCGGCCGGCTCCTTGGCCGCGGTCTTCGCCGGTTGGCCGGGGGCTTTGCTTGTCGTCTTCGATGGCTCGTTGGCCGCTTGCGGCCAGTGGGCGGCCGCCTTCGCCCGTTGAGTGGCTGCCTGGAACGAAAGGGTCTCCACTTGCAGTTGTCCTTGGCAGTCGCGGGCGCATTGGCTCACCAGTCCCAAGAGGGTCAGCGTCGGCCGGGAACCCTCCAATTGGCGAACGGCGTCGATCTCGCGGCTTTGCAGTTGAATCCGTCCTTGCAGGGCGGCGACCTGCGCGTCGAGCGATTCCAGAGGAAGGTGCTCGCGATCCAATTCCTCCAGGCGCTGGCGCGCGGCGGCATACCGGGACGCTTGGGCGGCCAGACAGACCACGATCGCTGCCGCGGCGATGCAGCAGGGCCATAGCCATTGTCGGAAACGCAGCCAGATGATCTGCGTTCGGCGGCATCGCCACGGGAGTAGGTTGAGGTGCGTTTTCATGGCAGCCAGGCCATCGCCGACAAGGCGATCGCGGGTCCCAAAAGTGGAAGCGGGGGCGAGGGGCCGATCCCCTCTCCGGCCCCGGACTGCGGCAGCGTCCAGGCCTGGACCGGCAAGCCGATCCGCTCCGAGAGCACTGCCGACACGTTGCGCACCGTGGCCCCGCCTCCGAAGAGCCAAATCCTCTCCGGAACCAGGCCCGACCGGTGAAGCTCCGGATACGCGAGGGTCTTATCGAGTTGGGCGACGATGGTGCTCAGCGGCTCGCTGGAAATGTCGCTGAGGATTTCCTGAACGTCGAACAGGGCGTCGTCGCGCCTGGTTGGATCGCACAAGCCGTGCGTTGCGAGCAGTTGCTCGGCGTCGTCCACCGAGAGGGTCAACGCCTCCGCGACCGCGGCCGGCAGGGCCGCGAACCCGCAGTCGCGCAGGTGCCGCGTGAACACCGCTCCCCCGTCGCGAACGATGCAGAACGTCGCGCTCGTGCTGCCCCAGTCGAGGGCCGCGATCGGGGTCTCGCACGGAACCGCCGAGGCCAGTTGGACGGCGCGGGCCAGGGCCAGCGGCAAGCCGTCGAGGGCTTCGCAGTGGAACCCCGACCGGGAGAGGCCGGTCGCCACGTCCACCGCCTCGTCTTCGGCCACCGACAGCACGGTGACGCTTTCCAGGTTGGACTGGCCCGCGGACGACTGGGGATGCGTCTCCCAGTAATCAAACACGCGAGCGGCCGCATTGCCGGTGTAGATCGTCTCCAGTTCGCTGGCGATCATGGCGTGGCGCTCGGCCTCCACCCCCTCGGGAATGTGTACTGCCCGCAGGTCGGTCTCGGACGCCGACAGGACGCAGGCCGCCCGGCGCCCGCTGAATCCCTCTCGCAGCGTCTCGCGGCGGCACACGTCGCCCCACCAGGCGACGGCGGCATCGGGCGATCCGTTGTCGCCGGCCGCCGGACCGCGCCGGATGACCCGAGCGCTGGCCAGCCGGAACTGCGCACCGACGCGCTCGACCTGGGCCAACTTGATGGCCCGGGTCCCCAGGTCGATGCCAATCCAACCTTTCGAACGGCCAGCGAACACTTCTTAAGACTCCCTTACTTTGCCGGGTCCATTTCGCCTACGGCGCCCCCGGGCACTTGCTGCTCAACCATGGCGCCGCCGGGCTCGGCCTGGGCTGCCGGCTGGCGATTGGCCTCGGGTTCGGCGTCGCGGAGGGCTTTCTCGAAACGCTCCAGGCGCGCGTCGATGCGCTTGAGCGTCTCCAAGACCTCCTTCAGCACGACTTCCGATCGGGCGCCGCCGCTGAGGAACATCTCGGGGCGAGGCGTCTCGCGAACGTCGCCTTGAGCGGTCCTGGAAAAATAGGGGTAATTGCTCGCCAGCAGCACGACCGCCACGGCGACGCCGGACCAGACCATCCAGCCCGATTTCGCCCAATCCATCTTGCTTCTCATCATCTCGTTCCTCACGCTCCCTGTTGTGCGAAGGTCGCGAACTCGAACATCGGCAGCATCACGGACAACACGACGCAAGCCACCACCACGCCCATGACGACAATCACCAGCGGCTCGATCATGGTGGCCAGCTCGCGGAGCCGCGTCTCGCCTTCTTCTTCGTAGAACTCGCCGATCACCTGGGTGACCATGCCCAGGGTCCCGGTGCGCTCCGCCGTGGCGACCATTTCCGTGGCCCCATTGGGCACAAACGGGGCCGTGGCGAGGGCTTCGGCCAGCGGC